>JAKAVC010000034.1 GCA_021817345.1 Deltaproteobacteria bacterium | reverse complement strand
CCCGCTGCGGGTCCTGACCTGAACCCTGATCAGGAGCGAATATAGGAGCAGAAACCGAAGGACCTAAACCTGGCGACGACCGGCAAAAATGATTGTCGCGATCGAAAGAAATGATTGACGCGCAGCACATCGGTGGCGTCCTCCTTCCAACCCGGCTCCCACCGGGGTTTGCGTTGCCTACGCGGAAGGGTACGCCGCCTGTTTCATGCCGTCACGATCCACAACTTTCGGTGATAGCTCGTTCAAGCGGCTTCAGTTGTTCAAAGCCGTCCAGCTGCCCATATTACCCGTCCGATTATCCTCACCCCCTCGGCGGGAATGACCACTGGAGTATAGGCTGGGTTGTCGCTGATAATGAGCAGCTTACCATCCGGCCTCCGCTGCAAGCGCTTGACTGCGAGGTCGCTATTCCTGCGAATCACATACACGCCATCATGCTTGAAGCGAGGCTCGCCCAGGTCGACCAGTAAAAGATCCGAGTCTTCGAGCGTCGGAGTCATCGAGTCCCCAACTGCTTCTATAAGCAGAAGATTCCGTGGGTCGGTGTTGAGCCTTGTGCGTACCCAGTCATTCTTGAACGCAAGGTAGTCCACTACCTGCTCACTCCTGATCGAGTTGCCCCGGCCAGTGGTGATTCGCACGTCGTATCTAGGCACGAAAACGTAGTCGTCTGGATTAGTGGCCTGGCCGCTAGACTTCTTTGCTGCGCCGGGTTCATGTCCGGTTGCTAGCCATTCTACTGACACGTGCGCGACTTGTGCTAGCGCGACAAGGTTTGAGACAGTTGGCTGTCCGCGGCCTGAAAGCCATTTGTAAACAGCGTTGTCTGAGACGCCCAGGGCACGCGAGAGTTCCGCAACCGATCCGAAACGGTCGACGAGATGACGCAGGCGCTGGTGAAGGTCTGAGTTTCCTACTGTAGTTGACATGATCCCACAGTTGTGAAATACGAATCATAAAGCATGGGCAGAGGGCACAACGCAAGTCTCGACCCAATAAAGACAAATCGACTGTATACAGGCCTGTTCATAGCCTTCCACTTGGCGGCCTTTCACTCAGCCATCTCGATTCGGTCGCGTGCCGCGGCGCGTTTAGTTTTGTGGGAGACGACAGGTTCGAGCGCCACTTCGAGCGACCCGCTGTCGCGATTCGATACCACATCTCCCTCCGTCTCCGACGCGGGTCTGTTCGGCTGTCGGCAGCGCGAGACCCGCGTCCCTGCCGTGCAAGCGCCGTGCCGTACATGCGCGCTGGCCGCGCTTCGTCGTAACCCAGTTTACGACCGTACCCCAATGCTACGGACGAGCGACTTGTCGCGTTCCCTGTTGCGAAAGCGCAAAGATGTTTCGCCCCCGACGCATCGAGGATTGAGAAACCGCCCGTCCCAACACGGGTCTTCGCGTCTCATCCTGCTACTCGATTTTCCTGAATGCGACGCCGGAGTGCGGCGCCGAGGCTCCTTGGGCATATCTTCCCATCCCCGTGTCCGCGGCGTATCGCGCCGCGTCTGCCGGACCGCCCCGTTGCGTTTTTCCTACTATAGTTGGAGCGTCCGAAGTTGAGGATTTCATGTGCTCTCAAACTTCGTTGTTTTCAAGATGTAAACCCAACGCGCGGAGGTAGTATGGAGGCTCTCGAACAAGCGCGCACGGCAAGGACGACAACGATCGCGCAGCGCACCGTGAAGTGCGCCTTCTGCCACGACACGATTCCCTTCACTGTGGCGATCAAGACCAAGGGCGTCTGCCGAATCTGCATCGCCGAGATCGCGGAACTCGGATGGCGCGTGGTCTATGACCGCGAGCAAAACCTCGGGGAAATCCCCGCCAACCTCAGGATTGCCTACAATTTATGAACGGCGTGATTTCCCGCGAGCGGCAATTTCCCTTGGGCGCGCCGTTCCCGCCGCCCGCACGGCCGAGAGTCCGCCTGAAGGCGGATGCTCCGGTGATCGACAATATTGCGCGGCTCATCGGCGCGGGCGCGGCCAGCAGGCTTATCGCCGAGTTCGGCGGCGGGCGCCTCTACATCCCGGAGAAGCCGTCGCCGGGCGACGCGATTACCCAGGCGATCGGGTATGTCGCCGCGATGAGGCTTGCGAGCGTGTTCGGAGGCGAGCGCGTCTGGCTGCCGAGCGACGCCGGGCGGGCGCTCAGCCTGAGGATTGCGGCGCTTCGGACGCAGGGTTTGAGCGTGGCGCGCGTCGCGCGGCGTGTCGGATGCAGCGAGCGCTACGTCTACAAGGTGCTCGCGCGCCTTCGCGACGAATAGGTTGGCCCGCGCGCTGCGCGACGGCGTGGCGAAAAACACTACAAGGAGGGGAACCGGCGGGCGGGTACGCCGCCGGCCGGTTCCGATAATTGGCGGTGCAGGACACTCAGTTGAACGTTCCGGACCGTTATCCCGAGGAGTTTGTGCGCGCGGTCGCCCGGGTGCTCGCCGACGAAGGCGGCTACGTGCGAAACCCCTCCGATCCCGGGGGTGAGACCAAGTTCGGCATCTCGCGGCGCGCTTACCCTGAGCTCGACATTCGCGCGCTCACGCGCGAGCAGGCAATCGCGATCTATTACCGCGACTACTGGCGCGCCCGCCCGTACGGCGAGCTTCCCGCCGGAGTTGGGGCGAAGTTGTTCGACTTGGCCGTCAACGTCGGCCCCGCCAACGCTACCCGATGCCTTCAGCGCGCGCTGCGCGCGTGCGGAGGTCGCCTGGCCGAGGACGGCGTGCTCGGCCCCGCAACGATCGCTGCGGCGCGCGCCGCGGCGCCCGGCGCACTGCTCGCCGCGCTCCGCTCGGAGGCCGCAAGCCACTACCGCGTGCTGGCCGCGCTTTGGCCGAGCGGGCACGGCGGGGCGAAGTGCGAGTTCCTGACCGGATGGCTCAACAGGGCTTACGAATGAGCGGTGCGAACCAACGCATCGCCAGATTCTGGAGGTAAAGGATGGACACGATGGTCACGCTCAACCTGATCGGCTACGCGCTCGCTGTCGCGGCAGGAATCGTGCTCGGCACCATGTTCGGCAGGATGGTGCTGAAGGATCTCGTCTCGCTCGCGCACGGCTTCGAGGTGCGGCTCTCCTCGCTCGAGCAAAGGCTCATCCATCACGGCGTGGCCGCGCTCGACGGCGCAAGCCACGCGGCCGCGCTCGAGCACCAGGCCGCCGCGACCGAGAAACTCGCCGCGGCGATCAAAGCGCGCGCCGAGTCCGCCAACAGCCCGCATCCCGCGGCCCACTGAGCGGACCGGGGCGGAGGCTTGCCGATGATTGCGGCATTTCTGACCGTCGCCGCCCGTTACTGGAAGCCGTTCGCGCTCGCGCTCGTGGTGATGGCGGCCTTTGCGTACCGCGCCGTCCTGATCCACGAGCGCGACGCCGCCCGCCGCGAAGCGGCGCGCCTGGCCACGCGCAACGCCGAGCTTCGTGCGAGCGTCGAGCAATTGACCGCGGCGCTAAAGCGCCAGGACGCGGCTGTCGCCGCGATGCGCCAACGGGCGCTTAAGGTTGCCGCCGCGCTTGCGGCGCGAAGCCAGGCGGCCGACGCGCGGGCCCGCACGGTGGCGGCGCGCGCCGAGCGCGAGGCGAGCCGAATCGTGCATGCGCGTATCGACTCGGGATGCGCCGCGGCGATCCGATGGGGCAATCGCGAGGCGAAGGAGCTTTCACGATGGTGACGACGAGGCCCGTTGGAAGAGCGTTCGGTCCGGTTTGTGCGCTCGGCCTTGCGCTCGCGCTCGGCGCGGCGGGGGTTTCGGGATGCGCCACCCGGGGCGCACGGCCGCCCGCGGTTCCCGTGACCGTGGACGTGCCGGTTCCGGAGCCGGTTTACTGCGCGGCGCAAATCCCGGCTCGGCCTTCGCTTCCGATTTCCGCGCTTTCGGAGTCGTCCTCGCCGGCGGACACGATTCGGGCATACGCCGCGAGCGTGATCGTCCTGAAGGGCGCGCTCGAACAGCTCGACGGGATACTGGGGGGGTGTACCCGTCCCGCGGCGCGCCGTCCCGCGTCCGCGGCGAGCACCGATGGCCGTTCCATCGCCCGTGCGGCGTCCAGCCGTTGAAAGGTTTTCAGCCGTGAAGTTCTTCAACGACATGCTGACCGGCAAGGACAATCTGACCTACGACGCGGCGCGCGTGGTGGGAGTCCTCGGCGCGTTCGCCTACATCGTGTTCTGGTGCGTGCAGGTGGCGTTCGCCCGCCATTTCGCCCCGCCCGAGGCCGACGCCTACGGCAAGGGGCTCTCGATGGTGCTGCTTGCGATGGCGGGCGCGTGCACGATAAAGCGCTCGACCGAGCCGGAGCCGTCTCGCGGGCGGGACGGGCAGGCGAAATGAGCTTCGAGGCGGCCGGCACGTTCGCGCTCGTGATGATGAGTTTCGTCGGGCTCAACGTCGGCGCGCTCAGGTGGATGCTCGACCGCCATCAGGCGGCGCTCAGGCGCGACACGGCGCGATGGGACCGGGTCGAGCGCGAGTTGTTCGAGTTGCGCGCGATGCTGCCGCTCGAATACGTGCGGCGCGAGGACTGGATCCGCTTCTGCGGCACGTTCGACGCGAAGCTCGACGCGATGCGCGACGAAATGCGCGAAGAGATCGGTGCTCTCAAGGAAAAGGTCTATGACTGAACCCGTTGATATCGAACAAAAGCAGCGCGAAGAGGCCCGCTGGAGGATCCTGCGCGTGGTTGACGCGGGCCGGCCCATCCCGGTCTCCGAACAGATAGTCTGGCGCGTGCTCTCCGATATCAAGCTCTCGCTCACGCTCACCCAGGTGCGCCGCGAGCTTGCCTATCTGCGCGATCTCGGCCTGCTCGAACTTGAAGGCGAAGACGCCGAGACCTGGTTCGCCCGGCTCACCGCTTCGGGCGTCGACGTCGTCGAGTACAACAAGGACTGCCCCGCAGGAGTCGCCCGTCCCAGGAAATACTGGCGATGAAAGCGCGCGGCGATTGCGCGCCGGGGGCCGGCGCTACGCGCAAGCGCCGGTCCCAGGTGCGCGGCAAGATAAAACGCCTTCCGCCCGAGGTGCGCGAAGAGCTCAACCGCCGCCTGGTGAACGGGGGTTTCAGCGACTATCGCGGGCTTTCGCGATGGCTGGAGGAAAAGGGCTACGAAATCTCGCCCTCGGCCATAAACACTTACGCGCGGCGCTTCGAACAGCGCCTGGAGGCCGTGCGCCTTGCCACCGCGCAGGCCAAAGCGGTGGTCGAGGCCGCTCCCGACGACGACGACCGGATCAACCAGGCGCTTATGAAGATCGTCCAGACCACGCTGTTCGAGATGATGGTCGATCTCAACGACACCCGCCAGAAACTGGGCGACGTCGAGCGCGCGCGCAAAACCGGCGCCCGGCGAATCCGAAATCGCCGCGCGCGCGAAGGCGCGCAAGACGAGGCCGAGGGCGGCGAGCTCGATGAACCGGCGCGCAAGTACCCGACCAAGGCCGATCTGGCCGCGGTCGGCTCGGTCGGCCGCACCGTTGCGAGCCTCGCACGGGTCGAACTGGAATGGCGCAAGTGGCGCGAGCAGGCGCGCGAGGCCGTCGAACATCAGGTGGGCGTTGCCAGCGAAAAGCTGTCTGAGGCGGCGCGCTCGGGCGGCCTCTCGCCCGAGGCGGCGGAGAAAATCCGCGCCGCGCTCCTGGAGATCCGGGTATGAGCGCGCGCGTCGGCAAACTCCACGCGATGAGAGATCCGCGATCAATCTGGCCATCTCACGCGTCACGGTTTCAGATGTGATGCAGATAACTTGGGCCGCGGGGCGCTCTTCAAGGGGGGTCAGGGCGCGGAAAGTTCGCCGTGCTCTCGCGCCCCGCGGCCAACAATGGACCCTCACCCGGCGCTCTTTCAGCCAACGCTGCGATTGCCCGCTGGCGACCGCTGCCCCATCAAGGCCGCGTGGCGTCCACGCAAATCGACGGGTTGGCTGACAAGAGCGCCGCCCTCTCCCGGACACGGGCGAGGGCCAAAGAGCGCAGCCACGGAAAAGAACTCCAGCGGTTCGTTGCGCCTCCCGGACAGGCAGGGCGAGGGCAAGGAGCGCAGGCAGGGAAAAGCGCTCTGGCGCGATAGTCACGAGAAACGTGCCTGAACGAGAGTAAAGCGCGGCGTGTCAGGCGACCGGGAATAACTCCGCACAGAAGTGGTTGACCGACGGGCGGTGCTGTGAAAAACACTGAAACGCGGGGAGGGGCGGCTGGTACGAGGGGCTTTCCTCCTGTTCAATGCGCACGCTTTGAAGCCTCTCCCCGCCTTGTCCCTGCGAGCGCCGATGGTTTCGCGCCGGCCGCCCGGATGCGGAATCGCGCCGGCGACGCTCATCGGCCCGTCCGGCACGCCCTGTGCCGGGGCGTTTGCGAAGCGCCAGCGCCGCGCGCACCGGCGCTCGAATCCTCGCCCGTTGCTTCAGCGGAGAATGTCCCGCGATGCCTGATTCGCTTTCGCTTCTGCTTCCTTACCAGCGCCGATGGATGGCGGACACGGCGCAGGTCAAGGTGTGCGAGAAATCGCGCCGGGTCGGAATCACCTGGACCGAAGCGGCCGACTGCGCGCTCTCGGCGTCGAGCCGCGCCGGGATGGACACCTGGTATATCGGCTACAACCGCGAGATGGCGCTCGAGTTCGTCGAGACGGCGGCGAACTGGGCGCGGCGCTTCAACCGCGCGGCGCGCGCGATCGAGGAAATCGCGATCGCCGACGAATCGCGCGACATCCAGGCGTACCGGGTGCGCTTCGCCTCGGGGCACAAGATCGTCGCGCTTTCCTCGCGCCCGTCGAACCTGCGCGGCAAGCAGGGATGCGCGGTGATCGACGAGGCCGCCTTTCACGACGACCTCCCCGGACTGCTCAAGGCCGCGCTCGCCTTTACGATGTGGGGCGGGCGGGTGCGGGTGATTTCGACCCATAACGGCGCCGACAATCCGTTCAACGAGCTGGTAACCGACATCCGCGCCGGACGCCGCCCCTATTCGCTCCATCGCGTGACCTTCGACGAGGCGGTCGCCGAGGGCCTTTACCGGAAAATCGCCGCCGAGCGCGGAATCGAATGGAGCGCCGAGGGCGAGGCCGCGTGGAAGCGCGAAATTATCGAGTTCTATGGCGAGAACGCGGAGGAGGAACTCAACTGCGTGCCGCGCGCCTCGGGCGGCGCGTTTTTGTCCTCGGTGATGGTGGAAAGCCGGATGCGCGAGGGTGTCGCGGTAATCCGATGGGAAACGCCCGCGGAGTTCGCCGAGCGCCCCGAAGCGGCAAGACGCGCCGAGACCGAGGCGTTTCTCGAAGAGCGCGTCGGCCCCGCGCTCGAAGCGATGGACCCGGCGCTTGCGACCTGCTTCGGCGAGGACTTCGGGCGCCTTGGCGATCTTACCGTGATATGGCCGCTTCAGATCGGCGCGGACCTGGTGCGGCGCACCCCCTTTGTGATCGAGCTGCGCAACGTGCCGTTTCGCCAGCAGGAGCAGATCCTGTTTTACGTCGTGGACCGGATGCCGCGCTTTATCGGCGGCGCGATGGACGCGCGGGGCAACGGCCAGTATCTCGCCGAGACCGCTCGCCAGCGCTACGGCGCGAGGATCGCGCAGGTGATGCTCTCGCTGGAGTGGTATCGCGAGAACATGCCGCGCTTTCGGGCCGCCTTCGAGGACGGGACGATCGAGCTTCCCCGCGACGCCGATATCCTGCTCGACCATCGCGCGCTCGTCGTCGAACAGGGCGTTGCGCGAATCGCGGAGCGCCGCACGCGCGGCAGCGACGATAAGGCGCGCCACGGCGACAGCGCGATCGCGGCGGCGCTCGCGTACTACGCCTCGCGGATGGACGTGGCGGAGATCGATTACCGGCCCGCGGTCGCGCCCGGCGGGCGGGCGCGCGATCCGTTCGGCGCTCCGTCCGACGAGGACGGCGGCGAGCTCGCGGTTCGCCGCGCGCGACTGTTCGGACGGGGCGCATGGTGATCTTTCCGTCCCTCGCCCGCTGTCGGAGGGAGCAACTCCTGACCCCTTGCCCTGAAAGGGAAGAGGGATGTGCCACGTTTTTTCCGCGTCCGTGCTCCTTGCCCTCGCCCGGGTCCGGGAGAGGGCGGCGCTCTTCAGCGAACTTGTCGCTTTGCACGGACCCTGCGCGGCGCCGATAACCAATCGCGACAACAGCGAGCGTACGCGAGGTTCGCTGAAAGAGCGCCGGGTGAGGGTCCTCAGCGCAAGGATGGACAATGGGCCGTTGCAGCCGAAAGTGTGCGTGTCGCAATGAGTATCGGAGGGTGACTTGAATGAGTACTGCGTGGCGATGGAAGTGCGAAGTATGCGCCGACGAGTTCATGCTTTCGCTGGAAAAAATCCCCGCGCCGTGCCGCCGATGCGGCGGCCAATGGTTCCGCAAAGTCGGCGAGAGCGACGATGATTCCTCGTCCGGCCGCGAAAGCGCGCGGCGCCGCGATGGGTGACAACGCGAACCTCGTTTCCCGTCATCCTGAGCGCGGCGAGTCCGCGAGCGAAGTCGAAGGATCTCGCGCGGTCCTCCGCGCGTCTGCGGCAGAACCGCCGGATGACGCGGCCGCACCAGTGGCGGCCGCGAGATCCTTCGCTTCGGCAGCCTCCGCTCAGGATGACGAAGAAGGAAGGGCCTGCGGATGACCGTGAAGAGAGAGCCTCGGTGCGAGATGCGTAGGTGAAGCGTCGCACCTGACCTCTGACCCCTTCGCCCGAAGGGAACGGGAGCCAATTGCGCGTTAAGGGGCAGGGACCCGGAGTGCATCGCGAGACCCGGCAGTGATCGGAACAGGAGACTATTCGACTATGAAACTGTATGACGCATTCGGGCGCGAAGTTGATACCTCAAGGCTTCGCGAGGAGCAGGCCGCGCCCACGATGGCGGGTATCCGGAATATATACTCGGTGATGCATCCCGCGGCCGGCCTTACTCCCGAGCGGCTTAGCGCGATCCTGCGCGACGCCGAATTCGGCGACCCGTTCCTTTACCTGGAGCTGGCCGAGGAGATGGAGGAAAAGGATCTCCATTACCTGGCCGTGCTCTCGACGCGAAAGCAGGCCGTCGCGCAGTTGCGCCCGTTCGTGCGTGCGGCCTCGGACTCGGCGGAGGACGCGCGCGCGGCCGATTTGGTGCGCGACGTCCTGACCTCGGGGGCGCTCATGCTGGAGAGCGTGCTGTTCGACATGCTCGACGCGCTCGGCAAGGGTTACTCGGCAACCGAAATAATCTGGGACACGTCGGGGCGCGAATGGTTTCCCAAGCGGCTTTTGTGGCGCGACCCGAGGTGGTTCATGTTCGACTGGGTGTCGGGCGAGGAGCTGCTGGTGCGCTCGCTTGGCGGGGAAGGGCCGGCGATCGAGGACGTCGCGGAGGGACGCGGGCGCCATTTCCGCGGCCAGGGGGTGCGCGGCGGGTTCGGCGCGTACTATCAGCCGCTCACCGAGCCGCTCGTGCCGTTCAAGTTCGTGGTGCACGTCGCCAAGGCCAAGGCCGGGCTTCCAATCAGAGGCGGACTGGCGCGGGCGGCGGGATGGGCCTACCTGTTCAAGAACTACGCGCTGAAGGACTGGGTGACGTTCGCCGAAGTGTTCGGCCAGCCGCTGCGAGTCGGCAAGTACGGCGCGGGCGCCTCGGAACAGGACAAGCAGACGTTGCTGCAGGCGGTCGCGAATATCGGCACCGACGCGGCCGCGATAATTCCGGAATCGATGATGATCGAGTTCACCGAAGCGAATCGCGCCGGCGGCGCCGAGCTGTACCATCGGTTCTGCGAATACCTCGACGCGCAGGTCTCCAAGGCGGTGCTCGGGCAGACGCTTACCACCGAGATGCCCCGTGGCGGCACGGGCTCGCGCGCGGCGGCGGAGGTTCATGACTCGGTGCGCCGCGATATCCTGACGGCGGACGTGCGCCGGCTCCAGGCGACGCTCGATCGCGACCTGGTGCGGCCGATCGTCGACCTGAACTTCGGGCCGCGCAGGAATTATCCGCACGTCGAGTTCGAGCTTCCCGACGATTCGGACTTGCGCGCGTTCGCGGATATCGTCGCGACACTCGCCGACCGCGGGCTCAAGGTGGGACAGAGGGCGGTGCTGGAGCGGCTCGGGATTCCCGCGCCCGCCGACGGCGAACCGACGCTCTCACCCGCGAAAATGGGCCCCGGCTTCGCGCCGTTGGAGTAGGCTTTCTCCCGCGCCCGCGTTCCGTCGCGAGGCGAAAGCCGGCAAGGGGCGCTGTTCCGCCGGGTGAGCGGTCGCGCCCGCCCCCTTGCTCGGCGAACGCCCTTTGACGACCGCCGCCTTATCGGGGCCGCGCGACGCCCGCGCAGAGTGACGGGTTGGCCGAAAAAGCCCTCTCCCATGTCGAAAAAAAAGTGGGAGAGGGAAAAGAAGGGCGGGTGCGAGTCCCTCAGCGGCGTCCGCGCTTGCCGCGCAGGGTTTCCTTGATGCGGCGGCGAAGGGCGCGGCGGCGATGGCGAAGGTTGAGGGCGACGTCGTCGAAGAAAAATTTGCGCATCGAAAAAGCGCGCCCGGGGTCGGCGATGGCCTCGGGCGTCGCCGCGTTTCGGCGCATCCGGAACACCTGTACGCCGTTCCACCAGGTCGGATGATGATTGCCGGGAGTGGGAAGATCGAGTAACGGCTCGAAACCGGGAACGATGCGGGCGAAGAGCGCGTTGGCCGAGCGCGCGGCGCGCTTGTTGGTGTCGTCAACGATGACCAGCGCGCGGTCGGAGAAATGGGGAAGGGCGTGGCGCAGGCCCTCGAACTGATCTTCGAAGCTGTGCGAGCCGTCGTAGAAATAGACGCCGATGCGCGCGGGACGCCATGGCGCGCGGGCGAGGAACTCGCGGTAGTCCATGTCGTGGAAGGCGACCTGTCCGGAGGCGGTCCAGATATTCAAGTTGGCCTTCAACTTTTCCCCGGCCCCGTCGAACTGCGAAAAATTGTCGCATCCGAACAGCCGCGCGCCCGCGTTGCCGAGCGCGGCGCCGACCAGCGTCGCCCCCTGGTAGCATCCGACCTCGACGTACACCTCGCCCGGTTCGAGATTCGCGACCGCGCGGTTGAGCAGCATCAGCTTGTTCTCCGTCGCCATCGCGGGAATCGCCCCGAGGACGTCCTTCAGGCGGCGGTCGGTGGGATGAAGCGCGCGGGCAAGACGCGCGGGCTCGTCGAATTCGGGCCACTGGCGGCGGCAATCGCGGAGGAAACCGTCGAAGTCCAATTTTAAAGTAAAACCTCAGGAAGCATTGTGGCCGCGCCCGCGCGCTCAGGGCAAGATTTGATGGCGCGCGACCTTGAACGACCATGCGTAAAGCTTGCCGGAGACGGTCGCGCGCACGGCGTAGGTTGCGCCCGCGACCAACGGCTTTCGCGGGACGATGACGATCGCGCCGAAATGGCGAAGCCCGCTTCGCGCCCGCGCGAGCGAGGACGGATCGGGATTGCGATAGGAGTCGGCGTCGAAGCCGCACGCCTTGACCGGCGCGCCGTCCTTCCTGAGCGAGAAGCGATCCAGCAGGGCGGGCGCGTTGATGCCAAGCTGAAGCGTAATTGGAAGGCCGGTCGGAACCGCATAGCCCGGGCATGAGGCGAGCGGGTCGGGCCATTCGCCCTCGTCGGCGCCGAAGATGCCGTCGGCGATAGTGGCGCCCTCGGGCGGAAACATCACGACTCGCGAGGCCGGGCGAGCGAGATGGTCGATGCCGCTCTGCACGTTGAGCGCGGCGGCGCAGATTCCGCCCTGGCAGAACCGGCCGTAGCCGACGCGCGCAAGCTGGGGATTGAGCAGCCACATCCGATGGAACGGCCCGGTCATCCAGTTTTCGATCGCCCATCCGGGAGGCGGCGGCGAGGGCGGCGAAGAGTAGTCGGCGTCGACGTCGCTCAGGCGCGCGGCTTTGAGGCCCGCGCGGGTGAACAGGGGTTTTCCCGGCTCCTCGGAATGCATCGCGGCGCCGATTCGTCCGGTGCGGATCGCGTCGGCCTCATTGGCGACAAGGTAGCGCGCGTGGGCGGCGTCGGCGCCGGAGAGCGAGGGATCGTCGGCGACCGGGGCGAGCTTCGCCAGCACGCGATAGTAGTTGAGCCGCGCGAGCCACGCGGGAGCGCCGGCGCGCGCGGGGGGGCGCGCGCGGATGCGTGAAAATTCGGGCGCCGCGGAGGGCGCGGCGGGAAGTTCGCGCACGCGCAGATAGTAGGCCGAGGCGCCGAGCGCGGCGACGGCCAGCATGGCGGCCGCGGCGAGGGCGAGGCGGCGCGGGATTATCGCGCGGGCGCCCCTGCGCGGCGCGGGGCTGACGAATCGGAACGCGAGCGCGCCGAGGGCCACCCGGTCGCCCGGCGAGAGCGCGAACGCAACGCCGGAGGCCAGGCGGCGTCCGTTGACGAAGGTGCCGTTGGTCGAGCCGAGGTCGGTGAGCATGACGGCGCCGGCGCGGCGCTCGAGCGCGGCGTGGCGGCGCGAGACGGAGGGGTCGTCGAGCACGACGTCGCATCGCGGGTCCGCGCCGAGCACGAGCCGGCGCGCGCCGAGGCGGATGTCGCGCGGGCGCCGGGCGCCGAGGGCGAGCAGCATGGCCGCGGGTGGCGAAGGGTCGGGCGAGCGCATCAGGGCCTCGCGCCGGAGAGGACGGCGGCCGGGCGCGGGAGGCGGCCTTCGGGGCGATGAAATTGGGGTTTCACGGCGGGAAATTTAGCAGGCGCGAAACCGGGGCATCAAAGGGCGCGGATTCGGCGGGGGCTGAACCGGTTATCCAACTGAAAGTAGGGATTCATTATCTCTGCGTAGGACGAGGATGGGGATGAACTAGTTCATCCTTACGGGAATGGCGCGTTCGCGGCAGAATTGCCGGCGATGAACGCTCTCTCCTCCCCACGCGCTGGCGGTGATCACGGTGGCAACCCTCGCAAACTGAGCGGTGGCGCCGCGATCGATACCGCCGGCGCGCCCGCCCATCGGCATAGCAGGCGCGCGCGGGCGAGCCTGGCGATCATGCTGGGAGCGTCGCCGGGCGAACCCGCGGGCGCGGACGTCCGCGAGGCCGAAGGGCCGGTCGCGGCCGAGGCCGCGCCCGAGTGGATCGAGCTTCTTCCGGCGGGAGTTTTCCACGGGCGCGACGGGCGGGGCCCCTACCGCCTCGACGATCCGGCGGGGGTAATCGCGGCGACCCTGGCGCTTCGGATGGAGGCGGGGATACCGGTCGATTACGACCACGCGACCGACTTCGCGGCGCCCAACGGACGGCCGGCCCCGGCCGCGGGATGGATTCGGGAACTGGAGGTCCGCGACGGGGCGCTGTGGGGCCGGGTCGAATGGACCGAACGCGCGGCGCGGGCGATCCTCGCGCGCGAGTATCGTTACATCTCGCCGGTATTCCAGTACTCGCGCGCCGACGGGAGGGTCATCCGTCTGCTGCGCGCGGGCCTGACCAACAACCCCAATCTTTACCTGACCGCGATTTCCGCGGCGGGAGACGAGGAAGACAGGAAAATGGACCAGTTTGACAACTTTGTGGGCCAGCTCAGGCGGCTTCTCGACACCGGTCCGGACGCTTCGGTTGAGGAAATCCTCGAGACGGTCGGAGACCTGCTCGCCGCGCGCGAGACCGCGCGCAACGCGGCGGGCGGCGATCCGGCGCGCTACGTCGATGTCGCGGAGTTCAAGAAGGCGCTCACCGAGCTCAACGCGCTGCGCGCCGAACGCGCGCGGGAGAAGGCCGAACACGCCGTCAACGACGCGATCCGGGCGGGCAAGCTCGTTCCGGCCCAGCGCGAATGGGCGGTCGCGTACTGCGCGGCCGATCCGGAGGCGTTTCTTGCGTTCGTGGCGCGCCAGCCCGCGATGCTCTCGGGCGAGATGTTGACGGCCGCGCCCGGCTCGGCGCACACCAGGGCGCCCGAGGCCGGGTTGACGTTAAACGCGGCGGAAAGCGCGATTTGCGCGCAGCTCGGGGTCTCGGCCGGCGACTTCGCCAGCCGCAAACAGGGCCGCGCCGACTTTCTCAAGATACGGGACAACGCGCAGCGCGAACTCTAAGCAAGGCCGCGTCCGCGCCACGGCGCGGACGTTACGCTCAAGGATGGCAAAATGGCGGCACTAACCAGCTCACGAAACACGCCCGAGATGGCCGACGGCGGGCGAATCCGGGTCTACCCGGTCGAAGCCAACACCACCATCTATCTCGGCTCGATGGTGGCGATTGACTCAAACGGCAACGCGGTTCCGGCCTCGGCGACCAGCACGACCGCCAACGCGCTCAAGGTGATCGGGCGCGCCGAGTACGTGGTCAACGGAATCCCCGGCCAGAACGCGGTCAACAATCCAGGCGCCGCGGGCGCGATCCAGATCGCGGTGCGAAAGGGCGTTTTCATGTTTGGCCAGGACGGCTCGATAACCAGCGCGACCGTCGCAAGCCCGTGTTTCGCGATCGACGACAACAACGTCAGCGCCAACGACCGCGCATCGGGCGCGTCGGTGCAGCAGTACGCGGTCGCCGGCCAGGTCGTCGCCGTCGACTCGTCGGGCGAGGTGTGGGTCGATTTCTGGCATCAGTCCACGGCCGCGGTCTAGACGCTTAGGAGTCAGGGAGTCACACGATGGAGATAACCGCTCAGAATCTGACCGCACTGTTCACCGGCTTCGATGTCGTATTCCAGCGCGGCTTCGACAAGCCGCCTTCGTACTACGAGCAGATCTGCTCGATCGTGCGTTCGACCAGCCGCCAGACCACCTATCCGTGGCTTGGCCGCACCACGCGGTTTCGCGAATGGCTGGGCGATCGGGTCGTGCAGGCGCTTGAAGCCCATACCTACACGATCGTCAACCGCAATTTCGAGGACACCATTTCGATCGACCGCAACGATATCGAGGACGATACGTACGGCGTTTACGAGCCGATCATCGAGCAGCTCGGATGGGATACCAAGATCCACCCCGACATGCTGCTGTTTCAGATGATCAAGAACGCCGTCGCCACGCCCGCGAGCGTGCTCGGCTACGACGGCCAGCCGTTCTTCAGCGCGACCCATCCCGTGGGACCCGCGGGCCGGCCCGACGCCGATTCGACGGCCTCCAATATCAACAGCAGCGGCACCGGCCCCTACTGGTTCCTTATCGACGCTTCGCGCGCGATCCGTCCGTTCATCTTCCAGCTTCGGCGCGAGTACGCCGTTACGCGGATGACGGCGATGACCGACGAGGCGGTGTTTAACCGCCGCGAGTTCCGCTACGGGGTCGACGGCCGCGCCAACACCGGCGTGGGGCTCTGGCAGCTTGCCTACGCGAGCAACACCGACCTCTCGAATCCGGCCAACTACGGCGCCGCGCGGGCCGCGATGCGTTCGTTCACGACCGACGGCGGGCAGCCGTTCGGCGCGCTGTCGAGCCGCAAGGGCGTCTACCTGGTGGTGCCGCCCTCGCTCGAAGAGGTAGCCCGCCAGCTCCTGCATTCCGATTTCATGGCCGGCGCGGGCGCGAGCGCATCCGTCGCGACGACCAACATCTGGAAGAACAGCGCCGACCTGATCGTCAGCGAGTATCTGGCCTGAAGTTGATCCGCGTGAGACTTCCCCTCCCCGATGACGCGTGCGCCCCCGGCTCTCTTCCCGAGCGGAAGAGAGCGGGGGCCCGGGGCGAGGCCGTATCCGCCGGGACGAAGGTGTGAGGTTTTTCGATGAGTTACGCGGCTCCGCAGGACATGATCAACCGTTATCCGAATCGCGATCTCGTGCAACTCACGAACGACGATCCGACCGCGACCACGGTCAACACCACCGTGCTCCAGCAGGCGCTCAACGACGCCTCGGCCGAGATCGACGGCTACCTGGGCGCGCGCTTCATTCTTCCGCTTACCGATCCACCTGAGGTCCTGAACCGCGTCGCGAGCGACATCGCGATGTACCGGCTGCAGGCGCTCAGACCTCTTCACGACATCTCCGACGCGCGCCGGCGCTACGAGGACGCGATCACGATGTTGAGCAAGGTTGCGGCGGGGGCACTCACGCTTGGAGTCGGCGCCGACGGGAACGAAACCGCGATATCGCCGGTGGCGGAAGTCGTCGAGGGGCCCGCGCGCGTATTCAGCCGCGACACCCTGAAGGGATTCTGAGCGCGACGCGCTCGCGGTCAGGAAGCAGATGGCAACTTCGCTTGACACGCCTTGGACGGGCTTGCAGTTTTCTCCGCCGACGCCGCTCGATATCGAGACGCTCGAATCGGCGATCGTCGCGCAGCTCTCCTCGCAGATAAGCGCGATTGAAGTCGTGCATTTTCCCGACGAGCCCAAGGCCTACCGCATGACCCATCCGGTAGGCTCGGCGCTCGTCACCTATCGCGGCGCGACCTACGGCGATCTGCTCGATTCGGACGCGATCATCCAGGAGCGCCGGCTCGAATTCGACGTGACGCTTCTGGTGCGCGACCTCGGGTGGGGCGTCGGCTCGGCGCCCGACGGGACCAGCCCGGGCGCCTACGCGCTACTCGAGCAGGTGCGCGCGGCGCTTACCGGCTTCCAGGCGCCCGGCGCGCGCAAGATGCGGCCAGTGCGCGAAAAATTCCTCGAGCGCGACCGCCGTGGCGGAGTGTGGATCTATACAATCACATTTGCGCTCAGCACGGTCGCGGTCGAACCGTCGGGCGCCGACAATTTCCCGCTCTTCGTCAAGGGTGTCGCGCTCGACAACTCCGGCAACACCACGGTGACCGCCGGCGCCGCGCCCTACACCTTCAACGCGCAGGGCCAGATCGCGCTGCCCTATGGCAACGTGATTTCGCTCACGGTAAGCGCGCTCGGCGGCGGACAGACTTACGTCGAGGGCGCCGACTACACGCTCGATCCGGTCAACGGAATCATCACCTGGCTCTCGACCGGCTCGATTCCCGCGGATGCGACGGTTGACGTCGCCTACAGCTACTCGGAGAGCGCGATTGCGCTCGCCGGCCAGAGCGCGCCTAGCGCCTCGTAGCGGCGCGTGCCTTGCGCCGACTCATGACAATTCGCCGCGCGAGCGCGGAGCCTTCACGCGGAAAGGAAACACGGTGAAACAATGCCAGCAAGTTTTTTACACGGAGTCGAGGTAATCGAGGTCGGAACCGGGCCGGTACCCGTTACGGTGGTCAAATCGGCCGTGATTGGACTGGTGGGTACCGCGCCGACCTGGGTGGTTCAGTCGCCCGCGGTCGCGCCGGCGGTCAACGCGCCCACTCTCGTTTCGTCAGCGGTTGACGCGGCGAATTTCGGTCCGCTTGTGCGCGGTTACACGATCCCCTACGCTCTTTGGGCGATCCAGCAGCAGGGCGCGGGCCAGGCGATCGTCGTCAACGTGTTCAACCCGACCGAGCACTACACCGCGGTCGCCGCGACGGCCTTCACCTTCAACGCCCAGGGCCTTGTCAATCTTGGCCACATGGGCGTCTCGAGCGTGGTCGTCACCAGCGATCCCGCCGGTACGACCTATACCGCTGGCACCGACTACACGCTCGACGCGGTCAACGGGGTGATCACGCTCATCCCGGCCACCTCGGGCGGCCATATCGCCGCCGGCGCGACAGTGCTGGTCTCCTTCAACTACGCCGATCCGACTAAGGTGCAGGATTCGGACATCATCGGCGCGGTCGCGAGCGGCTCATACACGGGGATCCAGGCGCTTCAGACAACCTACGGCACAATGGGCTTTTTCCCCAAGGTCCTGATCGCTCCGGGTTACTCGCAGAACGCCGACGTGGCGAGCGCGCTCGACGCGATGGCCCATCAGATACGCGCGATTGCGCTGGTGGATTCCGCGCCCTCGACTCCGGCCGCGACCGCAATTTCCAACCGCTCGACCGCGGGACAGGCATTCGACACCTCGAGCACGCGCACCGTGCTCTGCTACCCGCAGGAGACCTTCTATGACGCCGGCCTGGTGCCGACCGGAGTGACCCTGAGCGCGGCGGGAACGCCGGTCACCCAGCCGTACAACCAGATTGCGGTCGGACCGTACTCGCAGTGGATGGCGGGGGCGATCGCGCAGAAGGACCTGCAGAACGGCTACTGGTGGTCGCCTTCCAACACCGAGGTGCAGTCGATCCTGGGTCCCGACGTCCCGCTCTACGCCTCTCTGGTCGATCCCAACTCGGACGTGAACAATCTGAACGCCGCCGGCATCGTGACCGTCTTCAACGCCTTCGGCACCGGGCTCAGGGTGTGGGGCAACCGGTCCGCGGCCTATCCGTCCTCGACCGCGCCTGACAATTTCATCAGCGTCAGGCGCACGATGGACATTATCGAGGAGTCGGTGGAGCTGGCGATGCTGCAGTTCATCGATCAGCCGATCTCGAACGCACTGATCACCGCGATCCTGGCCTCGGTCAACGCGTTTTTGCGCACGCTGATCCAGCGCGGGGCGCTGGTTGCGGGTTCAGCCAGCTTCGATCCGGCGCAGAACCCGTCCACCCAGATCGCGGCCGGGCAATTGGTCTTCAGCCTGGACGTGATGCCGCCGCCGCCGGCCGAGCGCATCACCTTCCAGACCTTTATCGATGTGTCGCTGCTTCAGCAGCTCGGCCAGACCAGCGCCCAGACCTCGACGGCTTCGGCCACCGCGTAACCGGGCGTCGTGCGACGTATGGCCTCGCGCGCGATCCGCGTTTCCCGCTCCTCTTGTGTTTCGCTCGGGAGAGGGGGCGCGGAGCGCCGGACGGGCGTCCTAACAAAAAGATGCCCGTCCGGGCGCTGATCGGTTCAAAACGAAGGGGCGCGTGGGCCGCGGCGAGAGAATTTCCCGCCGTGGTCCCTCAGCCGCCGTGGGAGAGGTTCCCGGCAACCGCGTCCTATTGCCGGGAGAATGGTCAGATGGTCAGTTAGTCACGAAGTCCGAATACGAACTCGCAGGGTGAGCAAATGAATATCCAAGTAAACTCACTTACCAACGCCAATGTATATATCGACGGAGTAGGGCTTCTCGGCCGCGCCGAGGAAATCGAAATTCCCCAGCCCCGCCATCGGATGATCGACTACAAGGGCCTCGGGATGGCCGGCACCGCCGAGCTTTGGAGCGGCGTGGACAAGCTCGAGGCGCGTATCCGATGGTCGTCCTTCGACCCGCAGACCCTGACCGTGGCCGCAAGCCCGTTCCAGACCCATTCCTTCCAGGTGCGCGGAAGCCTCGAGCAGTACACCAGCCAGGGCCGCTCGGCCGAGCTGCCGGTGGTGTACCTGATGACCGGGGTGTTCAAGGACGCGGGCGTCTCCAATTTCAAGCAGCAAGCGATGGTGGAGACGCAGTCGATGGTCAGCGTCTATCACTGCGAGCTCTACGTCGCGGGCACCCAGATCTATCTCTACGACGTCTTCGCCAACGTCTATGTCGTCGGCGGCGTCGATCAGCTCTCGCAATTCCGCGTCAACCTGGGCGCCTAGCCGCGCGTATCGCGTGAAACGGCGGGCCGCGACCCGCGCGGGGGCGCGGCCGGGACGGCAACGGACCAAAGACGACCGGAGAGCGAGCGATGGGACCGGAAGAGATTTTGGTAAACGGAGTAAAGATAGGCGGCGCGCCGGTAAAGGGCGGTTCCCAGGCGGATGGGCGCGTTGTGACGCTTCCCTCGGGGAAAAGCGCGACCGTGCGCCGGGGATTCGGGCGCGACCTGATGCGCGCGCAGCGCGCGGCGGGCGGCTCGGGCGACCCGGGCGCGGTGGTTTTCGCGCTTATCGCGGAGCTGGTCGAAATCGACGGCGCGAAAATCCTTTACGAAGACGTGCTCGCGATGGAGCTCGGCGACGTTCTCGCCCTGCAGGCGGAGGTCGCGGGCGAAAATTTTCAGTTCCCTCCGCCGGCGCCTTTGCAGCCCTCGTCCACTTCGGATTCGCGGTAGGCGAGCTTCAGGCGATGGACTACGAGGAGCTCGCCTACTGGCTCGGCGCGGTCGAGGAATACAACCGCGCGACCGCCAAAGCGGCGAGCGGAGGGAGCGACGAATAAAAAGGGGGACGGCGCCCGCCGGGCGCGAGGCCCGGAAAAGACAGCCTGTCCGAAACCTGATTGGAGATGGCGTATCAATATGAGTGTGCGTTTGTTTGTGGGCAATCTGAATTTTTCACTCGTGGATGAGGAGCTGCGCGACGCCTTCCTCGAAATCGGCCCGGTCGAGCGCGCCGAAGTGGTGCGCGACCGGTTCGACGGGCGCTCGCGCGGCTTCGGTTTCGTCGAGATGGTTAATGACGGCGATGGCGAGCGCGCGGTCGAAGGACTCAACGGCAGGGAACTGATGGGCCGTCCGATGCGGGTCGAGATTGCGACCTCGCGCCGCAATCCGTCCCCAACCCACGCGGCCGCGTAGAGACGGACGGAGAGCCGGATGGCGAAGCGGCATAAGGGCCAGGGAACCGCCGTCCACGGCGCCGGGAGCGCGGCGCCTGCGGAACACGAGCGCGCGCGAGAGAGACTTGCGCGATTCGAGATGGCCTCCTACCTGGCGGCCCGGACCCGTCCGTTCGTCGTGGCCGCCGAGCGGCTTTGGTACGGATGGCGCATCGTGAGTCCGCTTGAGCGCGCCGGGGCGGCTGCGGCCCGGGTGCGTCGCGCGACCGGCACGGCGATGCACGTGGCCGCGAGCGAATCGCACGCGCGCGAGAATCTCAGCCATGCCGTATCTCTTGCCCGCGCGGTCGAATCGGGAAATCCCCGCACGCCGCGCGCCGGCGCCGAAACGATATCGGGCCGCGCGCGAGCGCAGGCGGGCCCGATCCCGTCACGCGAGGGCGCGCGCGATAAGCGCGGGGAAGACGCGCGACGCGCGGAGCATCGGCGCCATCGGGGCGAGAGGCGCGATGCGGGCGAGAGGCGCGATGCGAGAAGGAATACGGGCGCGGAGATGCACGAGGCGGTCAGTCGCGCGATCGATGCGCAGTGGGCGCTGGTCGGCGCGTCGCGTTCGGCGCTCGGCCTCACCCGCGCGGTACATGGCGCGCTGGAACGCTCGTGGCACGTCGCGCTTAAGCCCGACCCGCGCCGGGCGGCGCGGGAGGGCGCGGCTATCGGGAATGAACGCGAACGCGCTTCGAGCGAACGCGGGCGCGACGACGCGCCGATTCATGTCGAACGCGGGCGCGCGGCGAATCACGAGGGGATGCATCAGGCGCTCGTCCGATTCGGAAACACGGTTGGCCTTCTCGCCAAAGGGCTTGGCGCCGGGAGCGCCGCGAGCGATCGAGCGCGAGGCTCAAGCACGGCTTCGAAGCGCGGGCGCGAAGGCGCGGCGCAACCGCTTGCGGCGGCGGTTCGGATACCGGCCGTGCCCGCTTTTATTCCGGTTCCGGCGCTCGCGGGCGGGCCGCGCGGGCGGGCCTCGAATCCGGCGCCGGCGGCTCCGATCGTGATCAATTCCTCGCCGACCCTGGTGGTGAATCGCGCCGACTCGGCGCTCGATCTGGAACAGAGGCTGCTCGAAGTGCTCCGGCGCCATCGCAACGCCCTTTACGAGCAGTGGGAGCGCGAGCGCGAGAAACGGCTCAGGACCGAATTCTAGGAGGCTTCAAGGGCAGTGTTTGCGATCCTGGGAGACATCGTGTTCGAGGTCGTGAGTTCGCCTGAGAATTTAGTCTCGATGCGGCAGTACGACTACGCCGAGCATCGCGTGGTCCAGAACACGCCGCAACTGCAGTGGCTCGCCGACGGGCTCGAGACGCTTGAGTTCGAGATGCTGCTGCACGGCGCGGTGGCGGACCCGGCGCTTAGGCTCTTCGAGCTGGAGACGGCGGCGGCGCTGCACGAGGCGCTGCCGCTGGTCTTCGGCAACGGCGATTTCCGCGGCTTCTTTGTGATCGCGGCGATTGGAGCGGTCTCGCAGCAGCTTTCCGCGGCGGGTGATCCGCTCGTGATACGGGTGCGGATGGTGCTGCGCGAGTGGCCGCTCGCGTTCGATCCGAACCTGCCGCCGGTGCCCAACTTCACGCCGATCGGGCTGGTCTCCGGGGCGGGCGCGGGCACTTCGACGACAACGCCAACCGCGCAGGCCGTCACGAGCGGGACGACGACGCTTCCCGCCGCGGGCGTGTCGGCGGTGCTGACGCTGGGCGGGCCGAGCGGGCCGCCCTCGCCGGGCGTGCAGCCAGGAGACATTTCGACCGCGGCGATTACCCGGAGCGCGTTAAGCTGATGGCGGCGGCGAACTACATCACGCACATAACCGCAGCGGGCGAAAGATGGGACCTGCTGGCGTGGCGCTACTACGGCAATGCCACGCTCTACAGCCCGATAATCATGGCCAACCCGTCGGTTCCGATAGAGCCGGTGTTCGAGGCGGGCCTTACGGTGCTCATCCCGATACTTCAGCAAAGCCAGGCCCTGGCCGTGAACCTGCCGCCGTGGAAGCAGCAGGCCGGGCAGTAACAAGCGGGGAACACGATGGGATCGGCGACTGCATATCCGGTGCGCGCGCCGCAGTGGATACTGACCTATCAGGGCGTGGATATCACCGCGGACGTGTCGCGCATGATCGTGAGTATCACGTATATCGATCATCTCGACGCGCTTTCCGGCGAGATCGAGATAGAGGTCGAGGATCACGACCAGCGATGGCAGGGCCCGTGGTACCCGGGGCTCGGCGACCAGGTCAACCTGATGATGGGCTACCGGGGCGAGCCGATGCTGCCGTGCGGCGATTTCGAGATCGATCAACTGGAGTTGTCGGGTCCGCCCGACGCATTCACGATGCGCGGGCTGGCGGCGTTCGTCACGCCCGCGATGCGCACCGCGAACAGCGCGGGTTACGAGGGCCAGAGCCTGCTCGCGATCGCGAAGACGATAGCGGCGAAGTACGGCTACTCGGTGGTGAGCGCGCCGGGCGCCGCCGACCTGAAGTTCAACCGCGTCACGCAGAACGGCGAGACCGACCTCGGGTTCCTGAAGCGGCTCGCCGCCGAGCATGATTTCGAGTTCACGGTGCGGGGAAGCTCGCTCGTGTTCTACGCGCGCTCGGCGCTGGAGAGCGCGGCGGCGGTGAAGACGGTTACGCGCGCCGACACGCTCAGGTTCGGCTTCAACAACCGCACGCGGCATATCTACAAGTCCGCGCTGGTTTCCTACCAGGATCCCACCACGAAGACGCTTATCGCGCAGACGGCGAATCCGGCGGCGACGATGCCGACGGGCGACACGCTCAAGCGGGTGGTGCGATGCGAGAACGGACAGCAGGCGGCGTTGAAGGCGGCGGCCGCGCTTCACGCGAACAATCTCAAGTTCGTCGAGGGGGCGCTCAGGACGCCGGGCTCGACCGCGCTTTCGGCCGGCAACAACGTGACGCTTTCGGGCTTCGGCAATCTCGACGGAGTTTACCTGATACGCAGCGCGCGCCATCACATGGCCCGCGAGGTCGGTTACATCACCGACGTGGAGGTAAGGCGTGTCCAGTGAAGAGATTCGCGCGGCGTGGCCGATGCGCGTCGGGATCGTCCAGCAACAGGACGTGAGCACGGCGCGGGTGCGGGTGGTGTTTCCGGACCTTGACCGGATGACGAGCTACTGGCTTCCGATCGTGGTGCAGAAAACCCAGGACGACAAGGCCTACTGGATTCCCGATATCGGGGAGCAGGTGGTCTGCCTGATGGACGCGCATTACGAGGCTGGCGCCGTGCTCGGCGCGATCTACTCGCAGGCGGACGCGACCCCGGTCGCGAGCGCGAACAAGTTTTATCTCGGCTTCAAGGACGGCGCGGCCTTCGAGTACGACCGGGCGGCGCACGTCCTCAGCATTACGTTCGAGGACGGCGGCGAGATCATATACGACGCCGGCGCGCATCAACTTACCATAAGCTGCCCGGCGGGGGATATCGCGCTTGAGACCTCCGAGCACAAGACCACGATCGACACGATCATCGACACCTACAATTCGCATGTTCATCCCGATCCGCAAGGCGGAGACACGGGCGCGCCGAGCCAGGTGATCGCATGAGCGCCGAAGCGGTAACGCTCGCGGATATCACTTCGGCGGACTGGTCGCTCAAGCTGGGCGCGATCGGCGAAGTGGTGCAGGGAATCCAGGACGTCGACCAGTGTATCAGGATAATCCTGACCACGCCGAAGGGGTCGGACGTGCTTCGTCCGACTTTCGGCGTCGACATCTGGCGCTACATTGACTATCCGATGAACTCGGCGGTTCCGGCCATGGTGCGTGAAGTGAGTACCGCGATCACGCTGTGGGAGCCGCGAGTGAGTATCGTGGCGGTGAATGCGTCGCCCGCGGCCGCGAACAGCGGCCAGGCGGGCGCGCAGCTCGAAGTGTCGGTGACGTGGGCGCTCAAGCTAGCGAGCGCGACGGCGCCCGCCCGGACCACGACCGTGACATTTCCCGGAGGCTTCTGATGGGTGCAGGAATTCCGGCGCTTCCGCCGCCGGTCTTCGTCGATGACGCGGACGGTCTCGACCCGAATCTTATTCTGGCCGACATGATTTCGGCCTTCGAGGCCGCGGCTGGTCGAGTCCTACAGCCGGCGCAGGTCGAGCGCCTTCTGATAAATCTGTACGCTTATCGCGAGTCTTTGGTTCGCAACGCGATCCAGTACGCGGGCGAGCAGAATCTGCTCGCGTTTGCGCAGTTCCCGATGCTTGACTACCTGGGGCAGCTTTTGGGCGTGACGCGGCTCGCGGCGCAACCGGCGACGACCACGCTTCAGTTCACGCTCACGAGCGCGCTCACGGTGGCATACACGATCCCGGCGGGCACCGCGGCCGGGACCAGCGACGGGCAGTTCGTGTTCGCGACGAACTCGGATCTGACCATACCGGCGGGGGCGACGAGCGGCTCGGTGGGAGCGACGGCGACCGTGGCGGGCCCCTCGGCCAACGGCTATCTGCCGGGCCAGGTGGACGTGCAGCTCAGTCCGAGCGCGCTGGTCGCGAGCGTGGCCAACACGACCACGACCGCGGGCGGGTCGGCCCCGGAGACGGACGACCATCTGCGCGCGAGGATCCAGGCGGCGCCCGGCGAGTTCAGCGTGGCGGGTCCGGTGGGCGCGTACCGGTTTTTCGCGCTCGGCGCGGACCCTTCGATAATCGACGTTCAGATCGAAAGCACGGTTCCGGGAACGGTGACCGTGTACGTGCTGACCGGGCCGATAACCGTGCAACCGGCCGGGGCGCCGAACAGCGCGGGGATCGCGAGCGCGGCGCTGCTGGCGAAGGTTGAGTCGGCGCTGAGCGCGGACACGGTGCGCCCGCTGACGGACACCGTGGCGGCGCTCGCCGTCACGGAAGTGGATTACCAGATCGCCGGGACGGTGACGCTTTACGCCGACGCGGATCCGGTGGCGACGATGACGGCGGTGAACCAGGCGGCGCAGGAGTTCGCGATACAGCTTGCGTCGAAGATCCAGCGCGACGTGGTGCCGAGCCAGGTAATCGCGGCGCTGTCGGTGGCGGGGGTGTACCAGGTCTCGCTTACGGCTCCCGCCTACATCCAGCTCTCGCCGGGCCAATGGGCCAACTGCACGGCGATCACTCTCGGGCAGCAGGTTGGCAGCGAACAGAGCTGAGACACGGGTTGGCTTGCGATGGCTGAACTGACGATCCCGCCTTCCATTGACGACCAGCGAAGCCAGGCGCTTCTGCAGTTGATCGAGCGCCTGGACGCGCTCGATCTGACGCCGATGCTCGTCTACCGGATCGATTCGGTGCCCGACAGCGCGCTTCCGTTTCTGGCCTGGCAATTCGATATCCTCTCGCCGCTCTGGCAGCTTCTGGTGCCGAGCAACGCGAGCGTCGACGCCTTGACGGACATCGACGCGCTGGTGGACATCGACACGCTGACCGAGGGCGCGCCGGACACCGCCGGCGCGCAGGCCGCGTCCGAGGTCCAGCGCGCGCTTCTCAAGGTCGCGATCCAGCTGCATCGCTACCGCGGGACGCCGTGGTCGATTAAGACCGCGCTCGCCGCGCTCGGATGGCCGAACGTGACGCTGCTCGAGGGCCAGAGCAGCTGGGGCGGCACCGCCTATCCGGCAAGCCAGGGATGGGCGGTGTTCCGGGTGGTGATTGAGATCGGCGGCGGACAGTTCGTCGAGAGCAACGCCCCCGAGACGGTCAGCGCGGTGGCCAATTTTTTCAAGCCCGCACGGGCGTGGCTCGACTCGGTTTGGTTTGCCGAAGCGCCGCTGGCCGACGACGGGCCAGCGGTGTCCGACCAGCTCACGCTGGAGGGAGTGCTTGAGTACCAGCTCGATACGGCGCCGGTTGCGGTCGAGGGCGCCCAGACGCTTTCGGTGGCGGGGCTGGCGCTGGCGGACGCGGTCGGGCCGGTTGCGCCGCAATACAACGGACAATACGCGCATAGCGGGATCACGTACGGCGCGGATGAACCGGCCGTGGCCGATCCCGCCCTGATTCTCAACGGCGTGGCGGTTCTTCAAGGAGGATAATAATGAGAAGGCCTGTTGGAATCGTGCGTCTGGGCCTGTACCGCGAGGGAAGGCTGATTTGGACGCTCGAGGAAAAAAACCTGTTCGTGAATTCCGGGCTGCCGGCGCTGGCCGGCGACGGGGCCGATCAGTTCGTTTCCGCGATTGGCTTCGGATCGAACGGAACCGCGCCGTCGCTGACGGATAGCGCGCTAACCGCGCCGTCGTACTACAAGGCGATTGACAGCCACGCCGAGAACGGCACCAGCCCGGGTCCGGGCTCGGCACAGTTCAACTGGAGCCTGACCACCGCCGCAGCCATCTCCAACACCTGGGCGGCAAGCACCGCGTACGCGTTGGGCGCCACGATCGCTCCGGGCAACGGCTACTGGTACAAGTGCACAACCGCGGGCACGTCAGGGTCGGCCGCCCCGGCATTCGGCGCCGTCGTGGGAGGGACGACCGCCGACGGCACGGTGGCATGGACGAACGAAGGCGCCTACGACTCGGGGGCGCTGGGCATCACGATCCAGGAGCTGGGACTGCTCGCCAACCAGGCTGGCGTGGCGCTTCCCGGCGCGACGGCGCCCGCGCCTCTGCTTGCGCGCAAGACCATCAGTCCGATCTCGTTCACCACCGGCATGAACCTTTCGGGCAGCTGGACACTGACCTTCTAGGAGACGCATCGCGATGCCGACGTTGATTGACAGTCCGGAGTTCACCGCCAACGAGGTCTATGAAATCCAGGCGACCGACCCGGTCGAAGGCGCGGCTGTGGGCGCCAGCTACGGCGGGATCGGGCTATCCAACCAGCCGCATCAGCAGCTCGCCAATCGCACTGCCTACCTCTACGGGCGCCAGCAGACCAACATGGCCAACATAGCGGCGCTCCAGGCGTTCACCGGGCTGTTCAAGGGCCTGATGGGCGCGAACGGCTATGTGGCGATTCCCTACCAGGACGTCAACCGCGGCCAGCTCGCCGCCTATGTGCAGTGGGGCCAGTACTCGATCGGCACGGAGCTAGCCTCCGATTCCCCCTACCAGGTGGCGTGGCCGATCGCGTTTCCCAACGGGTGCGTATGGGCGGGCGCGTTTCTCGCGAACCCGGCGGCATCCAAGAAGTACGGCCAGTGCGTGATGGAGACGGTCAGCTTCACAACCACGGGCGGTACGTTTTTTCTCGACTGGGACGGCGGCACGTATGGCAGCTCCGAGCAGCCGGGCTTCTACTGGATAGCGATCGGCTTCTGAGCGACTCTTCGCGGGGCCATTTTTCTCCCGTCGGCGCCCGCCGGCCCGGTTGAGGAAAACCGCGTGACATAATAGCGTGCTCTGTCGCAAAGCGCGCATGCCGAAACGAAATTCCGACGGACGCCTGCCTGGCCCGCTCGGCACGATTGCCGAGATGAGTCCGGCGCGCCGTCTGATCCTCGCGGTGAGCGGGCTCGTGGCGCTGACCGCCGCCGGAACGGTCGGGTATATGCTCATCGCGGGGATGTCGCTCATCGACGCGCTGTACATGAGCGTCATCACGATTTCGACGGTCGGTTTCGGTGAGGTCAAGCCGCTCGGTCCGGCCGGGCGCCTGTTCACGATAGGGCTAATCATCTTTGGCGTTGGAAACGCCTTCTACCTGTTCGCCGTGGTGGCCGAGATCCTCATTGAGGGGCGTCTGCGCGAATATCTTGGGGTGACCGCGATGCAGCGCAAGATTCACGAACTTCAGGAGCACGTGATCGTTTGCGGCTTCGGGCGTTTTGGCAGGGTGGTGGTCGAGGAACTGCTGCGCCATTCCATCCCGCTCGTGGTGATAGACTCCGATCCCGCCAAGCATGAGGAGCTTTCACGGCTCGACCTGCTGCATCTGTGCGCTGACGCAACCAGGGACGAGACGCTCGAAGAGGCCGGCATCGCGCAGGCCCGCGCAATCGTGGTCGCAACCGGCTCGGATGCCGACAACGTCTATATCACGCTGTCCGCGCGCGAAAAGAATCGCCGCGCGATGATCCACGCGCGCGGCGAGAGCGAGAGCGGGATGCGGCGGCTCAAGCTTGCGGGCGCCGACCATGTGATATCCGCCTATCAGCGCGGCGGGATGCGCGTGGCGGCGACGATCCTGCGGCCTTCGGTGGTGGACTTCCTGGAGCTCGCCACGCCCGGGCATGGCACCGAGATCGATCTCGAACAATTGCGCATCGGTGCCAACAGTCCGCTGGTCGGACGCTCGATCGCCACGATCGAGAAAGAGACCCGCAAATTCAGGATCGTGGCGCTGAAGCGCGCCAGCGAGGCCATCTCGCTGATTCCGGACCCCGACACGCTGGTTCAGGCGGGCGACCATCTGGTCGTGATCGGAGAACGCGCAAGCCTGAAGGCTCTGGCCGAGACGATGGAAAGCTGAAGATGGCGGACGGCGGCGAATCGGGTGAACGGCTGGCCGGAGTCTCGGCGGGACTTGCCGCCGCCGCGCTTTTCGGTTCGAGCGCTCCGTTTGCCAAGCTGCTGCTTCCCGAGGCCTCGGCGCTCGCGCTGTCGGCGATTCTCTACCTGGGCGCGGGCGCGGCGCTCTCGCTGTGGAGCGTAGCGCGGCGCGAGCGAGTGGAAGCCGGTTTGCGGCGTGCGGATTGGCCCCTGCTCCTGGGCGTGATTTTTCTGGGCGGAATCACGGGGCCGGTGCTGATGCTGCTCGGGCTTGAGCGGATGTCGGCGCTTTCGGTCGCACTGATGCTCAACCTGGAGGCGGCCTTCACGATTCTGCTCGCGGTAGGGCTCTTCGGCGAGCACCTGGGAGGCCTCGAAGCGCTCGCCGCCGCGGCGGTTATCTGCGGCGCGGCGATCGTCGGTTTCGGTTCGGGAAAACTTCACGGTGACCTGGCGGGCGCCGCCGAAGTTGCCGGCGCATGCCTCGCATGGGGCGTCGACAACAATCTGAGTCAGCGGTTGTCGCTTCGCGATCCGGTCGCGGTCGCGCATATCAAGACGCTTGGCGCGGGTGCATGCACGTTGGCGATTGCGTTGGCGCTCGGCTATCGGATTCCCGCAGGCGCGGCCCTTGGAGAGGCGTTTGCGGTTGGCGCTCTATGCTATGGAGCAAGCTTGGTGCTCGACATGAAGGCGCTCAGAATCCTCGGCGCCGCGCGGGAAGCCGCCTTCTTCGCGACCGCGCCGTTTATCGGGGCGATCGTTGCGGTCTTTCTGTTCGGCAGGGCGCCGCGGATATCCGAGTGGACGGGCGGAGCGCTGATGGCGGTCGGGGTGGCGCTCCTGATGCGCGAGCGTCACGCGCATCTGCATACCCATCAGGAACTTGAGCACGACCATCTCCACGTCCACGACGAACATCACTGGCACACACATCGCGAGCCTGCCGCCGAGCCGCATTCGCATCCCCATCGCCACGCGCCGCTGACGCACGACCATCCGCATGTCTCCGATTTGCACCATCGCCACGTTCACTGATCCAGTCCGGGATTCGGTTGAAGCTTCGCGGTCCTCGCCGCCGGCCCGCTGAGCACGGAGTGCCGTTTCCAAAGGAAACGCGGTTGTGGCGCGGAAAGTGTCGCAGGTTCGCGCTGCCAGCCCAGCCCGGCGCGATTACAGATAGTTCTCTTTCGTCGGCGCCGAATAGCGTTATAACGCGATGGCTAACGGCGAAGGGTTCAGTCAGTACTCGGACTCGATTATTGCTCGGATGGCAGGGGAAGGCGTGGCGCTCCGGCAGCGAACAAGCGCAGGGGCAAAGCGGAAGCTTGCGAGGCGCGTGCGTCTTTCCCTTGCGCTCAGGCGGTCAGCGACTCGACGATCCGCTCCATCGCCATCCCGCGCGAGCCCTTGATCAGGATGACGTCGCCCGCGCGCGCCGACTCGCGCACGAGGCGCGAAGCTTCGCCGCTGTCGGCGGCAAGAAAAGTCTGGACGCTGGAGAACCGATCGCGCGGCGTTGATTCGACCGCGCGCGCCATCTCGGGTCCGACCGCGACCAACACCGAAGGACGTGCGCGCAGAACGTCGGCGAGCGTCTCAAGGTGCGCGGACGGCGAAAGCTCCCCGAGCTCGAGCATGTCGCCGAGCGCGATAACCAGCCGCGCGCCAAGGCCGTCGGCGGCCTCGCGAGCCGCCGCAAGCGCGGCGCGCACCGAGCGCGGATTGGCGTTGTACGTATCGTCGATTACTAGGATGCCGCGCGCCCTGCGTAGCGAGAGCCGTCCCGAAACGGGCGCGATCGAGGAAAGCGCGCTCTCGAGCGCGGCCAGATTCTCCGCAGTGAGACAGGGCTCCGCCAGCGCGGCGAGCGCGGCGACCGCAGCCGCGCAATTCATCGCTGCCGCCGCGCCAAGCATCGCGATTTCGCTTGCGACAACCGGTTCGGCTTCGGGCGCGACCAGGCGACGCGCGAGCCGGATGCGAATCCGCGTCTTTCCCTCGCGTCCCGTGGAGCGTTCCTCGAGCCGCACGTCGGCCGATGCGCCAGAGCCGAAGGTCACGGCTTCGAGTCCCGCGGGCGCGCGCGCGGCGAGCATCGGCTCGTCGGCGGGAAAAACCGCTGCGCGCCGGGCCCCACGCATCAGGGCGCTCTCTTCGTCGGCGACGTCCTCGAGCGCGCCAAGTCCCTCGGTGTGCTCGAGGTCCACGTTCAGGACCATCGCGACGTCGGGCTCGACGATAGCGGCGAGGCGTGGAATCTCGCCGCGCGTGTTGGTGCCGCATTCGAGCACCATCGCGCGATGCTCTCTCGCTAGGGTAAGCAGCGTCATCGGGACGCCGATACGATTGTTGAGATTGCCGGGAGTGACGAGAATCGGGCCGTATATCGCGCGCATCAGCGCAGCCGTGATTTCCTTCGTGGTGGTCTTGCCCGCGGCTCCGCCGATTGCGATCGAAGGTATCCGGCGCGCCTTCCTTTCGCGTGCGAGATGGAAACGGGCGAGCGCGCCCAACGCTTCGAGCGTGTCATCGACCTCGATACACGGAATTTCCGCAATCCGGCGCCCGCGATTCACAATCGCCGCAGCCGCACCGCACCGGGCTGCTTCCGGGAGATAGCGATGCCCGTCGGCGACCCCGAGCAGCGCGACGAAAACCGCTCCCGCGCGGATCGAGCGGGTGTCGATGCTGACTCCGCGCGCGGAAACTTCTCCGGGACCGAAAAGCTCGCCGCCGGTCGCGTGCGCCGCTTCGGCGAGCGTCAAGGGGCAATCATTGTTCGGGATCGGAGTGGCCATTCGGGAGCAATTGTGCCCGATTCGATGGGCCGTTCCTATTGGCGCCGGGATTCGGCGGTTTTGGCTTCGACGCGACGTGACGGCTTCGAGGTCAGCACCTGGGTGAGCTTGGTGTCGGCGGCGGATACTAGTAGCATCGTAGGCTCAAAGGAGGACCTGATTCGCGATGGTGGCGAGTGAAGGCAAACCGCTGGTTGCGGTGATAATGGGGAGCAAGAGCGACTACGAGTACATGGCGGCGGCCTGCGAGACCATGGGCGAACTTAAAGTTCCACATGAGGTTAAAGTGCTGTCGGCGCATCGCACCCCCGACCTCGCCCTGGAGTATGCAGCCAAGGCACGCGAGCGCGGCTTCAAAGTGATTATTGCTGGTGCGGGCGGCGCCGCGCATCTGGCCGGCGTGCTTGCGGCCAAGACCACGCTGCCGGTGGTCGGGGTTCCGATGCCGACGACTTCACTCAACGGAATGGACTCGCTGCTCTCGATCGTTCAGATGCCCAAGGGCGTGCCGGTTGCAACGATGGCGATTGGCAAGGCCGGCGCGGCGAATGCGGGCCTGTTCGCGGCGGCGATCTTGGCACTCCAGGACGAATCGCTCGCCGAGCGGCTTGCAAACTGGCGCGCCGGGCGGGCACAGGAAGTGATAAATGCCAAGCTGCCTTAAGCAGGGATGATTGAAGGGTGCGGCCGTAATCGGTAACGATTAGAACGAATGCAGTATGCGAGCGCGCGAAAGGTTCTGCTGAAGGTCGCGGTCGCGTGCGCGACGCTGATGGCGCTCGTCGTCGGCGCGACCTCGGCCGGGGCGGTGGAAGTCAGAAGTTCGGGCAAGCTCCGAGTGCCCGAAGGCGCGCCGTTGTTTGCGGTTTCCACCGACCCCACGATGCAGCATGTTCTTGACCAGGATTTTCGCGCCCAGCGGCGTCTGGGCTCGGCGGCTTCCGCGAATCCGGTCACGGTGACGGTCAACCTGAGCCAGCATTACCTGATGCCGGGCGTCAGCCTTGAGCAGCTCGGGCCGGGAGATCCGATGGTGGTGGCGAAGCTGATGCAGGAAGCCGGCGAAGAGCCTCCTCCGATCGGCGATACCGGAAGCGCGCAGATGAATCCGTACGCGGCCAATATCGTGCGCCAGGAGCTTGAGCCCGACGCTGATCCCATGATGCAGGCGTACCGCGACTACCAGGCTCAAGATCAGGTGTTCAGCACGCCGGTGGGGCCGCGCTTCGGCCCGCACGGCGAGGCGGGTCCCGCGCAACTGTACGATACGATAATCGTGGCGCAGGCCTCGGCGAGCAACTCAGCCGATCAGGTAACGCTGGTCGCCGTGGTTCATCCAGGCGAGCGTATTCGTGTCGCCAAGGAGCTGCTCGCCGAATCGATCGTCAACGACATCCTTCATTAGCAAAACGGGCGCACCCTGAATCGACGTGCGCCCGTCTCCGCGATAAGCCGGCGGCGCTGGCAATCAGCCTTGCTTCGCGTCGGATTCGACAGTCACCGGCACCTTGCGCGCCGAAAGTTCCTTCGGAATCGGCATCGTCAGTTCGATGACTCCGTTCCTGTAGGTCGCCTTGATCTCTTCGGCCTTGACACCCTTGGGCAGCGAAATCGAGCGTTCGAAGCTCCCGTAGGAGACTTCGCGATGGAAGTAGTCGCGTTCGGACTTTTCCTCCTTGTGCTCGCGTTTGCCTTTGAGCGTAAGCGTTTCGCCGACGACGGTGACCTCGACATCCTTGGGATCGACGCCCGGGAGGTCGGCGCGCACCACCAGGTTTCCGTCCTCAATCCACGATTCAATCGCCGGACCCCTCGTGCGCATCCAGTCGCCCGAAAACCAATCCTTCGTGAACTGGTCGAACATTTCATCGAAGCCCCGCCGGAAATTATCCAACTCCCGGAGCGGTGACCAGGTGGTAAGTTCCTTCGCCATCTCGTTTGTCACCTCCTGTTCGCGAAGTGCCGATTTCCATCGGGAAAAATAATCATCGTGTCCGTCCAGGCAAGCGTCGAGACGGCAGGCGCGGCGTGCGATGGCTTTCAGGATGATGGACGAGGAAATCGGGCAATTTTTCCGATGAATCGCAAAATTCAAGGATTTTCAGCGGGCGGTGGAAGTGGGTTGGCCGGCGGGTATCGGCGCGGCGGATGTAGGCGCTGCCGGCGCCCGACGCGCGTCCGGGGCGCTTGCGGCGGCGGGTGCGGGGACCGCCGCAACCGTGCGAGCGCGCGTCCGCACGTGCCAGATCACAACGCCCGCGGCCACCAGCGCGAAGACCAGGGCCAGCACTGCGGCGACGATCATGCGACGGTCAGAGCGCTGCCCGCGCTCGACCATCGGGATCGGCTCGGACATCCGCGCCGCGCTCACGTCGGCACGTTGCACGTCGCGAATGAAGCGGCCTGTGATCTCTTCCGGGTCGAGGCCGACGAACTGCGCATAGCGTCGCAGGAACGGCAGCAGGTAGAGCTGATCGGCGATGAGCGAGTAATCGTCACTTTCGATCATCTTGACGTAATGCTCGGGGACGTGCGCCTCGCGCGCTACGTCCTTGGCCGAAAGCCCGCGGCTTTCGCGCGCGCTCGACATGACCCGCCCGACCGGCTGCTCCTTGCCGGGACGTTCGGTCGTGGTCGTCGCGTCACCCTGGGTTGCCGGCTTTTCGGGCTTGCTCTCTGCCACCGTCACTTTCCCCGGGGAAGTCTTATCGCCAACACCCATGGTCAGTACGAATAGTTCGGCCGACTGCGGGCCTGGCCGTAGCGTCCGAAACCACCGGACTGAAGCTTGCGCAACTGCTCGCGCGCCATCCGCACATAGCCGGGGTCAGGCTTGCCTTGAAGCCCGGCAGCCTGGCTCCCGTACCGGATCGCGTCCTGCCAGTTATGCTGCTGGAAGGCGATCATGCCCAGATAGTCGTATGCCATAGCGTAGGTCGGATAATAGTCAACCGCGCGATGAAAATCGTCAGAGGCGGCGATCATCGCGCCCTGCTGATAGTATTTGACGCCTCTACGCGTGAAAATTCGCGCGGCGAGATGTTTTAGCTGAAGATTGTCAGGGTCGTGAGCCAAGGCCGCCTGAATATCGGCCGCCGCTTCGTCGAGTCGGCCCGAAGCGAGAGCGGTCTGAGCGCTGTCCTGATCGACCGCCGCGCATCCGCCAACGAATCCCGCCAACATCACCACCACTGCCATCAGAATCGCAGGCCTGTTCATAGGGACTTTCCAGCCGTTAGCCAAATTATAGTTGCGCATCGGCGTAGCCGAGGCTAGCGAGCGGAGGGAGACGGCCTGGGCGCGCGCGCCTCGCAATCGGGGTCGGGCGCGCTCGCGGGGTCGTTCACAAGCGCGAATTTTTTCCCCTCGCATCCGACCACGGTCGGCGTCGGCGCGAGTTCCTTGAACAGATAGGGCAGGTCGCGTCGGTTCGCGATCAAAACCATGCACACGCCCGAGGCCCATCGCCGTTTCAGATCGTTATCGTTCGGGATAAAGCTCGCGGTCGCATCGGGACTGCGCGAAAAGGGCGCGAGTTCGCCGCGGAACGAGACCAGCGCCTCGCGATAATGCGTATAGAAGGGCAGTGATTGCACGAAATGGCGGTACGACGCGAGCACGCATCCGGGCTTCAGATGGTGCGCGGCCTGATGCGCCAGATTGCGATAGGTGGAAAGCGCGGCCGCATCTTCGCGCGCCCGCGACGCAAGCCCCATCGCGACCACCATCCCGAGCGCCAGCGCAAGCACGGCGGCGCGCGCGTGACGGCCCCATGCTATCGCCAGGCATATCAGCACGGTCAGCGCGACCGTCGCGGCTATCATCAGGCCGTCGCGCACCAGCGCCGGCGGCAGCCGATGGCCCGCGATGAGCAGGGCCGCGGCCGCGCCGCTGGCCAGCGCGAGATTGAGCGCCGCGAACCGTCCGAACGTCCTGCGTATCCGCGCCGCGTCGAAGCCGAGCACCGTCTTCATCCCGAGCCCTGCCAGAATCGCGAGTGCGGGAATCGCCGGCAGGATATACTCGCCTAGCTTTGAGCGCGGAATCGAGAAGAACACGAATATCAGTCCGAACCAGATGAGCAGGAACCTGAGATCGGAGCGAGCGCGCTCGTCCGAGCGGCTCATCTCGCGCACGCCCAACGGAACGAAGAAGAACCACGGCCAGGTGCCCGCCAGCACGATCGGCACGAAGAACCACGGACCCCATCCGTGCTCAGTCGAGTCCAGGTACCGGTCGACGTGCTCATGAATGAAAAAGAAGCGCAGAAAACCCGGATTCCGCTCCGCCACCATCACGAACCACGGCACGGTTATCGCGCAGAACAGGGCGATACTCGAAACCCAGGGCATCCGCAGCGCCTCGCGCGCGCGGCCCTCGGAGATGAGCCACGCAAGCGCGACAGCTCCCACCAGCAGGAGCGCAACCGGGCCCTTGGTGAGAGTACCCATCGCGAGCATCGCCGCCGCGACCCAAAACCATCGCCGTCCCGCGCCCGAGCCGAAATCCTCCCGATGCGCCGCCGCATAGAAGGCTCCAAGCGCGGCAACCATGAAAAACGACAGGCCGGGATCGAGCGTCGCGAATCGGGCGAAGCCGAAAAACAGCGGGCTTAAAGCCAGCGCAACAGCCGCGAGCAGCGCCCCCGCCGGCCCCAGCATCACGTCCGCCAGCGCCGCGACGACCGTCACCTGCCCGGCGCTGCAGAGCGCGGCCGGCAACCGTACCGCGAATTCGTTTGTGCCGAACGCCGCTATCGAAGCGGTTTCGGCCCAGTACATGAGCGGCGGCTTTTCGAAATAGCGTACGAAGTCGTTGCGCGGCGTCACGTAATCGCCGCTTACGTACATCTCGCGCGCGATCTCGGCGTAGCGGCCCTCGTCGGGTTCCCACAGCGCGGGCCGGCCCAGCCCCGGAAGGTAGAGCAACAACGCCGCGGCCGTAATGAGGCACAGGCGCAGAACACGGCGCGACGGTTTCATGACGGTTGCAGTTTTAAGAGCCGGATGACGCAGGTCAACAGCGTGGACGCCGATCGGCGGGTTTTCCGAGCGCCTGAAAAGTGGTTTTACCGGTTTGTGGTTTTACCGGTTTTCGGTTCCCGCCCGAGGCGGGGGCCGCTATCTTTCCCGAGCCGTCCGGGTTTGTCAGAATGCACTAGATTCGTTCATCGATAATTTACCTGCTTCGGTTTCTCGCAGAGCGGAAGCGGGATGTTCACCGGCGCGGATTGAATACCCAGGGCAAGATTTCGCCGATACGTGAAGCGGTCGAGCGGCCGTCCGAACTGATCTCGGTCGTTATTCCGGTTTACAACGAGGCCGGTAACCTGCGCGCGTTGTGGTCGCGGCTGAAGCCGGTGCTCGAAAGCCTGGACCGCGCGTGGGAGGTCGTTTTCGTCGACGACGGCTCGTCGGACCAGTCGCTCGCGATCCTGCGCGAATTCAGCGCCCAGGCCGACGGCCGGGTGCGAGTGGTGGAACTGGCGCGCAACTTCGGCCAGCATTCGGCGATCCTGGCCGGTTTTCGCCAGTCGCGCGGCGCGATCGTGGTCACGCTTGACGCCGATCTTCAGAATCCGCCCGAGGAGATCCCCCGTCTTATCGAGGCGATCGACGCGGGCAACGACGTGGTCGGCGGATGGCGCGAGGAGCGTCATGACCATCCGTACCGCCGAATCGCCTCGCGGATGCACAATCGGCTGACCTCGGCGATCGTGGGCGTTCCGATGCACGACTACGGGTGCATGCTGCGGGCGTATCGGCGCCATATCGTGGATACGGTGGTGGAGTGCGACGAGAAGGCGGCATTCGTGCCGGCGCTCGCCAACTCGTTCGCAAAGCGCGTCGCCGAGATTCCGGTAAGCCATGCGGAGCGCGCCGCGGGCGAATCGAAGTACAATCTTCTGCGCCTGGCGACGCTCAGCCTGAATCTCATCACCGGCTTTTCCCTGGTTCCGATCCAGGCGCTCAGCCTGGTCGGGTTGGGGATCTTTCTGCTCGACGCGCTCTTCGCCGCGATTCTTTTTGCGCATCGCATAATCTACGGGCCGCAGCAGGAAGGCGCGGTCTGGACGCTTTTCGCGGTACTGTTCCTGTTCGTCGGTTTCATTTTCCTCGCGCTCGGCCTTATCGGCGAGTACGTCGGCCGCATCTATATCGAGGTGCGCCGGCGCCCCACCTATATCGTTCGCGCGGTGCATGGCGCTTCGGATGGCGACCCGCACGCATAGAGACGCGGCTTGGAGACGAAGGCCATCGCACCCGACGAAGCGGTCAAAAGCGCCAACTGCGTCCTGTTCGCTTACCACGAGATGGGCTTCGCCTGTATCGAGGCGTTGCTCGCGCTCGGCGCGCCAATCGTTGCGCTTTTCACGCACGAGGACGAGCGAGGCGAGGAAATCTGGTGGCGCTCGTGCGCGGAACTTGCGCGCCGCCACTCGATACCGGTCCATACGCCGGAGCGAATCGGCGAGCAATGGATAGCGCGGATTGCGGCGATGAGGCCTGGGGTGCTCTATTCCTTTTACTATCGCCATCTGCTGAGCGAGGCGGTGCTCAAGCTCGCGCCGCTCGGCGCTTACAATCTTCACGGTTCGCTGCTCCCGGCCTACCGGGGGCGCGCGCCGGTCAACTGGATGCTGGTAAACGGCGAGCGCGAAGCGGGCGTGACGCTTCATCAGATGGTCGCGCGGGCCGACGCCGGCGACATCATCGCCCAGCGCGCGGTCCCGATCGAAGACAGCGACACGGCGCTGACGCTCTATCGCAAGCTGGTGCCGCTCGGCGCGAGCCTCATCCGCGAGTTCCATCCCCTTATCGCAACGGGACGCGCCCCGCGCCGTCCCCAGGATTTGTCCAAGGGGAGTTACTTTGGCCGGCGTCGTCCCGAGGACGGGCGTATAGACTGGCGATGGCCCGCGCGGCGCATCTTCAACCTGGTTCGCGCCGTGACCCATCCGTATCCGGGTGCGTTCTGCTACGCCGGCGGGCGCAAGCTGTTCGTGTGGGGCGCGAGTATCGGCCATGAAGCCGGGTCGCGCGGTCCTGCGGGCAGCATCGTTGGCGAAACCCCCGACGGCGGCGTCGAAGTCGCGGCGGGCGAGGGAACATTGATCATCACGCGCGTTCAGTTCGAAGGCGAGGCCGAAGGTACGGCGCGCGAGCTTCTTGCGGCGGGCGCTAACCGCCCGCGCGCAATCGTGTAGCGGAGGTTCCATGAAGGTTCTGATCACCGGCGGAGCGGGATTTCTCGGCTCCCATCTTTCGGACGCGTTTATCGCGCGCGGCGACGAGGTCTTCGTGCTCGACATGGGCTCGATTGCCAAGGTGCGCCATCTGCTCGACAACCCGCGGTTCCATTACGTTCACGACTCGGTCCTGAATCCCGAACTGATCGACGGACTCGCGGCCAAGGCCGATCTCATCTATCACCTCGCGGCGGTGGTCGGCGTCGAGCATTATGTCGGCGACCCGTACGAAACGCTCAACGTCAACGTCAACGGCACCCAGAACGTGCTCAAGGCGGCCTACAAGTACGGCAAGAAGGTGGTGTTCAGCTCGACCTCGGAAGTGTACGGCCGCAATCCAAAGGTCCCCTGGCGCGAGGACGACGACCGCGTGCTTGGCGCGACCACCATCGACCGCTGGTGTTACTCGACCTCCAAGGCCGTGGGCGAACACTTCTGCTTCGCCTACCAGAAGCTCGGCCTTCCGGTGACGGTGCTGCGTTACTTCAACGTGTACGGCCCGCGCCTGGACAAGGTTGACGTGGGGCGTCTGTTCACGATTTTCATGGGCCAGTTGCTGCGCGGCGTCGATCTTACAGTCATCGGCGACGGAAGCCAGACGCGATGCTTCACCTATGTGACCGACGCGGTCGAGGCCACGATGCGGGCCGGGCTCAAGTCCGAGGCCGACGGCCACGCGATCAATATCGGCACCGATGTCGAGACCTCGGTGCTGGAGTTCGCCAGGCTGATGATCGAGTTGTTCGGTCCCTCAAAGTCGAAAATCAAGTTCGTCAAACAGGAAGAGATCTACGGCAAGAGCTACGAGGACATTCCGCGCCGCGTTCCTGACAACACGAAGATGAAGACGCTGCTTGGCGTGTCGCCCAAGGTCTCTCTGCGCGAAGGTACGGCGCTTTCGATGGAATGGTTCCGCAACCAGCAGGGCGTCTGACCCGCGTCGCGCGGCGCCGCCATGGAAGTCGCCTTCAAAATCGACGTCGATACCCATCAGGGGCTCGGCGAGGGTGTGCCGCGGCTTCGCCAGTTGCTCGAACGCGAGCAGGTCGCGGCGACGTTCTTCGTCGCGATGGGTCCGGACAACTCCGGGCGCGCCATTGTCCGCGCGTTGCGCAACCGCGGCTTCATCTCCAAGATGCTGCGCACGCGGGCGGTCCGGATGTACGGCCTTCGCACCGTGCTCTCGGGCACGCTGCTCCCGTCGCGTCCGATCGCGCTCGCGTATCCGGAACTGATGCGGCAATTGAAGCGCGCGGGCTTCGAGGTCGGCGTCCACGGCTACGATCACGTCCGATGGCAGGACTGGATCGACAAGCTCGGCGAGGCGGGAATCCGCGACGAAGTGGGCGAGGCGCTTGAAGCGTATCGCGCCATCTTTTCCGAGCCCGCGAAAAGTTTCGCGGCGCCCGGATGGCGCACCAACGCGGCCGCGCTCGCCGTGCTTGACGAAGCCAGGCTCGTCTATCGAAGCGACACGCGCGGCGTGGCGCCTTATCGATGCGTTATCGACGGGCGCACGATTCGCACGCCCGAGATACCGACCACGCTTCCGACGCTCGACGAAATGATGGGGCGGCCCGATCTGGCCGACGGCGACTCGCTGCTGCGCTTTTACCTCGATCGGTTCAAGGAAGACGCGCTCAACGTCCACACGATTCACGCCGAGACCGAAGGGATGGGCCAGCTCGAAACGTTCGCCCGCCTGGTGCGCGCGCTCAAGGAGCGCGGTGCGAAGTTCGTCCGCCTCGAAGAGATCGCCGAACGTCTCGCAGGCGCCGAGCTTCCGCTCTGCGAGGTGGTGCGAAAGACGCTTCCCGGACGGTCCGGATGGATCGCCGCCCAGGGCCCGCAAATCCCCGCCCAGTAGAGAGCGCGCCGGGAACCCACGGGGCGCTGACGCATGTGGGCCGGTATGTGCTAGGTCTTGGGCTGAATCCGCCGCAGGGGGAGATTCGCGATGCCGCAAACTCGTTTCTTTGCCGAAGATCCAGGGGAAGTCGGTCTCGATCCCGCGAAAGTGAGCGCGCTGCTCGCGCGCGCCGAGCGCGAAGTCAGCGAAGGACTCCTGCCGTCGGCGCAGGTCGCGATCGCGCGCAACGGAAAAATCGCCGCGATGAAGACCTTCGGGCGCGCGGTGCAGGGCGGCGCCGACAGACCCGCCACCAACGACACTCTCTACACGATTTTCTCATGCACCAAGGCGATCGTCTCGTCGGCAATCTGGATTCTTATCGGCGAGGGCAAACTCGACGTGCGCGAGCGGGTCGCCGCCATAATTCCCGAGTTCGGCACCAACGGAAAGGACGTCATCACGGTCGAGCAGGTGATGCTCCACGTCGGCGGCTTTCCCAACGCGCCGTATCCCCAATCGGAATGGAACGACCGCGCAAAGCGGCTCGAGCGGTTTTCGAAATGGCGGCTCGAATGGCCGGTCGGAAGCCGCTACGAGTACCATCCGACCTCCGGCTTCTGGGTGCTCGCCGAGATAATCGAGCGGCGCTCGGGGCGCGATTTCCGCGAATTTGTACGCGAGCGGATCGCGCTTGCGCTCGGACTGCCCGAGCTTTTCGTGGGACTCCCGCGCGAGCTTAACGGCAGGGTCGCGGATGTTGTTTACGTGGGCGAACCGCTCAGCGACGAGGAGCGAGAGAAACTCGGACTTCCGCCGCTGCCGCAAACCGAAGTTACCGAAACCGCAATACTCGGCTTCAACAATCCCGCCGCGCGCGAAGCCGGCGTTCCCGGCGGCGGAGGGATCACCACGGCGGGCGACATCGCGCTCTTCTATCAGGGCCTGCTTCACAATCGCGGCGTGAACGGCGAGCCGCTCTGGAAGCCCGAGACGCTCAAGGAGGCGCTGGTCGTGCGAAGCGGCGACCTGCGCGACCCGGTCTTCAACGTGCGCTGCAACCGGGCGCTGGGCGTGTGGATAGCGGGCGACGACGGTTTTGCGAATTTCCGCGGCTTTGGAAAGACCAATTCGCCGCTCGCTTTCGGACATGGCGGAGCGGGCGGACAAATCGGATGGGCCGACCCCGCGACCGGAATCTCGTTCGCCTATTGCACCAACGGGTTCGACCGCAACGATCTGAGGCAGGGACGGCGCGGCGTCGCGCTCTCAAGTCTCGCCGCGTCCTGCCTGCCGTAGCAGGCGCGCGATAAGGCCTTATCGCGCGCGCATCCCGTATCAGCGCCGGTCAGTCGCGGAAGGGGTTTTTGAGAACGATTGTCGCGTCGCGCGAAGCGCCCACGCCAACCATCGCGATCGGCACTCCGACCAGTTGGCCAAGCCGCTCGATATAGCGCCGCGCGTTTGCCGGCAGGTCCTCGAGCGACTTCGCGCCGTTCAGGCCGCCGCTCCATCCCGGCATCTCTTCGTACACCGGCTTTGCCTTCGCCAGCGCATGGCGTCCGGGCGGGATTTCTTCGTGGCGCTCCTTGCCGACCGCGTAACCGACGCAGATTTTCACCGGATCGATTCCGCTCAGGACGTCGAGCTTGGTGACCGCGAGCGCCCACATCCCGTTGGCCCGAACCGCGTAGCGCGCGAGCACCGCGTCGAACCATCCGATTCGGCGCGGCCGTCCGGTGGCGCTTCCGAACTCGCCGCCCTCGCTGCGAAGTTTGTCGCCGAGCCTGCCGTGGATCTCGGTCGGGAACGGGCCGGAGCCGACGCGAGTCGCGTAGGCCTTGCTGATACCGAGCGTGGCGTCGAGCTGTCCGGGAGGTAGTCCGCCGCCGGCGAATACCGCGCTTGCGACGCAGTTCGACGAGGTGACGAACGGATAGGTTCCGTAGTCGATGTCGAGCATCGTGCCGTGCGCGCCCTCGAACAGGATGCGCTTGCCGGCGCGGGCCGCCTCGGCGACGAACGCGCCGGTGTCGCACAGATAGGGCATGATGCGGCGGCGGAGTTTGCCAGTTGCGGCGACCAGCGCGTCGCCGTCGATGGGTTTTGCCTTGAGGACGGCCTTCAGATAGAGGTTCTTTTCCTTGATATTGCGCTCAAGCTTCTCGCGGAAAGTCTTCCAGTCGGCGAGATCGTCGAAGCGCAGTCCCTGGCGCGACATCTTGTCTTCGTAAGCCGGGCCGATTCCGAAGCCGGTCGTCCCGATCGCGCCTTTGCCGAGCCGGGCCTCGCGCGCGCGATCGATCGCCCGATGATACGGCATCACGATATGCGCGTCGTAGCTGAGCCGGAGCCGGCCGTCGCCGTTCAGGTAAGAGCGCTTCCTGAGCGCGTCGATCTCCTCGAGCAGCGCGAACGGATCGACCACGGTTCCCGAGCCGATCACGCATACTTTGCCGTCGTGCAGGGCGCCCGACGGCACCAGGCGCAGGACAAACTTCTCGCCGTTTACGACCAGCGTATGGGCGGCGTTGTTTCCGCCCTGGAAGCGAACCACCACGTCCGCATCGGCCGCGAGCAGGTCGACGATTTTGCCCTTGCCTTCGTCGCCCCACTGCGACCCGACCACCGCCACTGTTCTCATAGAGTCTTCCGATGAGACGGCTGCGCTGAAGAGCGATGGCGCGCCAGTTTCGCGGTCACCCGCCTTCGCACAGAGCCGCTCAGAGCTTGAGCAGGGAAGCGGTCGTGATGGCGGGTATCGTCTTGAGCCGCTCCAGCACGGCGGTTGGCACGGCTTCATCGACCTCAACCAGGCTTAGCGCCATCCCGCCTATCCGATCCCGTCCCAACTCCAGTCCCGCGATATTGATTCCCGACTGTCCGAGGATCGTTCCGACGGCTCCCACCACGCCGGGAACGTCGCGATTGTGCAGCATCAGGAAGTAACCCTCGGGAACCGCTTCGACCCGGTAGCCGTCGATTCGCACGATCCGGGGCGCGCGGCCCAGCACCGCCCCGGCCACTTCGTGCTCGCCCGCGGGGCTCCTCACGATGACAGTGAGCATGTTGACGTAGTCAATCTTCTCGCGCGAGATGGTCTCGGTAACGTTGATTCCGCGCTCGCGGGCGAGAAAAGGCGCGTTGACGGAATTGAGCGGCTCGTCCAGAAACGAACCGAGCAGTCCCGTCAGCACCGCCGAAGCGATCGCCCCGGTCTTGAGGTTCGCCGCGTCGCCCGCGAAACCGACCGTCACCTGGTTGGGGGCCTCGCTGATGAGTTGCGCGGCCAGGCGCCCGAGCTTCTCGGCGAGCTTCATGTACGGTTCCAGCGTTTCGAGTTCCTTGGGCGACAGCGCCGGAATATTGACCGCGTTGCGGATTGTCCCTTCGAGCAGGAAGTCGCTCACCTGATGGGCGATCTCGACGGCCACCTGCACCTGCGCTTCGTCGGTTGCGGCGCCGAGATGGGGCGTCACGATCACGTTGTCGAACTTGAGCAGGGGATGGTCCGCCGGAGGAGGTTCCTGGACGAAAACGTCGAGTGCCGCGCCCGCGACCTTGCCCGAGTTGAGCGCCTCGACCAGCGCGTCCTCGTCAACGATACCGCCGCGCGCGCAATTGATGACGCGCACGCCCTTTTTCATCCGCCCGAATGCCGCGCGCCCGACCAGTCCGCGCGTATCGTCGGTCAGCGGGGCGTGAACGGTGATGAAGTCGGAGCGCTCGAACAGGTCGTCAAGGCCGACCAGCTCGACGCCGATTCGCGAGGCGGCCTCGGCGGTGATGAGCGGATCGAATCCGATCACTTTCATCTTGAGGCCGAGCCCGCGGTCGGCGACGATACGGCCGATATTGCCAAGTCCGATGACGCCGAGCGTCTTGTTGCAGACTTCCGCGCCGGTGAACTTGTTGCGCTCCCATTTGCCGCTTTTCAATGCGGCGTTCGCGGCCGGAATATGCCGCGCCAGCGCCATCATCATCGAGATGGCGTGCTCGGCGGTGGTGACGCTGTTACCCGTCGGGCTGTTCATCACCACGATCCCGCGCCGGGTCGCGGCTTCGAGATCAACGTTGTCCACGCCGACGCCCGCCCGTCCGATCACCTTGAGCGAATCGGCGCGCTCGATAATCTCGTGGGTGACCTTGGTGCCGCTGCGGATAACGAGCGCGTCGTAGGACCCGATTATCTCGGCAAGCTGGGGCGGCTTGAGGCCCGTCTTGATGTCGATTTCGAACTCGGGATGGCTCTTCAGGACTTCGATTCCGGCGGCCGCCAACGAGTCACTCAAAAGAACGCGAAACTTTTGCGCCATCTATGGCTACGCACCCTTCGCTAGACGGGCCTGCACGGCGGCTACGCCGGCGCCCATTTTGACGTCCATTCCCTGATTCCGGAGCGCGATCTCGAGCGCGCTTACCGCAACCAGCATATCAAACGGGCTTAAGTTGCCCATGTGCCCGATGCGCACCAGCCGGCCCTTCATCTGATCCTGGCCGCCCTGCACCGACACTCCGAGCGTGTCGCGCATGTACTTGACCACTTTGCCGGTGTCGATTCCCTCGGGCGCGATGATTCCGGTTACGCCCGGCGCCGGACTGTCGGGCGAGATAAGCTTGAGTCCGAGCGCCCGCGCCGCGTCGCGCGTCGCTTCCGCCATTATCGTGTGGCGAGCGTAAACCTTCTCGAGTCCCTCCGCATGAAGCATCTCGAGCGACTTGTTGAGGCCCGAGATCAGCGACACGGCGGGCGTGAAGGCGGTGGTATGCTCCTCGCGCTGGGCTTTAAGCTCGCGGCCCAGATCGAAGTAAAAGCGCGGCGTCGTGCTTTTTTTCACCGCGTCCCAGGCGCGCGGCGAGAGCGCGATCATCCCGAGCCCCGGCGGCAGCATCAGCGCCTTCTGGCTTCCGGTCACCAGCGCGTCGACGCCCCATTCGTCCATCTTCTGCTCGAACACGCCGACTGAGGTGATGCCGTCAACCACCAGGAGAACGTCGCGGGTGCGGGTTATCTTGCCGATTTCGGCCACCGGATGAACCGTGCAGGTCGAAGTCTCGCTCGCCTGCACGAAGACCGCGCGCGTTTCGGGATTCGCCTTGAGCGCGTCCTCGACTTCGCCGGGGCGCACCGCGCGTCCCCATTCGACCTTTATCTCGTGCGGCACCATCCCGAATGCCTTCAGGAATTTTCCCCATCTTTCGCCGAACTTGCCGCCGTTGACGAAGATGGCGTGCTCGCCGGGCGATAGCAGGTTCGCCACAGCGGCCTCCATCGCGCCCGTGCCCGAAGCGGCGAACAGGATCACTTCCTGGCGCGTTCCGAACAGCGGTTTCAGGCGTTCGCGCGCCTGGTCGAGCACCGCGGAAAACTGTGGCGTGCGATGGTGAATGATCGGCTGTGCCATCTCGAGCAGAACTTCAGGAGGCACTGCGGCCGGTCCCGGCGTGAACAGATATTTTTTCACTGGTGGCACCGTGTCTTAGATAAGCGTGACGAGAACGACTCCATGGGCCAAAAAAAAGGGCTGGTGCCCGCTTGCGCGAGTTTCCAGTCCCCGAGTTTGTCCCGTAGCCCTTTCGGGCCGCTTCCCATCAACTCAATAGAGTAACTGATTTTAGAAGTCAAGGTAAAGCACCGGCGAATCAACCATGACCCGCTTCCCGATTGCCAACGGAGCATCGCACGCCGGACCCGCACGCGGGTTCGCGTTGAAAACCCCGCACGCCAGTTGTTAAAGGTGAGTACGCCTTCGATGGGTATCGAGTACGAAATTCGTGACGGCGCGCTGGTATGGATCAAGAATCCGGTGACCGGCGTAATCTCCTATGTCGTTGACGTGCGCGGAAAGAGCTTCGCCTTTACCCTGAGCGCGCATGAGCATCCCGGGCCCGAGGCGCCCGAACTCACCGACGAGGAAGTTCGCCGCGCAAGGTCGGTCTGCCCGTTCTGCCCCGGCAACGAGGCGCAGACCACGCCCGAACTTTTCCGCCTCTCGCGCGAGCAGGTTCCCGGATGGACGGGCGATCCGTCGCGCGACGCGCAGGGATGGGTAATCCGCGTCATCAACAACTTGTTTCCGCGCATCCCAGACCAGCTTACCGGCGGACGCAACGAGTCCTACATCGTGATCGAGGATCCGCGTCATTTTATCGACTGTCCGCGTTCGATCGGCGATCTGCTGTTTACCGGGATTCTCGGCGAGGAGCATTTCGCCCGGGTCCTCGCGACCGACGCGCTCGTGATGCGCCGCGCGATGGATAATCCCAGCGTGCGCTCGGTGGTCGTGCGCAAGAACCAGGGGCGCGAGTCGGGCGCCTCGCAGCCGCACCTTCATCAGCAGATAATCGGCTCGCCCGAGCCGCTGCCCGCAATCCTGGCCGAGGCGCGCGCCGAACGCGAGCATCCGGGGCTGTGGAGCGAGATGCTCGACCTGTTCGACCGTCTCGGGCTCATCATCGACAGCACCTACGGCGTCGTCACTTACGCAAGCCCGATCGGAGCGTTTCCGCGAAGCTACGACGTCGTGATGCCGGAGTTCCGCGGGCTGCTCGTCGAGCTGGAGCCCGCGGCGCTGCGGAAATTCGCGAGAGGGCTTTACCGTATCCTGCGCATCCTCGGGCCGCTTCCGCTCGATTACGAAATCCATCAGGGCGAGGGCCTTCCGCTTCACGCGCATATCAACGCGCGGCTGTTCCCCTATTCCAATGTCGCGGGCACGCTCAATATACCGAACACGCTGCTCGAACGCGCCGCCGCGATCCGCAAGGCGCTCGCGCGCGGCTAGCCCCACACCGGAGGTTTGCGCTCCTTCCACGGCGCGGCCTGCTCGAGTTGCGCCGCGAGCCGGAACAGCGTCGCCTCGTCGCCGAACCGTGCGCCGAAGCTCACGCCGAGCGGAAGCCCGTCGCTGTTCCAATGGAGCGGAAGCGTGATCGCGGGCTGCCCGGTTACGTTGTAAAGCGGATTCAGATGGGCGAACTCGGCGATAATCGGGTTGAACATGTTGGCGTTGGGGCTCGTCAGGTCGATTTCGCCGAGTTTGACCGGCGGGCGTCCGAGCGTCGGCGTCATCCAGAGGTCGTACTTTTCGAAGAATCGCGCGAAGCCGTGCGAGAACCGCTGCAAACCGTTTATCGCAACCAGATACTGCGCGGCGGTGATTCCCTTGCCCAGTTCGTAGAGGGTCCAGGTCAGGCTTTCGAGCTGTTCGCGCTCGGGCGCGCGCCCAATCAGCCGCTTTGCGCTCTCGATCGAATACGCAATCGTGGTCGTCCACACGACGGTGAAGTCCGGCATGAGCTCCATCAGCTCGATCCTGGGCGCGTCTTCCGTGACTTCATGGCCGAGATCGGCGCAAAGCTTTGCTGCGCCCGTTACCGCTTCCACGGCGTCGGGATGAATCGGGCCGCCGTCGAGCGCCTTGGTGTGGAACGCGATCCGAAGCCGCCCGGGCGGATTCGAGACTTCATCGAGCCACGGCCTGGCTGGCGCCGGGGCGACATACGGATCGCCCGGCACCGCTCCGGCGGTCGCGTCGAGCACCGCGGCCGAGTCGCGCACCGTGCGCGTCACCACGTGCTCGACGATAAGTCCGTTGATGAGGTCGCCCGCCATCGGCGCAAGCGAATTGCGCCCGCGCGTCGGCTTTAGTCCGACCAGTCCGCAGCACGCGGCCGGGATACGGATTGAGCCGCCGCCGTCGTTGGCGTGCGCGATCGGGACGATTCCCGCCGCCACCGCCGCCGCCGAACCGCCGCTCGATCCACCCGTCGTATGCGCCAGATTCCAGGGATTATGCGCCGGCCCGTAAAGGCGCGATTCGGTCGTCGGCACCAGGCCGAACTCCGGCACGTTGGTCTTCGCGAACGGGATGAATCCTGTGCGTTTGTAGCGCGAAACGAGCTCGCAATCGGCCGGCGCCGGAATCTCCGGGACGTAGCTCGTGGCCCATCGGGTCGGTACGCCCGCGCAATCGCCAAGGATGTCCTTCAGGAGAAGCGGCACGCCCTCGAACGGAGCGCTACTGGCGCGGCGGCTTCGGGCCATCTCGCGCGCCCGGTCGTAGAACTTGTAAACGATCGCGTTGAGCTTGGGGTTATGCTTCTCGACGCGCGCGATCGCCTCCTCGAGCAGTTCGAGCGCGGTTACCTCGCCCTTGCGGACCAGTTCGCCGAGCGCGATTCCGTCGAACGACGCGTATTCGCGAATAGGCATAGCCGCACCTCCGAGTCGAGTTGTTATCGCTCCCGAATCGAAGCGGCAAGCGGAATTTCCGGGCCGAAAATGCAACGGGCCGCACAGCGATGCGGCCCGTTACGGAGGCAAGACTGGCGGCGGCTGCCTACTCGGCGCGCCAGACGGGTTTTCGCTTCTCGAGGAAGGCGCGCACACCTTCCTTCGCATCCTTGCTCTGACGCACCTTGCGCGCCATATCGAGCAGGTCCTGATGCCATGCGTCGAACGACTCGCTGAGGCATCGGCGCACCGTCGCCTTCATCGCGCGCAGCGAGAGCGGCGCGTTGCCCGCGACTTTTTCCGCAAGAGCGCTCGAGTGTTCCTTGAGCCTGGCCGCCGGCACGACTTCGTGAACCAGTCCCATCGCGCGGCCTTCGTCGGCGCCGAAGATGTCCGCGGTGTATAGGATTCGCGCCGTATTCGCCGTGCCGCACACTTCGATCAGCTTGCGCGTGAAATCATACGGCACCATCAGGCCGACGCGCCCGAGCGTCATCCCGAGCTTCGCGTTGTCGGCGGCGACGCGGAGATCGCAATGGAGCGCGAGCTCCAGTCCGCCGGCGAGCGCCGCTCCCTGGATGGACGCGATCGTCGGGACCGGGAAGCGTTCGAGGCGGCCGAAGACAAATTCGAGCGAATTCGGATTATGGCCAGCTTGCGCCTCGTCAACCTCCTTGAGGTCGATTCCGGCGCAGAAGCTGGAACCCTCGCCGCGGATCAGGAGCGCACGGATTTCCTTGTCGTTTTCGAATTGGGCGAGCGCCGCGTTGAGCGCCTCGATCATCGGCTGATTGAGCGCGTTGCGCTTCTCGGGACGGTTGAGTGTTAGAACTGCGTAATTTTGATTGCGCGCGACCGTGAGTACCTGCTCGGCCATTTGCGTAGGACTCCTTTATCCATGATGCCCGAAGGCAAAAACCGCGATTATTCGTTCCGCGCGGCAGGATCGCACGCTGCCGCGGCGCCTTCAAGGGCCGCGGGGCGACGCCGGGCTTGTGCCGCTCGGGCATCCTGAAGCACAACTATCGCCATGAAGGACGATACAATCGCGGTCGTGGCAGGCCGCCATCCGCACGCCCATTACGGCGCAGTCAACACTCCGGTCTATCGCGCGTCGACAATCGTTTTCAAAACCTTCGCGGAGTTCGAGGCCGCCGCCGACGAGCCCGCCGAATTCCGCTTCGCCTACGGACGGCTCGGTACTCCGACAAGCGCGTCACTGGAGGAAGCGGTCGCGCGGCTCGAAGGCGGGGCGCATTGCCGGCTCGCGCCGTCGGGCCTTGCGGCGATCACGACCGCGCTGACGGCGTTTCTTTCCGCCGGCGACCATCTGCTGATGACCGCCGGCGCCTACGGGCCCACGATCCGCTTCTGCGAATCGATCCTCAAAAAATTCGGCGTCGAGACTACCTTGTATGATCCTCTGGTCGGCACCGATATCGCGCGCCTGATCCGCCCTAACACGCGCGTGGTTTACGTCGAGTCGCCTTCGAGCGGGCTCTTCGAAGTGCAGGACGTTCCGGCGATCGCGCGCGCGGCGCACGAGCGCGGCGCAATCGTGATGATGGACAACACCTGGGCGTCGCCGCTTTTCTTCAAGCCGTTCGAGCACGGTGTTGACGTTTCGATCCAGGCGGCGACCAAATACATCGTGGGACATTCGGACGCGATGCTCGGGACGATCACCTGTACCGAGCCGATGTGGCACGCGCTCAAGAAGGTGCATCGGGAACTCGGCCAGATGGCCGGGCCGGACGACATCTATCTCGCCGTTCGCGGGATACGAACGCTTGCGGTGCGCCTCGCGAGGCATCAGGAAAACGGCCTCGCGCTCGCCCGTTTCATCGGGACGCAGCCCGAGGTCGAGCGCGCGCTCCATCCCGCGCTCGAAGACGCTCCCGGCCACGCGCTATGGAAGCGCGACTTTCTCGGCGCCTCGGGACTGTTCGCCTTCAGCTTCAGGCCGGGCGTCACGAAAGAGGCGCTGGCCGCGATGCTCGACGGGCTCAGGTTCTTCGCGATGGGTTACTCGTGGGGCGGATTCGAGAGCCTCGCGGCGCCGTTTAGGATAAGCCGCTACCGGCCGGGAACGCCGGAGAGCGAAGACCGATGGTGCATCAGGATTCACGCGGGGCTGGAGAATCCTGAGGACCTGATCGCGGATCTCGAAGCCGGCTTCGACCGCTTGCGCGCCACGTCCTGAGCGCGCCCGTTTGGATGGCGCATCGCGCGTTACTTTGCTCAGGCCACGATGCTCAGCAGCTTGTTCGGGACGTAAATCACTTTGCGGGGCGCTTTGCCGCCGAGATGCTTTTTGACGTTCTCGCTCGAAAGCGCCATCGCGCGAACCTCGTCCTCCGCGGCGCCGATTGCGACTTCGAGCCGGTCGCGCACCTTGCCGTTGATCTGCACCACGACGGTTGCCGTCTCCTCGCGGGTAAGCTCGGGGTCGAAGCGCGGCCACGGCTCCAGATGGATGGACGCGCCGTGTCCGAGCGCGCGCCACATCTCTTCGCACATATGCGGCGCCATCGGCGCGAGCATCAGCACGTACGACTCGATCGCGAAGCGTCCCGCTTCCTCGGGCTTGAGCTTCGCGAGGTAGTTGAGTTGATCCATCAACGCCGCGACCGCGGTGTTGAACCTGAGACGCTCGATATGATCGGTCACGGTGCGGATGGTTTTGTGCGCGCGCTTGAGGGTTTCGGCTCCCGGATTGCCCTCGGGCGCGCCGGCTTCAACGTATCGGCGCACCATCGTCCATACGCGCCCGAGATAGCGCTCGGTTGCGGCGACGCCGTCCTCGTTCCAGTTGGTTGGCTCGTCGAACGGGCCCATGAAGAGTTCCCAGAGCCTTAGGGCGTCGGCGCCGTACTTCTCGATCATCGCGTCGGGCGTCACGACGTTGCCCTTGGACTTCGACATCTTCTGCCCGTCGGCCGCCCATACCATCCCCTGGTTGCGCAGCACCGGGAACGGCTCCTTGAAGCCGATCATCCCCGCGTCGTACATCACCTTGGTCCACATCCGCGCGTACAGCAGATGCATCACGGCATGCTCGGCGCCGCCGACGTAGAGATCGACCGGAAGCCAGTAATCGACCGCCTTGCGAGCGAACGGAACCTTGTCCTCGTGCGGCGAGGCGAAGCGCAGGAAGTACCACGACGAGCACG
>JAKAVC010000116.1 GCA_021817345.1 Deltaproteobacteria bacterium | reverse complement strand
TGTGACCAACGTGATCCTTAAGCTCCCGCTCTGATCCCTGCTTACTCCACGGAACCATCGGCGCGGGGCGGCGCTACGTCACGGCCGGTGAATTTCGGTGAGCGCTTCCTCCGGAATGCGGTGATACCCTTCGCGAGAACCGTTCCGTTCGGCGCGCGACGCCCTGCGCCTTCGCGATTGCCGGGCTCGGAAGCGCTCCGTCTGGAGATTGCCACTGGAAAGCCGCCAAGGCATCTTCTTTGGACGAAGGGGCAGTCCAGCGGCACGATCAGTTTTTGTAGCCTTTTGTAGCCGTGATACTTGAAGGAGAACTCCTGGAACTGTCGCTGGCGCTGTGGTGCGCGGCGGAGGATGGATGCTGCGACGCCAGGACCATCGCGCCCCGCCTCAGAAGCCTCCTGTCGGCGCTCGGTCTGTCGAAACCGCCTTTGCAGCCGGTCATCTCCGATAGGAAGCGGTTGAGGATATGCGTGTCCGCCGCGCAGCGCCTGGAGCTGCTGTGCGGCGTTTACCGCCGGCTCTTCGGCGGCGCCAGGCAGTGGGAGCAGGTAAGGGAGTCGAAGATGTGCCGCGCGCATCTCCGCTATGTCGTTCCGGATCACCATCCCTGCGCGGCATCTCGTTTGGTCGGGCACGGTCCTGCACGCGAACGACGCGTGGCGGCAGAGGTACTACCCTCCCAACGGATGGGAGTGCGAGTGTTATGCCGAGAGCCTGAGCGCCGACGAGATCGCCCGGCATGGCTACTCCATCTCCCGGCTCGCGCCGGCGTTTCGCTGATGCTCGATGGTAAGCCCGTTCAACGGCGCGGCGATCCAGGTGCCGGAGGGGATCGAATTTGGATTCGTCGGCGTTCCGTCGTTTGCGATGGCGCAGTGACTCACGCTGCTGTGGTTCCATCACCCTGAGTTGCTTCCGCGTTCCGGCTGAGAAAGGCGACGTGTGCCGCGGGCGATGCATGGTCGCGGATCCCGCGGAACGAGAGCCTCACTTGCCGGTGAATTTCGGCGGGCGCTTCTGCAGGAAGGCCGTGATGCCCTCGCGATAATCGTCGGTGCGGCTCGCGGCACCCTGCGCTTTCGCCTCTCGCTTCAAGACCTCGGTCAGACCGAGCGGCTCCTCGGCTAGCATCCTGACGATCCGTTTCGATTCCATCAGCGCCGCCGTCGGCCCGCTGGCTACGCCATGCGCAAGCGCCCTCACCTTCTCGAGCAGCTCCGCGCGCGGGACGCATTGATTGACCAATCCCCACGCGGCCGCTTCCGGCCCGGAAAGCAGCCGCCCCGTGTAGATGAGTTCGAGCGCGCGATGAGGGCCGATACGCGAGACGAAAAAGTAATGACCGCCCGAGTCGAGCACCGCGCCAATCCGCACGAAGGGCGATCCGATCTTGAGATCCTCGGAGACGTAAACCACATCGCAGGCGAGCGCGAGGCCCAGCCCTACACCCAGACACGCGCCGTGGACGGCGGCGAAGGTCGGCGCGGGAAAGTCGGAAAGCTCCTTGATTACCGGATTGACGACGCGCTCCAGGACGGCCTCGCCGTCCTCATTGCCCGGGTCGGCGGTTGCGAGGTCGCGCCCCGCGCAGAAGCCCGGTCCTTCGCCACGAACGACGAGCGCCCGCACCGCCGCTTTCTCGGCCTCGCGAAGCCGCTCGCTAAATTCCGCGGCCATCGCGTCGTCAACCGCGTTTAGTTTGTCCGGACGGTTCAGGACGAGTTCGCCAACGTCATTCTTGATCGAAAGCAGGACCTTCATCGAATCGCCCTCCTGCGCGGAGGCTCCGCGTCACCATGCGTGCATGGGCCAATCTCTACATCCGCGCGCGCCCGCAACGCAAAGAGGCTTGCGCGATCCGCTCGCCGGCGTGCGATGAGTAACGGCCGAGAAAAGCGCCCGACCGCGCTCGGGGATCACGGGCTAAGGGCGAAAAGGCGCGGCGACCTGAGCGAAGGCTGCCGAAGCGAAAAATCTCACGCCAGTGCGTCTGCTGTGAAATTATTAATGGGACACCGCGCTAGAAAACCGGGATGATGTCGTCGGCGGTGATTTCGCCCACGTCCACGCCCGCGACGTCGAGTTCCGGGATGGCGGGAAAGTCGATCCGCCATCGCTCGACCAGCCGGCGCACCCGCGCGATCGCAAGCCGCCAGTTGTCGGCCTGCTCGTCAACGGTTAGCACGCCGAGCCCGGCCTCGCGCGCGATACGAATAAGCTCGCGATGGTTGGGCAGGAAATAGTCGGGAAGCTCCCAGAACTGTTCGGGCGGCTCCCACAGGATCATCGAGAGGAAGACGAATCCCGCGCGAAGCTGCCGGGTAACGAAGGCGCGACACTCATCGGTCAGCCCCGGCCATTCCTTTTCGAGCAGCGCTATGCAGATCTGAAGATGGCGCGCCTCGTCGAGACCGATTCGCCTGAACGCGTCGCGAAACAGCGGATGGCCAGCCGCGCGTGACATCCCGTGGAACAGCGTCGATGACGCGACCTCGCCCATCATGAAGGATGTGAACAGGACCGCGAGCGGATAACGCCCGAGCGCGTTCGAGTACCCCGTCCAGTAGCGTCCACCGTTATGGTAAAGCCACTTGATGTTGTTGTACGCGACCTGTTCCAGTTCGGTGCGCGGCTCCCATCCGAGCGGCCCGCCGGGAACCATCCGCGTGATGACGCGCCCGCAGGTTTCCTCGTGGTTCACTTCGTCGCGCGTAATCGAGAAGAAGCATTTCCGCACCGGGTCTTCCTCGTGCGTCTCGAACGCGTGGATCATCGCCTTGGCGAAAACCGGCGGTCCCGACGCATCGAAATTCGAGAGCAGCGCGAACCAGTACATGATCGCGACGCGCTCCTCGCGGCGGAAAGCGCACGGGTCGAAGCCCTCCCACGGAAGGGTCGAGGGGTCGTAGCCCTCGGACTTGGCGCGCTCGTATATCTCGGCCAGCTTTGGCGTCTCGACCCGCCATTCGATCGGAAAGATGTTCGGCTGGGGGACTTCAGGCGCGGGCTTGAGGCCTCCGTCGGGGATGATGAATCGGCCCATCGCGATCTCTCCCTTGAGCCCACCGTATCGGTCGGCCGCTTGGGAAATCAAGCGCGCGGCTTATTCACTGAATTGCCCGTGTGAGGAACGGCGAGTCCCTGCAGCGCGATCTTTACCGCGGTGTCCGCGATCGCCGCCACGCTCATCGCACCTCCCGGCCGATACCATTCCGTGATCGAGTTGAGCATCCCGAAAACGAGCCGCGTGGCAAGCCGCGGATCGATATCGGCCCGGATGGCGCCTTCGTTGTGCGCGTTGACGAACACTTCGGCGACCATGTGATCGAGTTCTCGGCGGCGTTCCAGGATGCGCTGCTCGGCGTGGGTGTTTCCGCGCACCCGGAGCAGCAGCGCCGACTCGGGCAGCATCCCCGTGATCACTTCCGCCGCGCGCCGGATCACGTAGGTTAGCCGCTCTAGAGCGGATCCGCTTTTGGCTCCGGGTTCGCCGAGCACCGCATAGAGCGCGTCGAATGAGCGTCCGACCCCGCGAAGCAACAACTCTTCCTTGCTGCGGACGTGATAGTAGATGCTGGCCTTGGTGATTCCCGCCGCACGCGCGACCTGGTCGAGCGAACTGCCGTCGTATCCCCGTTCGAGAAACACGCGAACGGCCACGTCGAGAAGTGCGTCGAGGTTGTATGGTTTCCGTTCTCTTGCCGACGGACGCCCCAAGCGTTCCTCCCCTGCCGTACAAAAGATGAGTCATAATCAATGCCATTTTAAGCGGATCAATTGAACACTCGGTTTGCGCTTTTTTCGCATAGTGTGCCTCAGTTAGGTTCATTTGGTGTACGCGGACCGGATCGCCTAATTTCCGGGGAGGGATCGTTATGAAGTTCGGAATCGCCGTTCGGAACATGGGGCCGCAGTCGAGTCCCCACATTCTGACCGAATGCGCACGCGCAGCCGAGGACGCCGGCTTCGACGCGCTCTTCGTCTCCGACCATCTTTGTATCCCGCCCGGCCAGACCGAGGGCTCCGGCGGACGCTACCTCGACGTACTCGCGACGCTCGCCTATCTGGCCGGTATCACGAGCCGCATCCGGCTCGGAGTCTCGGTGCTCGTGCTGCCCTATCGCCCCGCCGTGCTGACCGCGAAGCAGGCCGCGACGATCCAGGAACTCTCCGGCGGACGGCTTATCCTGGGCGTCGGCGTCGGATGGATGAAGCCGGAGTTCGAGGCGCTCGGCGTCCCGATGCGAAAGCGCGGCGCGCTCGCGACCGAAACGCTGCGCGTGATGCACCATCTGTGGGACGACGACACGCCGCGCCCCTATCACGGCGAGCTGGTGAACTTCCCGGCGTTCGTCTTCCTGCCGCGCCCGAGCCGCCCGCCCATATGGATCGGCGGTAACGGCCCGAACGCCATCGAGCGCGTCCTTCGATACGGCGACGGATGGCATCCGATGCTTCGAGCGGCGGAGCTGAAGACCGCGGTTGGAGAACTCAAAAAACGCGCGCGCCAAGCGGGACGCCCAGACCCCGAAATAATCGTGAGGCGCGGGCTTCGACTCGACGATACCTCTGCCGCGCGGGCCAAGCTCGACGAGGAGCGCGACGCGGGCGCAACCTATTTCATCCTGGACCTCGGCCGCTACACCGACGAAGCGGCGTTTCGCGCCGGCATCGAGACTTTCATGGCAAAAGTGGCAGTCTGATGGCTTCGTGGAGGGCATGTCGCGACAATCCGGCACGCTTCACGCGCTTTTGCCGAATTTCGCGGCGGCGTTGGACCGCTATCGCACCCGGGCTATTATGGTTTTAACACTGTCAGGGAACTTGGGCCGTGCCTCTGAGCCGGCCAACGATCATTGGGAATGAACGTGAACGGCGCGATCAACCGGCGCGAACTCACTTACAAGGCGCTTGCCGGGCTTGTCGGCGGCGCGATCGGATGGATACCCGTCGAGATCGCGAGTCACGGGCATTCGCTTACCCAGCCGTTGTCCACCGCCGCCATTGTCGCCTCGTACATCTCGATGGCGATTTTCGGTGGGTTGATCGGCGGATTGATCCTAGCATCCGAAGAGCAGCGTCTTGAGCTGACGCCGCGGATGAAGACCCGTTTCGTGGTCGGCTTCGCGGTATGCGCGGTCTTCGTCCTGATCGCCAATTATTTCGCCAATCAGGTCTTCGGCGCGATCCTTAACTACGGCGGATGGGGAGTCGGGCATCAGGGCTCGATCGTCCTGCTGGTGGTGGGCCGGGTCATCTCATGGCTGCTGCTGGGCGCGATGCTTGGCGCGGGGGTCGGTGTCGCCGGATTCTCGCGGACCGACGTTGCGCGTTCGATGGTCAACGTGGCCAAGGGCGCAATCGGCGGCGCGGCGGGCGGCTTCAGCGGCGGATTCCTCTTCGATTTCGTCAATCGCCTTACCGGCGGCGGCTTTCTCTCGCGTCTGATCGGACTGAGCCTGATCGGACTGGCGATCGGACTCGTGATCGGGCTGGTTCACGAGCTGACCAAAAGCGCATGGGTCACCGTCGAGGCCGGGCGCCTCAAGGGCCGGCAATACCGGCTCGACGGCGCGATCTCGTCGATCGGCCGCGCCGAGGAAAATCGCGTCGGCCTGTTCGGCGACCCTTCGGTGCAGGCCCGTCACGCCGTGATCGAACGTCACGGCGACGGTTACGTGCTCCGCGGGCTTGCGGTGCAGGACGGCACCTTCCTCAACGGCGAGCGCGTCGAAAGCGCTTCCCTCAAGGACGGCGACCGTATCCGGATCGGCTCCTACGAACTGAGTTTCCATTTGCGGCAGGTTCCCGCGACAGCCGTCTCTCCCGCCTCGCGTCTCCAGCCCATCGCCGTGATGGCCGCTCCGAACGCCGACGCCGTTTCGGGACCATGCCTCATCGACGCAGCCGGAAACCGTTTCCCGCTGCGCTCAGGCGAGCCGACCCGTATCGGGCGCGCGCTCGACAACGATATCGTGATTTCCCACTCGTCCGTATCTCGCCATCACGCTAGCGTTGAGGCGCGCAATGGCGCCTTTGAGCTGCGCGATCTGGCGAGCCAGAACGGCACTTTCGTCGGCGGCGAGCGGATCAGCGAAGCGCCGCTGCGCGACGGCGACACGGTCCGTTTCGGCGAGGCGGCTCTGACGTTCCGTGCCTGACGCCGATTTTCCAAGACCGCGCTTCTGTTCCCAATGCGGTCAGCCGGTTACGGTCGAAGGAGCGAGCTTCTGCAAACACTGCGGGGCGCCGCTGGAGGCAACCGGACCCATCGCCCGCGACCTTGGGATGCGCCCGGTTATCGCCTTCGCGCTCAGTATCATTCCCGGCCTCGGCCACGTTTACCAGCATCATCCGTGGCGGGGCATCGGATGGTTTTTCGGTGTGATGATAGCCTACGGCGCGAGCAGTCCGCTCGGTTTCCTGCTCCACCTGATATGCGCCGCCAACGCCGCGGTTTACGCTACAATGCGAACCGGGGCTGCGAAGCCGAAGCCTGCACGCGGGACCGATCCGACCGCGCCGGCCAACTTGAGGTTCTAGCACGTCCCCAACAGCGCGCGATGCGGGCAAATAGTCGATGATTTCGCCCGACACAATAATCGGTGGACGCTACCGCGTGACCAAACCGCTGGGCGGCGGTGGGATGAAGCTCGTCTATCTCGCCGAGGACCTCCGCCTTGCCGCGCGACCCTGCGCGCTCGCTGAGATGGTCGATACGTTCACCAGCCCCGAGATGCAGAGCCAGGCGATCGCCGCCTTCCAGCGCGAGGCCGACATGCTCGCGCAACTCAGCAACGAGCATATCCCGCGCATCTTCGACCGCTTCTCCGACGCCAACCGCCATTACCTCGTAATGGAGTTCGTCGACGGGATCACCCTCGAGCAGGAACTCGCGAGAAACGGCCGCAAGCTCGAGCAGACGCGGGTCATCGATATCGCGCTCCAGATTCTCGACACGCTCGAATACCTCCACAACCTCAAGCCGCCGGTAATCTATCGCGATCTGAAGCCGTCGAACGTGATGCTTACGGCGTCGGGCCAGGTCAAGCTCATAGATTTCGGTATCGCGCGCTTCTTCCAGCCGCAGAGCAACGCCACGATGATCGGGACGCAGGGCTACGCGCCGCCCGAGCAGTATCGCGGACGCGCCGAGGTGCGCTCGGATCTCTACGCGCTGGGCGCCACGATGCATCATGCGCTTACCGGACGCGATCCCGCCGCCGAGGCGCCGTTCAGCTTCCCGCCGACGCGCTCGCTATGCCCCGGTATCGACACCGCGCTCGCCGAGCTGGTCGATCAGTCGCTCGCCTACGACGTGGTGCATCGGATGGCCGACGCGACCGAGTTCAAGCATCGCCTGCTCGATATCCGGGCGCGCCTTGCGGCCGGAAACGGCCGTATCCGTCCGCCCGCGCGCACGCCTGGACAAAAACCCCAGCTTCAACTACCGCTCGGCGCCCCGACGCCCGCCGCTCAGGCCGCGGCCTCGCAACAGCCGACGGTGCTGATGGCGGGCGAGGCCGAATGCGCCGCGTGCCGCCGGACGATCCCGTCCGACTCGCGCTTCTGCTCGTTCTGCGGAAGCGACGTTACGATACCGCTCGGCGCACCCGCGCCGTCATCCACTCCCGAGGCGGCGACCGTGGTGCTCTCGAATCCGGCGCCGTCCGCCGCGAACGCCGGAGCCGCGGGCCGCGCGGGCGCGATCTACCGCGAGTGGCGCGACCGGCCGAGCCGCAGTCACACGCTCGGCTATATCGCGTTGGTCGCGATCGGACTGTTCCTCGCCGCCTTCGGCGTCACCACTATACTCGATTATCTGCAACGGCCCGTGCCGCAGGCGATTCCGCCCGGGATGGGCACGGCGCCCTACCGGTACGTTCCGCCCGCGAACCCGGCGCCAGGCTCCTCTTACGACGTTCAGCGCGCGCAGGAATTCCGCCAGGCGCTCGATGCCGCCGGGCTGGACGCGGTCAAGTTCAGAATCCAGGGCAATACGGTAACGCTATGGGGCACGGTGCCGGACGAATTCGCGCGGATGAAGGTCGAAACGATGGCCTTCATGCTACCCGGGATTATCTATCTTGAAGATCACCTTACGGTTTCCGGCTCGCCCTTCGCCGGCCCCTAGCCGAATCTCATCGCGGCCTCGCAGAGCAAAAGCCGCGGTTTGCCGGGATGCGCGATTTATGCTGAAAGAACTTCCGCGATGCTGGTAGATTTGCATGTTCACACCCATCTTTCCGACGACTCCAGGACCACGCCCGAAAAATATCTGGAGGCGGCGGTCAAAAGCGGTTCGGGACTCGGCGCGATATGCTTCACCGAGCATCGCCGCTTCCCCTCCGACGAGGAAACCGACCGCCTATACGCGGAATTAACCGATCGGTACGGAATTTTGGTGATAAAGGGAGTCGAAGCGGATACCGACCTGGGCCATCTGCTGCTTTTCGGCCTGACGCCCGGCGCGCTTCGCCACTTCGATCCCGCCCAGCGGATGCTCAAAAGCGGGCATCTGATCGACCTCCTCTACGCCGAAGGCGGCGTCGCAATCCCGGCGCATCCGTTTCGCGATTCCGGCTTTGGCACGCGGCTCGAACAACTGACCGCGAAGCACGGAGCCGCGCTCGGCGCGATCGAGGTTTTGAACGGACAGAACTCGCCGCGCGAGAACGAGCTTGCGGCAATCGCCGCGGAGAAATTCGGACTCACCGCGCTCGGCGCGAGCGACGCGCATTTTCCGACCCCGCAATGGTTTCTCACCTGCGCGACGGAACTCGAGCGCGATATCACGAGCGTCGCGCAGCTATGCGCCGAAATCCGCGCGGGCCGCGCCAAGCCGTATCGCTTCCCAACATCCGCCGTCGGCGGATTTTGAAACGGCGGACGCGGACGCTCGTACTACCTTTTCAGCGAAGACTGCTGAAGGAGGTAGTTCGTTGTGAAAATTAGATTCGCCTTGGTTGCGATCGCGGCGGTCGTTCTCGCCGGCGCCGCGGCTGTGCCCGCGATGGCCCAGATGCAGGCACCAGCCGCCCCTAACCCGCCGACGGCCGCCGGCAACCGCTACGGCTACTATCGCCCCAACGCAAGGCCTTTCGGCAACTACTTAAGGAATCATCCGCGCCTGGCTCGGCGACTTCGGCGAAATCCGAACCTGATACACAACCCTCGATTTCTCCGGAGGCATCGTCGTCTGCAATCCTATCTACAGCACCATCCGCGCATCGCGCAAAATTTCTCGCGCAATCCAAACAAATTTATGGGCAATCACAATCGCAGGAGGTTTCGCCGTTGGAGGCGCGAGCGCCGACGCAGGTGGCGTCAACGGCACGGGTATCAAAAGCCGAATTCGGCTTCCACCGGGCAGACGCCCTGACTTCAAGGAGTCCGTCCGCGCCGCGTGAGCGTTCAGAGAGAGGCCTTCCTTCGCATCCGGATGCGGAGGAAGGCCTTTCCCTTGGGCTTCTCCGCGGGACTCGCGAAAGCACGTCGGAAAAGCCACGGCGCATACTGTCCTTGGGTGCTTATTTCTCGGTGCGCCTGCCAGATCCCCAACGACGCCGCCGAATCCACGCTCTTTGCGTTTTGTTTCGGGCGTCGTATAAATGTCGCGATGGCGGCGGTGCTGGAAGCGGAGCTACGGGCGGAGATGCGGCTGAGGCCGCCGCTCAAGTGGGCCGGCGGTAAGCGATGGCTCGTCCCGCATTTGCGCAAGCTCTGGCACGGACATGAGCATCGCCGACTGGTCGAGCCGATGTGCGGCGGACTCGCCGTGACGCTCGGGCTTCTGCCGAAGCGCGCACTCCTTAACGACATCAATCCGCATGCAATCAACTTCTATCGACGGCTGAAACGCGGACTCATTATCACGCTCCCGATGAGCAACGACGCCGATATGTATTACCGGCATCGCGAGCGCTTCAATGATCTCATCGCCTCCGGGAAGTCCAAATCCGCCGAGGCGGCGGCGCTCTTCTATTATCTGAATCGCACCGACTACAACGGCCTCTGCCGCTTCAACAGCGAAGGCTTCTTCAACGTGCCGTTCGGGCGTTACAAGCGGATCAATTACACCACCGACTTTCGCGCTTATCGTACCTTGTTCGCGCGATGGGAGTTCCGCGCGGGCGACTTCGAGAGCCTCGCGCTTAAGCCGGGCGACTTCGTGTACGCCGACCCGCCGTATGACGTCGAGTTTACGAAATACGCGAAAGAGGACTTTCGATGGGACGACCAGGTACGGCTCGCCGAATGGCTCGCTCGGCATCCCGGGCCGGTTGTCCTATCGAACCAAGCCACTGATCGCATCATCAGCCTATACGGGGAGTTAGGTTTTGTCGTGACAGTGCTCAACGCCCCTCGTTTGATCAACTGCACCGGCGACCGCACCCCCGCCCAGGAAGTCTTAGCCACAAGGAACTTGTAGAGTTGCGCCGCGATACACGAACTGGTGCGGTTCTGGAGGAGATGATCCTGCCGGCGCTTCGCAGGGGTGGGTACACCTACGGCAAGCAAGTAGAGGTGGGAACGCGACTCGGCGGAGGAAAGCACTTTGTCGACGTCGTGGCGGAGCGGCACAGCGTAAAGCTGCTGATTTCTCTCAAGGAGCAATTGCCGAAAGTTGTGGATTGGATGACGGCATGAAAAAGGCGGCGTACCCTTCCGCGTAAGCACTACGCAGCACCCGGTGGGAGCCGGGTGGAAGGAGGACGCCACCGATGTTGA
>JAKAVC010000155.1 GCA_021817345.1 Deltaproteobacteria bacterium | reverse complement strand
CGTCGCCCCCATCGCCATCAGCACCGCCACGTCCTTTCGCTTTTCCATCACGACCATTATCAGCGTCGCAATTAGATTGAACGCGGCGACTGCGATCAGCAGCATCAGGACCAGCGTGTAAATCCGCTTGAGCATCGCAAACCCCGCCGACGCCGACTGGTTGTACTCGACCCAGTTGCGCACGACGTAGGGCGCCGCCAAAAGCCTTCTGAGCGCCTCGGTCACGCGATGGGTCGCGTCGAGCGTCGTCAGATGCACGTCGACGCCGTCAACCTTTCCGCTGCGGCCGAAGAAATTCTGCGCTTGCGGCAAATCGGCGAACGCCATGTTCGTGTCGAGGTACGTCATCCCGGAATCGAAGATTGCCCCGACCACGAATTCGCCTGTTTTCGTCGTGATTTCCTGGTCGGAGCCCGCGAGTATCGGCGCGACCATCCTGACGGTGTCGCCGACCTTGACCTTGAGCCGATGAGCCAGCGTCACGCCGATTGCGACGCTTCCCTGCGGAGCCCTGGCACCTTTGAACCCGGTCGTCAGGTCATGAAGGCTGCCCGCAACGATGTACCGCGACCACTCCGACCGCACCACCGGATTGTCGGGCTCGATACCGCGAACCACCACGCCGCCGACGCCGCGTCCCGAACTCAGCATCGCCTGCCCGACCAGGAACGGATCCGACCCACTCACGCCCTCAACGCCATTGGCTATCTTCTGTATCTTCGTCCAGTCGGTGATCGAGCCTTGCTCGCTCAGGATCTGGATCTGGGGGCTTAACGCGAGCACGCGCTCTTTCAGGCTGTGCTCGAAGCCGCCCATCACGGCCAGCGTAATTGTAAGCGCCGCCACTCCGATCATCACGCCGGTCGCGGTGAACAGGGTGGTAACCGAGATGAACGCGTCCTTGCGACGCGCTCTCAGATAGCGAAGCGCGATCCTGAGTTCGTAGCGCACTGCGAAGCGATTCCGTGGCTGCGGCGGCCATATGCGATTCGGCCCGCCGCGCGCCACTCAGAATATCACGTTTTCTTTCTGAAGCTGCTCGATTTCCGTGGCCGACAGCCCGAGCATCCCGCCGAGCACTTCCTGGTTGTGCTGGCCGAGGATCGGCGCGGCGCTGCGAAGCTCGCCCGGCGTGCGGCCGAGCCGATGCTGCAGGCCTTCGTAAGGCGACGGCCCCATTTCCTTGTGCTCCAGCCAATGCCAGAAGTCGAAGGCCTCAAGGTTTTCGTCCTGATGAAGATCGACGCAGTTCTGCACGCGATAGGACGCGACGCCGGCCGCCTGCAGTTTGGCCACCAGGTCCATGACGCGCCGCCCCCGTACCGAGCGGCTGACGAATGCGTCGAGCGCCTCGCGGTTTTCAAGACGCCCGAGATGCGTCGCGAAGCGGCTGTCGGGCACAGGCGCGCCGAGCACTTCGAGCATCGCGCGCCATTCGGCGTCGTTCGCAACCGCAAGCGCTATCCACTGCTCGTTTCCCTCTTCGTCCTCGCATCGGTACGCGCCATGCGGAGCGTAGCGCTCCGAGGCGTTACCCTTCGGCCCGAGCACTCTGCCAGTTGCGAAATAATCGATGAGCGCGGGGGCAAGATTGTTGAGCGCCGCCTCGTACTGCGCCATGTCGATATACTGGCCCTTGCCGGTGCGGCGCCGATAATCGAGGGCGGCGAGCAGCGCCGCGGCGGAAAACCTGGGCGCGATGAAATCCGTGTACGCGCCGTAGGGCGGGCAGACCGAGCCGTCTCCGTATCCCGAGATATGGTAAAAGCCCGACAGCGCCGCCATCAGTTGCCCGAACCCCGGATAAAGCGCGTTCGGGCCGGTCTGTCCCTGCAGGCACGTGGACAGCATGATCAGGTCGGGCTTGATCTCGCGCAGATGCTCGTAGTCGAGCTCCCATCCGCGCATCGCCTTGGGCGTGAAGCTCTCGACGACGATATCCGCCCACGGCACGAGGCGGCGGACCAGTTCGCGCGCCTTGGGGTTGCCAAGGTTCAGCGTGATCCCCTTCTTCGAGGTGTTGTAACTGGCGTAAAACTGGCTTCGGTTGATGCCGGGTTGGGCGTCCTTCCACGGCGGTCCGATACGCAGCACGTCGAGCTTGGCCGCGGACTCGACCCGGATGACCTCGGCGCCGTTGTCCGCCAGATACTTCGTCGTGATAGGCCCGACCCCGACCCATGCGAAGTCGAGCACCTTGATTCCTTCCAACGCGTAAGCCACTGGACGCTCCTGTTCCCCGTTCAAATCGCGCCTTCGGCCGAAAGGCGCGAAAGCCGCTCAAGGTCAAGCCCGAGCAGGCCGCAATAGACTTCGCGATTATGCTCGCCGAGCCGGGGTGCGCGTTCGGGCGGCGAAATCGGCGTCGCGCTGAACCTGGCAAAAGCGCCCGGAAAGGTGAGCTCACGTCCGAGAGTGTCCCGATGGTCCACTTTGACAAAGAATTCGCGCGCTTCGAGTTGCTCGTCGGCGGCGATATCGGCCACCGTCGCGACCGGCGCCAGCAGGATTCTGCGCTTGAGCGCCTCGCGATAAATTTCGTGCTTGGTCATCGTGAGAAAGAATTTCTCGACCCGGTCCTCGAGTTCGTCAATCTCCTCGCGGTCCTTCTGCGTCATCGCCATCAGCAGGCCCGGCACCCACGACATCCAGTCCTTGGCCTTCATCCAGTCGGACGCGAAACCCTTCTCGTCCATCCACTTGACCAGCGCGATTGTCGAGGGCGCGCCCACCGCGCCGCCCATTATCAGGATCGAGATGTGCCCGTCGGCGCATCGGAAGACCATCTTGCGCCGCGCATCCGCCGAGCCGACGAAGACTCCGCTTCGTCTCAGGAAATCGCCGTGAAAGATCGGCATCGCCTGCTCGTTCATCAACGTCCACACGATACAGGCCTGCATATCGACGACGATTTTCTGCCCAAGCCCGCTCGTCTGGCGCGGATAGTGCGCGATAAGCGAGGCGACCGCGGCTTCCGCGCCCGCGTGCATCCCGGCCTGCGGAAGCGACATCTGAAGCGGCGGGCGGCCTTCCTCGCCCATCAGGTACATCATTCCGCCCGACGCCCATGTGACGATATCGGCGGCCTTGTAATTCTTTGCCGGGCCCTTGTCGCCGAATGGCGTAATCGAGGCATAGATAAGCCGCTGATTAATGCGCGAAAGCTCGTCGTAACCGAGCCCTATCGAATCGAGGTAGCCGAGCGGAAACGACTCGACGAGAAAGTCTGCGTGCTTTGCGAGTTGGGCAACCAGCGCGCGGCCATCGCTCGACTCGAGATTGGCGGTCACCGAGCGCTTGCCCGCGTGGTAGGCGAGGAAATAGAGGCTTCGGTCCTCGCCGGGGATATCTTCGAGAAAAGGCGGGATGCGGCGCGTCGTGCATCCGCCAACCGGTTCCACCTTGATCACTTCGGCTCCCAGGTCAGCGAACATCTTGCCGCACATCGCTCCCTTTTCGTCGGCAAGATCGAGCATCCTGAAGCCCTTGAGCAGTTCTGAAGCCATCGTGCCTTCCTTGGAAAAGCGGACCCTGCGCCGGCCCCGCGCGTGACGCGGCCGGCGGTCGGCGCATTCTATCTCCAACGGACAAAAAGTTGGAACCGCAACGCGCCGCGATAAAATCGGCGCCACGTCGCGGACCTTGAGCGTTGCGAGCCGCCGCGAAGCCGAAATCCGTCTTGACGGCCGATTCACATCCGCGCGGCGGTGCGCGCCGCGCCGATTGCGGTCGCGTAGTCGGCGTGATCGGGAATGATAAAGCCGCGGCCGAAGATGAACTCAAGACGGCGCGTCTTCTGCATGAAGCGGAAGATGCGCGTCAGCTTGCCGGTCAGCACTATGTCTTCCTGCCCGCAACCGCGCGCGCTCGCCAGGCTCAGCACGCCGATCACCTCGACGATCATGTTGATGATCGCGAGCGCCTTGTCCTCGGGCGTCGCGTCCGCGCGAATCTTGCCGAAATTCGCCGCAGTCGTGCCGGCCGGCAGGTCGCCGATCGGGCCGCCCGCGATATCGCCGACTTTCAGATCGACCCGGCGCAGATCGCCCCGGCTCGCCATCGCCTCGAGTGTGTCGAGGCTCGACACGCCCAGGATGTGCTTGGAAAGCCCGAGCAGCGTTCCCCCGCCGACGCCGGTGCCGCTGGTGTGCTGTATCTTTTCACCGTCAACCGATACTATCGCGGTGCCGGTGCCGAGCGACACGACCAGCGCGCGTTCCTTGCCGGCGAGCGAAGTGCCTCCGACGCCGATTGCGGTGAACTCGCTGACCTTGATTACCTGGCGGCCGAGGAGTTTTTCGCCGAGTGCGCGAGAGCCGGCGCCAGTCGCCGCGACCCGTTCCACCTGGTCGAGATCGATCCCGTACTGTTCGACGAGTTTTCCGAGCGCGCCCGCCGCCGCGGCTACCGGGTCGTTGGCCTCGATTGTGACGACGTGTAACCCGCCATTTTCCAGAATAACCGCATCGGTGGTCGAACCGCCGATATCGATGCCGACGATCATGTGCCTCAGCGCCTGCCCCCGAGTTAAATCCGCCACAAAGCTAAAACACTATGGCCCTGTCGCGCAATTGGCAGGCGCCCGCCTGGGCGACGGCTTGCCGCCGCAACGCCTTATGCTAGGGTCAGAAAATGGCGCGTCGAAAGGCCGAAACCTCCGGGAGCCTGTTTCCACCCAGGGCTCCGGCTGCGCGCCCGCTTGCGGACCGGATGCGTCCGGCGACTCTTGACGAGGTCGTCGGCCAGGAGCATCTGCTCGGCCCGAGCAAGCTGCTCAGCGAGATGGTCGGGGCGCACCGGCTCCATTCGATGATTCTCTGGGGTCCGCCTGGCAGCGGCAAAACCACGCTCGCGCTTCTGCTGGCGAAACAACTCGACGCCGAGTTCATTCCGATAAGCGCGGTCAGCGCCGGCGTCGCCGATCTGCGCGCGGCGGTCGAACAGGCGCGGCGGGAACTCGAAGCCCACAACCGGCGCACGGTCGTCTTCATCGACGAGATCCATCGATGGAACCGCGCTCAGCAGGACGCCTTTTTGCCGCACGTCGAGAGCGGGCTGGTGACCCTCATCGGCGCGACGACCGAAAATCCGTCATTCGAGGTCGTGGCGCCGCTGCTCTCTCGCGCGCGGGTCCTGGTGCTGAATCCGCTCTCCGACGAAGCCCTGACCACCATCGTAAAGCGCGCGATGGACGACAGGGAGCGCGGACTCGGTGCGCTTGGGCTTTCGCTCGGCGACCAGGCGCTCGCCGAAACCGTCAGATTCGCGGCGGGCGACGCAAGGCGGGCGCTCAACACGCTCGAAATCGCGGCCGAACTTGCGCAGAACGCGGGCCGCACCGCGATCTCAGCCGAGGACGTGCGCGAAGCCGCGCAGCATAAGGCGCTTCTCTACGATCGCGCGGGCGAAGAGCATTACAACGTCATCTCCGCCTTCATCAAGAGCATGCGCGGCAGCGATCCCGACGCCGCGCTCTACTGGATGATGCGGATGGTAGAGGCGGGCGAGGATGCGCTGTTCATCGCGCGCAGGATGGTGATTTTCGCGTCGGAAGACGTGGGCAACGCCGACCCGCGCGCGCTTGAGCTCGCGCTAGCGGTCAAGGATGCGGTCGATTTCGTGGGATTGCCGGAGGGAGTGATTCCGCTGGCGCAGGGCGTGACCTACCTGGCGAGCGCGCCCAAGTCCAACGCGTCGTATCGCGCGATGCTCCGGGCGCGCGAGGATGCGCGCGCGCACGGCGCGCTGCCGGTCCCGCTCCATCTGCGCAACGCTCCAACCGCGCTGATGCGTTCGCTCGGCTACGCGAAGGGTTATCTCTATCCGCACGACTTCGAGGGCGCGATCGCCGAGCAGGAGTATATGCCCGAGCGGCTGCGCGAAAGCCGCTACTACGAGCCGTCCGAACGCGGCTACGAGTCGAGAATCCGCGAATACCTCGCGCGGGTGCGCGAACAGAGAGCGTCCGCCCGCAGCCGTCTGAACGCCGGCAAGAAAGAAGATGGTGATTAAACGCAAAACCGCGGAAAGGAGCCGTGTCCTTCCCGCGGTCCGCAACCACGTGATTCCGATTACTTCGCGCCGAGAACCGAATCCTTCAGCGACTTCGCGGGCGTGAACCGCAACCGGGTGCGGGCCGGAATCTTGATTTCCTCTCCGGTGGCCGGATTGCGTCCCTTGCGCGCCTTGGTCTTTCGCTTGCGGAAAATCCCCAGACCCGCAAGACGTAGCGAGCCCTCGCGCTTGAGTTCGCGAACCACCAGGTTTGTAAGTTCTTCCAGCGTGGACTTGGCCTGCTTCTTCGTGATGCCGACCTTGTCAGCCAGATGCGCTGCGACCTGCGACTGCGTCATCATCCTCCTCCTTGCGGCCCGGCTCGTCGGGCTTTGCAAGAGCGTGAACGAGCCGAAGAGGTATTGCAAGCGGCGCGCGCGCAATTTTTGCGCTTTTTCCTAGGGATCAGGCTGATTTTTCAACAAGCGGCGGTTTTAACCGCTGTCCCAGAGGGACTTGGGGAAGCGTGGACAATTTAAAGCCCATCGGGCAAGTCGTTTTGGATTGCCCGGCTCAGTAACGCACCTCGACCAGGAACAGCCCTGCGGGCGGCGCGGGCGCCGGAGCGCCGGCCCGCTCGCGGCTTTCGAGCAGTTCGGAAATTCGCCCGGGCGGGTTCCTGCCGCGTCCCGCATCGACCATCGCGGCCACCATCGTGCGCACCATGTGGCGCAGGAAACTCGAAGCCTCGACCGTGTAGGTGAAGTGCTTGCCCTCGCGAGACCATTCGCTCACAAGCACGCGCCGTACAGTGCTTCTGACCTCCGTACCCATCGTGCGGAACGCCGCGAAATCGTGCTCGCCAACGAAAAGCCGCGCCGCTTGGTTCATCGCGTCGAGATCGAGCGGCTCGCGCACCTGCCAGCTGTACCGATACTCGAAGGCCGAACGGATCGCGCGGTTCAGGACACGGTATTGATAAACGCGCGAGCGCGCGTGACGGCGCGGATCGAAATCGTCCGCCGCCTCCGCCGCGGCGAGCACCACGATGTCGGGTGGCAGAAGGGCGTTCAATGCGCGGCGCAACTCGCCCAGGTCGAATGGACGGGGGAGCGTGAATGCCGCGACCTGGCCGCGCGCATGGACGCCCGCGTCGGTCCGCCCCGAGCCGCGCACCCGAACCGGCGTCGAGAAGATCCGCCCGAGCGCGTCTTCGAGCCGCGCCTGTATCGAGTCCTGCCCGGCCTGAAGCTGCCAGCCGAAATAGTTGGAACCGTCGTATTCGATCGTGATTCTGGCCTGCATCGAACCGCTCGCGCCGTCCCGGACGCCTTCAATTCGCGGTGAGCAGAAGATTCTCCGCAATCCACAGCGCGTTGAGCGCGGCGAGCCTCGCGTTGTCGAGCGCGCAGAACAGCGCGACTCCGCATTCGCTCTCGTCCATCCTGACCACGATTGCTTCCTGCCCGAGCGCGTCGATAACCCCGAGCGGCTTGCGGTCCTCGACCAGCAGGATTCCCGGCGCCGCGCGAAGCCGTTCGCGCCACCCTGCGCTTTCCGGCTGACGTGGAAGCTGGATTGCGACGATCGAGCCGTGCAGGATCGGCGCGTTAATCACCTGCAGAGCGATTTTCGGCTCGCGCCCCATCATGAAGCGTGTCTGCGCGACGAATACCTCGGCCGTCTCGCGATCGCTTTCGCTGACAAAGACGTTGAAGCCGCGCTGGACTTCCTCAGGCTCGATATCGAGGCTCCCGCTGAGCAGCCCGGCCGACTGTTCGACGGTTGCGGTGATGAGGTCGCGTCCGCCGGCGCTCGCGCCAACCATCACGGCAACGCCGACAAAGCCCGACTCGACGCCGAGCGCGCTCAGAATCGTCGCCAGGGCGTGGGCCGCCGGGTGGGGCAAGGCGAATACCATCCCGCCGCGCATCTCCTGCAGCCGCGCGCGCGGAGTCAGGCCCGGCGCAACCATCGGAAACTCGGGATTGGGACGGCGAAGCGCGGCGCTCAGATCGATCAACACCGGACCGGGCCGCGCCTGCACGATTTCGCGCGCCAGGCGCTCGGGCACGGCAAGGAAGGCGAGGTCGAAGCCGCGCAGTTCGTCCGGGCCGAGAAACTCCTCGACCTCCAGCTCCTCTTCGCGTTCTTCCACCGCGACGGTTCGCGATGCGCCGTCGGCGGAGGTGTAAAGCGTCAGTTTTCCCTTCGGAAAAGCCCTTGTTTCAAGGAGCTCGACGAGCTGGCTTCCGACCGCGCCCGTGGCCCCAACCACCGCCACTCTTGGCTCGCGTTCGGTCGCCATCGCGGTTACCCCGCTTCCGGTTCAAGCGCTTCGATTCGCTCGCGCACCAGCCGCCCCATCGCTTTACATCCGAGCAGCTTGCCCTGCGGCGCCGCGCCGAGGTCCCGGGTGCGATAGCCGTCATGCACCACGGATTCGACCGCGCGCCGTATCAGCTCGGCTTCGGCGGGCATCCCAAGCGAATGTTCCAGCAGCATTGCGGCCGACAGGATTGCGGCAAGCGGATTCGCTTCGTCGCGCCCGGCGATATCCGGCGCGCTCCCATGAATCGGCTCGTACAGCCCGACCCGGAATCCCGCGCTGTTGACGTCCTCGCCGAGCGAGGCCGACGGCAGCATCCCCATCGAGCCCGCCAGCACCGAGGCTTCGTCGGTCAGGATGTCGCCGAACATGTTCTCGGTCACGATAACGTCGAAATCGCGCGGCCGACGCACCAGATGCATCGCCATCGAATCTACGAGCTGATGCTCCAGCGCAACGTCGGGAAATTCCCTGGCCATCTCGGTAGCGATCTCGCGCCACAGCCGCGAGGTGGAAAGCACGTTGGCCTTGTCCACCGAGGTCAGCTTCTTGCGCCGCTCGCGCGCAAGCTCGAAGGCAAACCGCAGGACCCGGCTTATCTCCTGCTCGCTGTACGAGCAGGTATCCACGGCCTCGCGTCCTTCGGCGCCCTGGCGCTTTTCGCTCGGTTTGCCATAGTACAGCCCGCCGGTCAGCTCGCGCACCACGACCAGGTCAACACCGGTTATGATTTCGGGCTTAATCGGAGACGCGGGCACCAGTTCGCGCAGCGTCTTGACCGGGCGGACGTTGGCGAAAAGCCCGAGCGCCTTGCGCAGTCCGAGCAGCGCCTGCTCGGGGCGTTTCTCGGCGCTTGGGATATCCCATTTGGGACCTCCCACGGCGCCGAGCAGGATCGCGTCGGATTCCTGCGCCTGTTTGAGAACGTCGTCTGGAAGCGGCGTTCCGAACTGATCGATCGCATGTCCTCCGACGACACCTTCCTTGAAGTCGGCGTCCACCGCGGAGCGGCGGGCAACCATCCTGAGCACTTGAAGCGCCTCGCCGGCGACCTCAGGCCCGATGCCGTCACCTCTCAGAACTAAAATCCTGTAGGCCATTTACAAGCGCGGAAGTGATTTCGGCTGTGAAAAGCCGCGTGCGTGTGTCCCCTAAGGCTCGTGAAGCAACGCCCTAGCCTTTAGCCGAACTGAGCAGTCCCGGCAAGTCCCCGTCGCGATCGAAAGCCATTCGTGCGGCAAGCTTTGCATAACTCGGGGCGTAAGTCTTCCCCTTTTAGTTCGAACAAGAGTGGAGTTGACTGGGTCTTGTAGACGGTGCCATGCGAGGGGAAAGGATGTCTCCAATGCCCGAACCCATGCGCCCCATGTAAGCCGGCGTCTCGGCGGAGAATCGCGGAACTGGCGCGGGCCGTTACGCCGGGCGCCCGGAACTGCAAGACTGGCCTGCTTGTCGGCGAAGCCGACGCCGACGGGAAACCGGATCTCGAAAAGCTGCGCCTATGCGTCAAGAACCAGTCCGTAACAACCACGCATCGAAACCAGTGCGCGCGATTCGACGACCTGAACCAGGCGCCGCAGGCCCTGCATAATGGGCAGGCCGAAGCGATCGTTGTTGCCACGGTTATTATCGGCGTCGCGGAGCGGGTGCTGAACGTACCCGACAGGGTAATGCCGGTGCACCGGGAACGGCTTGCCGAGTTCAATGAGCGGGTAGTGCCGCGCCTGTCATCGGGCGACGAAACCCTCTGAACGGAGTTCGCGTGGGTAGTGAGCACGAATCGGGCGCGCGACGCCCAAACCGACGCGGATTTATCCCCAAATCCCCGCCGGCGTGCCGTCTCGCTTCGTTGAGCCACCCGGCGTAGATCTGTAATTGGATCGGACAGTCCTCGGGGGATGTGTGTGGAATGCCTGAATTGAGAAAGGACCCGGTGGTTGGACGATGGGTTATCATGGCTACCGAGCGCGCCAAGCGCCCCTCGGACTTCGCCAAGGACCGCGAGCCGCGCAAGGGCGGACCGTGCGTCTTTTGCGCCGGCCATGAGGCGGACACTCCTCGAGAGGTGCTTGCCTACAGACAGCATGGCTCACTGCCTAACCAGCCCGGATGGCGGGTGCGCGGCGTTCCCAACAAGTTCCCGGCGCTCAGAATCGAGGGCCCGCTCGGCAAGCGCGGCGCGGGTCTCTACGACCTGATGAACGGAATCGGCGCGCACGAGGTGGTGATCGATACGCCCGAGCATGACCGCTGCATGGCCGATATGGAACCGGCCGAGATCGAGGAGGTGCTGTGGGCCTATCGCGACCGGGTTCTCGACCTCGCCAGGGACGACCGCTTCCGCTACGTGATCATTTTCAAGAACCACGGCGCTGAAGCGGGCGCCAGTCTCGAGCATCCCCATTCGCAGCTTATCGCGCTGCCGATTCT
>JAKAVC010000030.1 GCA_021817345.1 Deltaproteobacteria bacterium | reverse complement strand
GCGCGCCTCCGATTACGACCATCTGCTGCTCGCCGACGGAGGCGCGCATGAGTAACGCGGCGTCGGAGGCGGTGATCCAGGAGTATTGCCGCGAACTCAAGCTCGCGGCGGTGGTGCGCGATTATCCGGGACTGTGCCGGCGCGCTCGCGATGGCGGCTGGGCCTACGAGGACCTGCTGCGCGAGCTGCTCGAAGCCGAGGTCACCAATCGGCATCAGAGCACCGCGCGCCGGCTGCTGCGCGAGGCGCGCTTCCCCGACATCAAAACTCTCGACCAGCTCGACTGGTCCGCGCTCAAGGGGGTGTCGCGGCCCAAGCTCATGGAGCTGGCGAGTTGCGAGTTCATCGCGCGCGCCGAGGACGTGATTTTGGCCGGCCCGATCGGCAGCGGGAAAACCCATGTTGCGATCGCACTCGGAGTGGAAGCGACCCGCCGGCGGCTTAAGGTTCACTTTACCTGTAAAACTTAAGACTTCCTCTGACAGTCGACGGTGGTCCGCCGGGTCCGGTTTGAGTTGATTGTCGGATGGTGCGCGGTGCTCATAGCAGCGCTCCTCACTGAGTAATTGCTCCGGCTTCCGCGGCCGCCGCGGCGGCGGGAGAGAGTATCTTCTCGCGCGCCAGGGGGATCGCGTCAAGGAAAGTTCTAAGCGGGGTCTTGCCGTAGCACCAGCGGCCCTGATGGGGACGCAGTTCGTTGTACTCGCTGAGCCAGCCGTCGAGGTCGGTCTGCAACTGCTCGATGCCGACGTAGATCTTCTTGCGAAACGCCACCCGGTAGAACTCGTTGAGCACGGTCCGGTGGAAGCGCTCGACGATCCCGTTGGTCCGCGGGCTCTTCACCTTGGTCCGGGTGTGATCGATGTTCTCCACCGCCAGGTACAGCTCGTACTCGTGGCGCTCGGGCGCGCCGCAATACTCGGTGCCGCGGTCGGTCAACACGCGCTGAAGGGGAATCTCATGCTCATCGAAGAACGGAATCACCCGATCGTTGAGCAGATCCGCCGCCACCAGCGGGGTCTTGCGGTCGTAGAGCTTGGCGAAGGCCAGCTTGGTGTAGGTGTCGAGGAAAGTCTGCTGGTAGATCCGCCCGACACCTTTGAGCGTGCCGACATAGAAGGTGTCCTGCGCGCCGCAGTAGCCGGGACATTTGCTCTCGAACTCGCCGTGCGCCTCCTTGTCGGCCTTGGCTTTCTCCAGCGCGGCGAGTTGCGCCTCGCTCAGCACCAGCCCTTCCTGGGCGCTCTTGGCCTCCAGCGCCTTAAGCCGCTTCTTCATGGTCTCGAGCTCGTGGCGCTGCCACACGCAGCGTACCCCGGCGGGTGAGATTGAATGCCCGCGCTTGCGCAATTCATTGGCGACCCGCACTTGGCCCCAGGCGGGCTCGGCGATCGCGAGTTCCACCACCGTCTGCTCGATCTCCGGCACCACTCGGTTCTTGAGCACCGGCTTGCGCCGCGAGATCTCCTGCAACGCCGCTTCTCCGCCCTTTTCGTATACTTCCTTGAAGCGATAGAAGCTGTCGCGGCTGTAACCCATTACTCGGCACGCCTGCGAGACGTTGCCCAGTTGCTTGGCCAACTCCAGCACTCCCACCTTGGCCCGGAGTACCTTCTGCTCCTGTGTCATCGCCCTCGTCTCCTTTCAAGGACCCGAGGACCTTACCATCGTTGTCAGATTAAGTCTTGGCTGTTGATGCGTTTAGCGCCACGATGTAGCGGATCGCATCACGGGTTTTCCGCGGATTTTCACTTCTTTCGGCTTCGAGTGAGGGTTGACCGGAAGGTTATGGTGGCACGCTTGATGCATTCCCGAAAAGCAGCGCTCTTATCTGAGAGTGAAAGTTCTCTAATCCGCGCCGCTCCAGGGCGGCGCTGGCGCGAGCGGGAAATGCAGGTCGCGGTCAGGTTCTTTGGGAATTATCGGGCGCTGCTCGACTCGGCTCAATTGACGCTTGACTTCGATGCCGACCGGGCAACGCCGCTCGAGGTGCTCAACGCGCTCGGCGAGCGCTTCGGGAGCGGGTTGCGAACGGCGCTGCTAGTCGATCGCGGGGGCGAAGCCCATTTGAAGCCCGGTATCCGCATTGCGATCGGCGACGAGATAATCGATTCGAGCGCCGACCTGCGCACGCTCGTGCTCAAACGGTCGTCCGCCTCTGACAAGCCGATCCGAGTATTCGTTTTTCCGTCACTGATGGGAGGAAGGTGATGCCAGCGCTACCGGTGGCAAACTACAAGCAGGATTTTCCCCGCGAAGACCTATGGATCCCGAGCGCGTGCAGCATGTGCTACTCCAATTGCGGAATCCTTGCCCATCGCGTCAACGGGACGGTGATCAAGATCGAGGGCAATCCTGCCAATCCGGTCTCCGCGGGCCGGATCTGCTCGAAAGGCCTTTCCTCGATCATGACCCTCTACGATCCCAACCGGGTTAACTATCCGCTCAAGCGGACCAATCCGGAAAAAGGCATCGGCGTCGATCCCAAATGGCAGCGGATAACCTGGGACGAGGCGCTCGACACCGTCACCGCAAAAGTGCGTGCCGCGATGGAAAAGGACCCGCGTTCGATCCTTACCCTGGTGTCGGCGATGGACGTGTGGTCGTTCAGCTTCCAGGGAGCGTTCTGCGTTGCGCTCGGCTCGACCAATCTGTGGGATTCGGGGGGCGGGCCGCATTGCGGCAATGGCGAGCACGCCATGGCCTACATACTTCACGGCGCAATCCATACTCAAGTTGACTACGAACACTGCAACTATCTGTTGATGTTCGGATGCGGCAGCGGAGCGGGCGCCTACTATAACGCGACCCTCGCGATCCGCGGGGTCTCCGAGGGAAAGGCGCGGGGGATGCGCGTGGTTGTGGTGGATCCGCTGCTCTCGCCCGCGGCGGAGCGCGCCGACGAATGGGTGCCGATACGGCCCGGCACCGACGGCTGTCTCGCACTGGCGATGCTCCATTGCCTGATCAATGAGAATGGCGTCTATGACGCCGCGCATCTGCGCTCCCATACCAACGCGGCATACCTAATCCGTCCGGACGGGCGTTACGCCAGGCATCCAGGCACCGGCAAGCCGCTGGTATGGGACGCAAGCGACGCGAAAACGAAGCCCCATGACGATCCAGGCGTGGCGCAAGCGGCGCTGCTCGGCAGCTACGAAGTCGCCGGAACTTACTGCACTCCCGCCTTCCAGTGCCTTGCCGATCGAGTGAAGCAATATCCTCCCGAGGCAGCGGAGAAGGTAACCGGCATTTCTGCCGCAACCATTCGCCGCTTGGCCCGCGAGTACGGAGACGCGGCCCGTATCGGCAGCACCATCACGATCGACGGCCAGGCGCTCCCCTACCGTCCGGCCGGGGTGCTCTATTTCAAGGGAGCGCAAGGCCATAAGCACGCGCTGCTGACCGCGATGGCGCTTTCGCTTCTGACCGAAGTGGTCGGAGCGGTGGACACGCCCGGCGGCCTGCTCGGGAGCAATCCGCGCTGCCTCGGGTTCCCGGAAACCGGTCGTCCGTTTCAGGAGCCGAAACCCGGTCCCGATGGGCTGCTGGTGCCGGGCGAGATGGCGGCGGCGCCGGTATCCGTGCTCTCGGAGCCGCGCAAACCGGAATCACTCGCCCTGCACGAACTTGCGCCGCTGTCGATAATGGCGACCGGTCATCCGTTTACGCTGCTCAACCCGGAGAAATACCAACTACCCTATAAGCCCGAAGTACATTTCGTCACCGGCGGGAACCCGGTGATGACCTTGACCGAAGTCTCGGCGATGGCCGCGGCGCTCAAAACCATCCCGTTCACGGTGAGCTTCAGCCTCTATCTCGACGAATCGACGGAATTCGCGGACATCGTGCTGCCGGATGCCAGCTTTCTCGAACGCTACGAGGTCTGCGGACTGGGTATGTGGGGCGGCTATGCCAACTCGGCGATCATCAAGCAATGGAGTTACTACCTGCGCCAGCCGGTTTGCGCGCCGCTTCATGAGCGGAAATTCCGCAACGATGTGATGCTGGAACTGGCCGAGCGGTTGGACATCCGCGAAGCGATGCTCTCCGCTTTCAACGCCATGTATCAGCTCCGGGAGCCGTACGCGCTGGATCCGGGCAGGCGCCACACCTGGACCGAGATGATCGATGCCACGCTCAAAAGCTACTTCGGCCCCGATCACGACCTCGAATGGTTCAAGGAGCACGGAGTGCTTACGTGGCCCAAGAAGGTCGAGGAATCCTATTGGAAGAACTTCATGCACCTCAAGGTGCCGATCTACTTCGAATGGTTTCTCGACCTCAAGGACAAAGTCGAACGGATCAAGGAGGACCTCCCCTATCGCGACGAAGTCAGCACCGCCGATTTGCAGCCGTTGCCGGACTGGAGACCGTGCCCGGGCCACGCGGAGAAGCGGCCGGAGTTCGACCTGTTCGCGTTCTATTATCGCGTGCCGATGCAGACCTTCGGCTCGACTTACAACAACGCCTGGCTCGACGATATCTCCGGGCTCGATCCCTCGATCCACGGCCTGACGATAAATGCCAAAACCGCGCGCAGCAAAGGCATCAGGGACGGCGACTGGATCTGGGTCGAGTCGATGTACGGGGGGAGGGTGAAAGGGAAAGCGCACCTCAGCCAGGGAATACACCCGGAGGGGATCGCGATGGCCAACAATGGCGGTCATTGGTCGCGTTATCTGCCAATTGCCAGCCGGCAGGGGAAAGGCGCGTGCTTCGAACAACTGATGAAGCTCGACTGGGAATGCGTGGACTGGACGGTGCACAACTGGGATTTGTGCGTGAAGGTCAAAGTATATAAAGCGTGAGGTCCACGGAGGAACCCCGATGCCGCGGCTTGGAATGGTAATTGACCTGAAGAAGTGCGCAGCCTGCTATGCCTGCGTCGCCGCCTGCAAGACTGAGCATGCCACTCCACCCGGAGTGTTCTGGTGCCGGGTCGTGAAGCATGAAAGCGGCAGCTTTCCCGCGGTTCGCCGGATCGCGCTGCCGCTCGGATGCATGCATTGCGCGGATCCGCCGTGCGAGAAGACCTGTCCGACCGGAGCGACCAGGAAGCGTGGCGACGGCATCGTTCACGTGAATTACGACGAGTGCATGGGATGCCGCGCGTGCATGATCGCGTGTCCCTACGAAGCCCGCTACTTTCTCGCCGAGATTCGTCCTTACTACGACGGCCAGGGCCTCACTGAGTACGAGCGGATTGGGTACGCTGCCAATGGCTATGTCGAAGGTACCGTGACCAAGTGCAATTTCTGCATGGAGCGGGTCGATGCGGGAAAGGAACCCGCGTGTGTCGCAAACTGCCCGGGAAGAGCGCGCTACTTCGGCGACCTCGACGATCCCGCGAGCGAAGTGTCGCGGCTGATCCGCGACAAACGCGGCTTCCAGCTTCATCCCGAGTTCGGCACCAACCCCTCCGTGTATTACCTGCCAGCCTAGGAGAACAAGTTATGCGCACAGCGATCGCTGGCGGGTTCGAGAAGACCCCGATTTCTCCCGGAAGGGTCGTGTCGGAGAGGGCCGGGACCAGGTTCGAGGCGCAGAGTCAGTGGCGATTTCTCATCCTGGTGGCATTCTTCACCGGCGGCTTCGGCGCCGGACTGTATATAGCATCGTGGGCGCTGGATTTTTCTCCCGGCATGATCCTGGCCCTGTTCATGGTCGCGGTTATCAAGGGAGGGGCGCACATCGCGTACCTCGGCCGTCCGGAGCGCTTCTGGCGCGCACTCAAACGGCCGCGAACTTCATGGATCAGCCGCGGGATCATCAGCATGGGCGTGTTCGTAACCGCCGGAGCTTTGTACGCGACCTTCAAGGCTCCCGCGCTGGGATGGATCGCCGTGGGCGCGGCGGTAATGGTGATGGCGTACACCGGCTATCTGATGGCATTTTCGCCGTCAATTCCATTCTGGAACAACGCGCTGCTGCCGGTGCTGTTCCTGGCGTACTCCGCGGAAAGCGGAACCGCTCTGGCTATTCCCCTATATACCGCGTTTTCGGGCGCCCGGGTCGAGATGCTGGAAATAGTCGAAGTCATCCTGTTGGTGCTCGTGACTCTCATCATTTTCTCGTATCTGTACGGGGCCTATCACTCATCGGTGCCGGCACGCGAAGCGGTGGACCTTCTGGTGCGGGGAAGGCTGGCGCCGGGGTTTTTCCTTTCGGTGCTGTTGCTCGGGTTGCTGCTGCCGATTGCGCTCGAGCTCCTGCCCGGCATCGGCGCTATCTCGCTGAACGCCAGTTGGTTTGCCGCCTTGCTTTGCATCCAGGGCGCGATCTCCTTTCGCTGGGCCGTGCTCAGGGCCGGGGTTTACGCGCCTGCGGGCTATTGACCGGATTTGGTCGGGGAGATTTTCGGCGATGAAGGACACTTACGACGTGGTGATTGTCGGGGCGGGAATCAACGGCCTCGCCTGCGGCGCCTATCTCGCTAAGGCGGGACTCGAGGTCGCGGTCGCGGAGAAACGCAACGAATGCGGCCCCTTCGCGCTTACCGAGGACATCTTCGGGGCGGGAGTCCCGGTGGACACCCACGCCTCGATTTGTCTGATTCCGATGAGTCCGGTGTGGGGCGATCTCGACCTGGGCGGCTTCGGCTTCAAGGTGTTCGTACCAGAGGTGCTGATGGCCACGATGTGGCCGGACCGTAACCTGGTTTCCTACGGCGGCGACTGGAAGAAAACCGTGGATGCGATTGCCCGGCATTCGCAGAAGGATGCGAAGACGTTTTTGCATATCGGCGAGCAACTGTGGCCTCATCGCACGGAAATTCTGGAACGCGCGGTATTCAGTCCCGCGTCGCCGGAAGGCGAAGATTACCTGTTCTCGCTTGGCAAGCTGATTGGGTTCTCGCCCGAAGATTTCCGCACCATGAACGGCATGGAATTGGTCGAGCTGCTGTTCGAAAACGAATTCGTGCGCCTAAGCAACCTCAGCGTCGGCGTCGGCAACGCCTTCGGCGATCCTCCCGAAAGAGGCGAAGGCGCGATCACCGTTTTGCTTGACTGGATGTCATCGAGCGGGGTGCCGGTGGGCGGAATGCACACGCTGGTGCATGCGCTGGTTCGATGCTTCCGCGCGCACGGAGGCACTCTGCTGCTGAACGCGCCGGTCGAGAAGGTCACCTGGCAGGGCGACAAGCCGACCGGCGTGGTGCTGAGCGAGGACTCCCCGTTCGGGCCCCGGGAGCTGAAGGCGCGCCACGCGGTGGTGATGCACACCACGCCGCCGGTCGCCCTGCCGCTTCTGGGCGCCGAGCATGTCGCGCGGCTTGACGGCGATCTCGCGCACAAGATGAAGACTTGGGACATGACCGGGCATTGCGCGTTTCTTTCCTATTTCCTGCTGAAGGGCGCACCCCAGTGGCGTTCGGCTTCGTGGAATCCGGACGTTCTGAAATGTCCATACCCCTATCACACCTGGCGCTCATGGGATCACGCGGTCCGCTCTTTTCAATACGCGAGAAATGACGACCTGTTTGCGATTGTGGAAGACGCCGGCGACGCCAACGAGATCTTCACTCCCGCGATCGCCGATCCGAGCCGCCTCGGTCCGCATGGCGAATGCGTGGTCACTTACGAGGTCGAGTATCCGGTAAGTCTGCGCCGCTACGGCGGCCCCGGCGCATGGGACAATCGCGAGCTTACCGACCGGATCCACGCGCGGCATCTCGCCGAGCTCGAAGAACTGGCTCAGGGGTTCAAGGAAAACCTTATCGCCAGCACCTATACGACTCCGCTTGACAACTGGCGGCGCAATCCGTCGGCGATCTACGGACACGAACTGGGCGGCAACGTCAGCGGATTGCAATGGTACCTGGGGCGGATGCCCGCCCGGAGCCGGATCCCGGGGCTCTATTTCAGCCAGAGCATCTGGCCGGTTTCGCTCACTCATCTGGGCAACGGCTACGTGACCGCCGGTAGCGTGGCGGAGGACCTGGGGGTCCGCAAGCAGGAATGGTGGAGTTGCCGCCCGCTCGAGCCGCGCACCGTCGCCCGCTCCTGAAACGCAGTGAAGGAGAAAGCGATGAAGTTCCAGTACGATGTAGTGGTGTTGGGCGCGGGTCCCAACGGGCTTGCTTGTGCCGCATATCTGGCGCGCGCCGGGGCGCGCGTCGCGGTGGTGGAGCGCAACGTCGAAACCGGCGGCGGCCTGGTTACCCAGGAAATGTCCGGCTTCAGGATGAACTACCACGCGACCTACATGATGCTGGCGGAGTTGATGCCGCCGTACTCGGATTTCGATCTCGAGCAGGACGGAGTGCGCTTCATCTATCCTCCGGTGCAGGTCTCATTTCTATTTTCCGGACGCAAGTCATTTACCCTGTTTACGGACCCGGGCCAGTCGGCCGCGAGCGTGGCCGCGTTGTCCCCCGCCGACGCCGAGCGCTACGCGGGGCTGCGCCGGGAAGTGGACGAACTCTGCGAAAAGATCCTGATTCCCGCGACCTACACCCCGCCGGTCGAACCGATCGAACAGGTCGAGTTGTTCCGCACCTCGGGAAAACTCGGCGAGCGGATGGCGGACATCTCGGAAATGTCGCCGCTCGAATATATCGAGTCATTCGGCTTCAGCGATCCGCGGCTGAAGGCCGGACTGCTCTATCTCAGCTCAATGTTTGGGCTCGACCCGGAGGAGGGGGGGATGGGCTTCATGGCGCCCATTTACCTGTCCCGCCTGACTCACACCGCGCTGGTTCGCGGCGGTTCGCACCAGCTTTCCTCGGTGCTGCGCAGACGGGTGGAAGAGGCCGACGGCGACGTGATCGTGGCGAACGGCGCGCGACAGTTTGTCACCGACGGCGCCCAGGTGACCGGCGTGGAACTCGACGACGGGACCGTGCTGTCGGCACGGGCCGTGGTCAGCACGCTCAATCCCGAGCAGACCTTCCTGAAGCTTTTGCCGCAGGACAAAGCTCCCGCCGAGGTGCGCGAGGCGGCGCGGAACTACGAATGGGAGAAATGGAGTCTTTTCGTCGCCAATTGGGGCGTGCTCGGCGATCCTCCCCGATATGAGGGCTATCCGCCGCAGGTGGATAAGTCGCTGATAGCGGTGATGGGTTACGAAACCGCGGATGACGTGCTGGCACATATCCGCGAGATCGAGCGCGGGGACTTGTCGCGAATCGCCGGTCACGCGACCGTCTGCTCGGCGCATGACCCGCTCATGGCGCCCGGACACGTCACTTACGGAACGCCGCATGCGCTTCGCTGGGAATCGTGGGCGCCGTACGACGTGCCATGGGAGAGCGAAAAGCGCCGCTACGCCGAGCGCGCGTTCCAGTTCTGGAGCGGTTACGCCCCCAATTTGAAGCGGATGAACGTGCGAATTTCAGTCGCATGGTCGCCCAGGGATATCGAAGCCCAACTCCCGACGATGAAGCGCGGCTCGATCAAGCACGGCGCGTACACTTCGCTCCAAATGGGGTACAATCGGCCGTTCCCGGAATGCTCGGGTTATCGCACTCCGATTCCCGGTCTGTACGTGGGCGGTTCGAGCGTCCATCCCGGGGGGATGGTGATAATGGGCTCCGGATACAATGCGGCGCGGGTGGTCGCGGATGACCTCGGATTGAACATCTGGTGGCGCGAACCCGAAGCCGTGGCGCGCGCGCGTTCCTCGGGCTATCTGCCGGCGTTGGAGACCGCAACCTCGTCCGCACCCGCGGAAGAATTGAAATGAGACTGGCGTCGAAAGGGCTCGGCAAGATTACGCTTCCATTCCGCTTCACCGAAGCCAGCATCAGTGAGGCGCCGGATTGCATCGTGCTTGAGGGCGCGATCAAGGAGAGCAAGGTCAACTGGACCTACCGGGCGGAACTGGAGGATTCCGATATACTCAATTTTCTGATCCTGGCGCACACTCCGGCGCTCGCCGGCTACATCGCCGAGCGTACGGGCTTCGCTTTTTTTCGCACTGCGTTTCGCACCGCCGCGAAGCTGTTGCGCCCCGGCCGGTGGCGGGAGACCGTCATCCAAGGCGAACCATGCAGCCAAGGCGATCGGGGACGGACCGGCCAATGAGATTCTGGTCGAAAGGTCTGGGCAAGCGATCCCTCTCCATGGACTGCGGCAAAGAAGTCGTCGCGATCCAGGACCGGGCCGCGGTCCTGTCGGGCAGAGTCAGGCCGCCGCTCGGATGGACTTACACGATTACGATGGACGGGGATGATTGGCTCGATTTCATCGAACTCACCTTCCATCCCACGATCATTCGCTATCTGCTGAGAAAGCACAGGCGCGGTCTGGCGTTGCGCACCGCGTGGCACATGATCCGGCTATACGCCGCGGTCGGGCGCCGCCTGCTTCTGCTTCGGATAAGGCCGCGGGGGAGCGTGCAGGTTTCGCCCGCGTGCGCGGAGTTGAGCGAGCGTGTGGAGCGGCCGTCTTCCGGCATCTGACGGCCTGATTTGCCGCATCTTTCTTTCACTGGCAAGCGAATCACAGCAATGACATCGCTTGCGCGGCACGTCAGCAAAAGCGGTTCATGGGCTTGTGTGTATTCTTGGTCGATGCTGGCGCGCTTGCTCTTGGCCAGATCTAGTCATCCTGAGCGGAGCGAAGGATCGGCCGAAGGCGATTTTTCTTTCATCCCGCTTCGCGGGGACTCTTCGCTGGCGCTCAGAGTGACGGAAAAGAAGCGCGGCGCGAGTCGATGCGCCGATAGGTCGTGGATAAGCGCGTTTAAGCTGTAAAAGCTGGAATATGATCTGACAGACAGTGAGGTCGATAGGGTCTGTTGGTTAAGTCCAGTGTCAGATGTCGCACCCAGCGATAGCCTCCGCGCCGGCACGCCGTCAATCGGGATAGGGGGGAGTCTCGCGACTCCGCCCCTCCCACACCACCGTACATACGGGACCGTATACGGCGGTTCGGCGGGTTAAGCACGCCGAGCAAAGAGCCGAGGAAAACCGAGGTCATCGA
>JAKAVC010000171.1 GCA_021817345.1 Deltaproteobacteria bacterium | reverse complement strand
AGCGGCAAGGTCCACGCGCGCTGTTTCCGCCGTCATCGCCACGCCGAGTTCATCGCGTTCCTCAACTCCCTTGTCCGCCGCTATCCAGGGCGCGAACTTCATCTGATCTGCGACAATTACGGCACCCACAAGCACCCGGCGGTGGTGCGCTGGCTTGAGGCCCATCCGCGCATTCAAGTGCACTTCACCCCGACCGGGGCCTCGTGGCTCAACCTGGTCGAGCGCTGGTTCGGGCTGATCACGGAGCAGGCGATCCGGCGCGGCAGCTTTGACAGCGTGCGCCGGCTGGAGGCCGCCATCAACCGTTGGCTCGCGCACTGGAACGAAAACGCGCGTCCGTTTCGCTGGACCAAATCCGCCGCCGACCATCAAACGCAGCGTCCGCAATGCTGAACTTATTTACGAGACGGCACACTACGCACATGCTTATCGCCACGAGCGATTGAGCAGCCTGCTTGACGGTCACGAGCGCGCCTTCCGCCATTTCGGCGGGGTCACGCTCAGTTGCCTTTACGATAATCCGCGCAACCTGGTGCTGGGACGCCGCGAGAACAAAGTGCTGTGGCATCCGCAGTTCGAGGATTTCGCCCGCTACTACGGTTTCACCCCGCGCGCCTGTCAGCCCTATCGGGCGCGCACCAAGGGCAAGGTCGAGAGCGGGGTTAAGTACGTAAAGCGCAACGCCCGTTCTCGGCAAGCGCAACTGGCAGATAGCCGCCGGCTGCTCGCTGACGATCGGCCTCGTTCTCGCATTCGGCATCGTCTGGCTCGCGCTGCGGAGCCGCTATGTCCCCTACGTCGTCGTAACTGATCGACTCGGACAAGCGATCACGATTCCGAAGCCGCTGACGCCCGCTTCGATGCCGTAGTACCACGGTTCAAGCTTAACAACGACGATTGCGCTGCTAAGCTCCGCAGACTGGCGCGAGGCGAAGTGCCTGGACGGGCGGCGCGGCGCAAATTATGTTCCTGTTTCGGTGCGTGCCACTGGTTTGACGTACAACGCTTGACACTATATCCAAGGACGTTATCAGGAGTTTTCGCGACCAAGGAGCCCTTCGATGGGTATGAGTCGAATCAGCAGGCGGAGTTTTCTGAAGATTGGCATGGGCGTTGGTGTCACGGCTTTTACCCCGCACCTGCTCGGTCTCGCGATAGCTGGCACCCCAACCGAATTTTGTAACCCAAATCGTCCGACCACCCCCGGCGCGGCATTGACGGCCCTTATCGACGGCAATTCACGATGGGCCAACTTTGAGGAGCAGCATCCCGGCGAGGATGAGACACGCCGTACCTGCCTGGTGGACGGCCAGCAGCCTTTCGCGGCGATCCTGTCGTGCTCCGACTCGCGCGTGCCTCCGCAACTGATTTTCGATCAAGGACTCGGGGACCTGTTCGCAGTGCGGGTCGCGGGCAACACTGATACAGTGGTTGGAGAACAAAGCCTCGCCTACGCGGTCAAGAAATTAGGCGCGCTCCTGCTTCTGGTCCTCGGCCATCAGTCCTGCGGCGCGGTCAGCGCCGCAGTGGACCATTTTCCGGATGAGCATGCGGAAAAGTTTATCAAACTGATCTACCCGGCGGTGAGGCGCGCCAGACAGATCGTCAAAAAAAATGGCGGTGATCCGAACGATAAGGCGCTGGTTCTTCCGGTCGCAATCGACCAGAACGTTATTCTTACCGTTAATCAGCTTTCGAAGGTCGAGTTGTTTCGCAAGACGGTCGAGGCGGGAAACTTGGCGATCGTAGGCGGCCGTTACGACCTGACGACCCAGGAGGTAACGCTCCTTACTTCCGCGCTGCCGGGTTAGCTGCGGCCTCTCACTGTGCCCGGTTCGATCACGTCGGCAAAGTCTCCTGCCTCGGGGGAAAGTGCTTGCCCGATCTCTGCTCCATTTGCGCCCGACTCCGGACGTTTTCTCCGCCTTCTCAACGACGCTGGCCTTCCACACGCATCGGCGAAAAGGGAGAGTTTTCCTCGCGCTCCACGGCAGGTGCGGAGGCGACGATCATTTGGAGGTAACATCCTTGGCTGAGGCAACGGGTTTGCGCGGATTCCTCGTCGCCGACGGCAAGGCGGTGTCGGTGGCCCACGCGGCGCGCACCGCTGTCGCGGCGGTTATTTCTTTCGAGCTTGCAAAGCTGCTGGGGTTTCGTGAGGCGTACTGGGCACCGATCTCGACTATGATCGTCATGCAGTCGACGCTTGGCGCGGCGCTACCGGTATCGGCGCAGCGTTTCGTCGGAACCGCGCTTGGCGCGCTTGCCGGCGCGGTTTGCGCCGCCTATTTCGGCCGGAATCCGCTCGCCTTCGGAGGCGCAATCTTCGCACTCGGCCTGGCGTGCTGGATTCTTCATGTTGATCGGGCAGCCTACCGCTACGCGGGAATAACGCTCGCGATCGTAATGCTTGTCGTCCGCACCACCGGAGTCTGGCTCATCGCGATCCACAGGTTTCTGGAAGTCTCCACCGGAATTGCGGTAGGCCTTGCTCTATCCGCCTTGTGGCCCGAACGCTCGGCCCTGCCCCGCGCGCTTCGGCGCAAATCAGACTGTTCGTTTCGCTCCAAATGAAGGCACGGGCGGCCTCTACTGTTTCAGCTCGCTGCTGGATTTGAGCGTGAAATAATCGCCCTGACCTGAAGTGAACCCTTGAGATTGCACAGATAAAAGCGGCTGGATTGGACCATCCGCATGATCAAAAGCGGCACTGCGGGCGTTACCCGGACCTTTCGACGACCAAGGATATCGGCGGGGAGCGACCCCATCCCCGCTCCGCCATCGAGGTGGAGCGCGAGCGAGGCGAGGGCCGCGGATCAGCGGTTTCGCCCGGCGGCTCAGCGCGGCGGGGCGGCGGAGTACTGGCCGCCCGCGCGATCGGCGAGCAAGTCCTGCGAGCGCCTAAGCGCCTCTTCGGTTTCACGCAGCAGTTCGGCCATCACCTCGGCGACCGGCTTCACCTCGTTGATCATTCCCGCGCCCTGTCCGCAGGGCATGAAGGTCAGCTCCGGGTCGCAGCCGCTATCGACGCCCGCGTAATCCATCGCGCCGTTGCGCCGCGAGATCATCGCCTGCTCGGGGAACGACTTTATCTTCGAGGGTTCGCGCTCCCACTCCATCGCGTACGGCGTCCGGATACATCGCGCGGTCTTGCCGGTGTATGCGCGGGTGCGGATAGTCGAGTCCTCGCGCGCCTTCAGGATCGCCTGCTTGTACTCGGGCGCGGCCTGCGCCTCGGGCGTGGCGAGAAAGCGGGTGCCGATTACGACGCCCTGCGCGCCCATCATGAGCGCCGCGGCGATCTGGCTTCCGTGCGCGATCCCTCCCGCGGCGAGCACGGGCAGCTTGACCGCGCGGATAACCTGCGGCAGGAGCGACATGAGGCCGATTTCCCCGGTATGGCCGCCGGCTTCGGTTCCCTGGGCGACGACCACGTCCGCGCCGCCCTCCTGGGCTTTTTGGGCGTGGCGCACCTTGCCGCACATCACGACGACTTTCATCCCGTGCTCGTGCATCGTCTGGAGGAATTCGGACGGCACCGCGAGGCCGGCGACGAAAATCTTAACTTTCTCCTCCAGTATTACCGGCATGTACGGGCGCATCATGTCCGGAATCGGCGCAAGCAGGTCCACCGCGAACGGCTTGTCGGTGAGTTCGCGGGTCTTGCGGATCTCGCTTCTGAGCACCTCGGGCGGCAGTCCCGCGCCGCCGATCACGCCGAGTCCGCCGGCGTTGGAGACCGCGGCGACCACCTTGTGCAACGCCGCGCCGCCCATCCCGGCGAGCAGAATCGGATACTTGATTCCAAAGTAATCGCAAATAGACGTGTGCAGCATCGAAAGCCTTCTCCCTTTGATGGACCGCGCTTTGTCGCTGGTCCTCAACGATGCGTATAGCGCTCGGCCGTCCGCCCCGGCAAGCATTACCCTAACGGGCGGTAGACGACGCCAGCGGACGCGCTCCGAAGCCGCGCGGCGGGGCGTCGCGCCCGCCGGAGTCGCCCGCGCTTTCGGCGGCGATTTCCTTGAGCAGATGTTTTCGGGTTTCGGCGAGCCGGGGCAGATGGATTTTCCGGTATCTTTTCACTTCGGCGGCGGTGTAGGGCGTAAATCCGGCCGGCAGGTTTTGCTTGCTGAAGTTGCCGAGCACCCAGTTCATCACCGCCGCGACCTCGGCATCGCTAAGCTTCGAGTACGAGACGCCCGGCACCTCGATCAGATAGGAGCGGCCGCCCGGCGCCTTCAGAAACTTCGCGACGCCGACCAGAGTCGGCGCGGTGTCCTTTACGCCTTCGCCGTTCGCCCCGTGGCATCCCCAGCAGTTGAGTTCGTAGAGCTTCTGCGGCGGCTCGGCGCGGGCCAGGGCCGCAGGAAGCGCAAGGAGCAAGCCGCCGAGCGCCACTGCCGCGATTTTCGTTCTCATCGCGCCTCGCTTTGCGCGGCGTCCGGCACTTTCGCGCCGAGCGACTTCATCAAGCGCGCCCGCTCGCGCGACATCGCGGCCGCCGAGAGCTTGTCGTGGCGCGCACCGCGCACCTCGGAGGCGGTGATCGGCTTGAAGCCCGCGGGAAGCAGCCTTCGGTTCAGTTTGAACAGCACGTGATTCAGGGTCGCCGCGAGCACGCCGTCGCCGAGATTTGCGAACGAGGGCATCAGGCCGTTGTAGGTCACGTCATGCGAAACGATCCGGCCCGCCATCCCGTCAAGCACCACGTCCATAAGATAGCGGCGGCCTGCGGGAATCCGCACGTACGCACCAACCGTGTCCGCAAGTGGCGGATAAAGGCCGGGAACGCCGCGACCCGTCGGCTGATGGCATACCGCACAGGTGGTGGCAAAGACGCCGGTTTCGGCGCGCACTGCGCGCGCCGTCATCAACTGCGCGAGAACGATGAGTCCCGCTCCAAGCACAATCCCAATCTTCACTTCCCTCACACATCCGCTCGAATGACCCGAGACTGGACAAAGGGTGGGCGATGCTTTTCACCAGGCGCCGAGACCGCATACCCTGAAGTCAGTAGCGGAACCCGAACTGGCTGGCGGTTACGAGCCAAAGCCGAATTCCAACGACTATTGGTTCGTCGTGCGCAGCTACTTCACGGCGACGATCTCGGCGGTCGAGCAGTGATAGACCATCGTGGGCGCGCCGAAGCACCATACGAGGTCGCTGTTGAGCGGCACCCGGTAAACCGGCATCTCACCCTCGGTGTTCGCGCAGAAGCATTTGCCGCACGGCGCTTTGCCGCAGCAGTCGCGGTAGCTGACGATATAGTCGCGGCCGTCGTTGGGATTGTGGCAGGTGCCGACCCACGAGGTCGGCGACGGGGTTGCGCCGGGCGGACAATCATGCGAAGCGCCGCCGCAGCACGAGCACAGGAAACCGTCGATCGCGCAGTACTTCCAGTATTCGCATCCGGTGTCGTTGTTCGCGGCCGCGGCCTTTTCGGCGGCATGGGCGCGCGAGGCGACCCGGTCCACGGGCAGAAGCGGAATCGCGATCGCGCCGACCAGCGTCTGCCCAAGGCGGGCAAGAAAACTGCGGCGCGAGGTGCGCTGCGCGACGCCGCGCGTCAGATGCTCGACGAGTTTATCCATGTTCGCCGCCCCTCTGTCCGTTGCCGGCCGCGGCCGGCTCGGGCCCGCCGTGCAAGCCGAGATATTCCTGGATCGACGCGACTCCGATCCGTTTCGCTTCGAGCAGGCTCTCCAGATGCTCGCGCGTGTTGACCAGGCCCTTGGCGCGAACCACGCCCGCCTCGTCGATCAGCACTGCGTATGGGAGCCTGCCGATACGGTATGTCATCCTGAGTTCGGCCGAGAGCACGAAGCCGAAGTCCTCGAGACGGTTCTCGCGTATCATGCGTTCCTGCTCGGGACGGTCGCCGTCGCTGGCAAACACCATCTCGACGCCGCCCGACGCCGCTATCACCGATTTTGCGATCGGGATGAGCTTCTTGCACACCGAGCAGGTGGGTGAGACGAACAGCAGGAGCGTGCTCATCCCGCGCGCGTTCGCGCCGCCAATCCTGACCGTGCGCCCAGAAAGCGCGGGAAGCTCGAAGACCGGCGCGACGTCGCCGACGCGCGGTCCCTGGTCGATCGTCAGCGCGCCCATCGGCGCAACTCGCTCGTGCAGCACTCCGATCTGGCGCGCGAGCGCCATCACCGTCGCCGCAAGAACGATCACAACGATCCACAGCACGACTTGCGAGATGACGAGCGCTTCAACCATGGCGCATCTCCACCGCGCGCAGGGCCGAAGCCTGCGCGAGCAGGTAATTTAGCGCGGCGTACAGCATCACCAGCGCCGCCGCGCCGAAGAGGATCGTCATCACGTCGAGCACGCCGATTCGCCGTGCACCCGCCGGCAGAAGAAGGACCGCAGCGAAAGCGATAAACGCCGCGTTACGCACGAGGAGCCATCCGCTGAGCCTCTGCCCAAGCGCCGTCCCGAAGCATCCGCAGTGGATATCGCGCCGTCCGCGCGCAAGGTTGACGCCGATAGCGGCGGTGAAGACCGCCAGCAGCCCGAGCAGAAAGAGCGCCGAAACTTCGCGCGTCGGCCCAGCGAGAACCCCGATCGCGCCCGCAATCTCGGCGAGCGGAATAATCCCCGCCACGAACGCGGCGCTCCATCGCGGCACGATACGATAGTTCTCGACTGCGTCGCGAAAGGCCGTCAGGTCGCGCAGTTTCCCAATCGCCGAACCGGCGAAGACGGCCGCGAGCGAAACCGCGACAAGCCATCGTATTGCTGGATCTACACCGGGCATCGGCTGACTCTGAAAACCGCTTCCTCCCCGATCACGGACCATAGAGCAGGATTGACGAGCCGATATGCTTGTACGCTCCCAAAAACCGTCCGTTTGTCGCGGAGTACGTATCAAGATTCGCCTCGGGCAGCGCCGGCGGCATAACGAACAACAGAGGATTCGCGTCGTCGGTCACGCGCATGCAGTAGCCGGGCTCCTTGAGTTTGAAGCGCCGCACGCGCTTTTTCGTTTTCGTATCGAAGACCCAGACCTCGCTTCCCGGCTCCTTGTGCGTCCACGCGCCACCCTTGTGCATCAGGACGTAGAGCAGTCCGGTCTTTTGCTGATAGGCGACCGCCTGCCATCCGCCCGGCAGCCATCCCTTATCGCCCGGGCCGAGCAGCGGCCATTCGGGTTCGGCGACCGGTTCGGCGCCGGAAAGAGCAACTGGGAGAACCATCCCGTGGTAGGTGACGAAATAAGCCTTTCCCGGCGCGATTGCGGGCTGGTCGAAAGCGGGGTCCTGGTTGGGGTTGAAGAGCGGCTTGCCCTGGGTCTTGCTCTTCGCTTTGCCCGAATCGTCGAGCGTGACGGTCATAAACGAGCCGTCGGCGCATATCGAGGAAAAGCGCCGATTAGCGGAGACCAGGATCTCAGTACATCCCGCGGTCTGAATCTCGCCGGCAAACTTCCGCGCCTTGAGATCGACCACGCTGACCGAGGTCGCGGGCGTCAAATTGGCGACCAGCAGGAAGCGGCCGTCGGGCGTCAGACCTGAATCGTAGCGCTTGGGCACGACCAGGATTCGCTTGGGCGGGATTACGATTTCGCCCTGGTAGTCCAGCGTGCGCGCGTCGAAGATCGATACCACGTCGGTGCGCGTGCCGCGCCATCCGCGCGAGTAATAGGTGTCGATCATGTAGAAGTGGCGGTGGTCGGGAGCGATTTCCAGATTGCTCAGGTAGCCGCCACTTAGCTGGCCGAGCATTTTCCGGGTGCGCCCGTTGATTATCCAGACCTTGCTGATAAGTCCGACAGGCCACTGGAGATCTATCGTGAACACCCAGTCGGGCGAGGCGAGCGGAAGCGTGAGCGATTTCATATGGTCGGGCGGGAGTTGGGCGCGGGCGAAACTTGCGCAGCATATGAGCGCGCAGAGACAGGCGGCAAGCGTGAGTCCGATGCGCTTGGTCATCGCGAACCTTCTCCCCCGAGCTGGGTTTACTCTTGTTAGTGCCGCTTGCACTCATGCGTCAAGCGGAAGCGGCACTGATATCGGCGCGGCGGGGATCTTATCGCGGATCCGAAGAGCCGATGCCGGGGATGGTGAAAGTTAGCACGCGGTCAGCTAAGTTTGTCGGGAGCGGTTCAAGCGGAGAGGTGGCCGAGCCCGGTTTAAGGCGCACGCCTGGAGAGCGTGTAAACTCGGAAGGGTTTCGGGGGTTCAAATCCCCCCCTCTCCGCCACTCAGTTCCCGACTTTTCGGATTTTTCGGGAAAACGACCGAAATCGGCGCGTCGGCGCGCACCATCTGCGTATCTGGTGAGACCGGAGGGCGCGGAATTCAGGGTAATATCGGTGCTGAATTGCGATTTTTCTGCCGGCGCACATTTTTCGGGTGCGACGGGAATTGGTCGCGCGCCTTTTGCCGATCGATCAGCCCACGCGAATCCAGCAGATCAAGCCAGCCCGTTCTTCCTAGAGGCGGCGACCCTGCCGCTGATTCGCTCGCCGGTGGCTTCCCGCTCGGAATGGCGTCTGGGCCGGTCAAGCGCTATTAGAAAATCCGGCAAAACTCGTAATGGTGCTTAAGGAGACACTGTATCGATCAGTGTCACCTCGTCTCGCTGCAGATTGGCCGCTTGGCCGGTACTCCATCCGATATAGGTCGAAAAACAAAGAACCCTCTCGTCGTATTTTTTTGGCGTGAAGCCTGCATTTGTCCCGATGCCACCCATTTTCGGAGAAATATGATGAATGCCGTCGCGCCGCCCAATCGACAACTCGCGTGGGTCTTCGACCTGAACAAGTGCATCGGCTGCCAGACCTGCTCGGTGGCTTGCAAGGTTCTGTGGCCAAGAGAGGATCCAGGCACCGAGCCGATGTGGTGGATGACGGTCAACACCCAGCCGGGCCGGGGGACACCCCGCGACTGGGAAGCGATGGGTGGGGGCTACGCCGGCGGCCGGCTGCGGGCCGGCCGCTTGCCCACTGCCGAGGAGATCGGGGGCGGCTGGGATTTCAATTACGACGAGGTGCTGGGGGGTGGCCGCGACGCTCAGCTCCACGCAGTCAGCGGGAACCCCAGCTGGGGAATGAACTGGGACGAAGACGAGGGCGGCGGCCAGTATCCGAACTCCTACTTCTTCTACCTGCCGCGTCTCTGTGCTCACTGCACTCGACCCGCCTGCGCGGAAGCCTGTCCGCACGACGCGATCTTCAAGCGGGACGAGGACGGGCTCGTCCTCATCGACGAAGAGCGCTGCCGTGGCGACCGCTCCTGCATCAAAGCGTGTCCGTACAAGAAGATCTACTTCAACCCGGTGCGCCGGGTTTCCCAGAAATGCATCGGTTGCTTCCCGCGCATCGAGAACGGCGTTGCCCCGGCGTGCGTGCGGCAGTGCCCGGGGCGGGCGGCGTTCATCGGCTTTCTGGAGGACGAGGGGGCCGCGGTATCGAAGCTCGTCCGCCGCTGGAAGGTGGCGCTCCCGCTTCACCCCGAGTTCGGCGTCGAGTCAAACGTCTACTACGTGCCGCCGCTGGCGCCCGCGCCGCTGCGCGCCGACGGCAGCAGGGACGAGCGAGGCGAGCGCATTCCACCGGCCTACCTGGAGTCGCTGTTCGGCCCCGCCGTCCATACGGCGCTTGCGACCCTGAAGGGGGAGCTTGAGAAACGGCGGGGCGGCGCCTCGTCGGACCTACTGGACACGCTCATCCTGTACCACTGGCACGATGCCCTTGGCCACCTCCGCCGCGATCCAGCCGATATCGATTGGACGAACGAACCCACGAAAGGGGACCGTCGATGAGCCATGCACGAGACGCCGCGATGGATCGGATGCGCGAGAGCTGGGAAGACGCGTATCGAGACAAGTGGAAGTGGGACCGGGTGGCGTGGGGCACCCACTGTGTCGACTGCTATCCGTCGAACTGCCCCTACCGGGTTTACGTTCGCGACGGTCGCATCGTGCGCGAGGAACCTGCGGCAACGTTCACGACCGTCGAGCCCGGAGTCCCCGACCTGAATCCCACCGGCTGCCAGAAGGGCGCTGCGTGGAGCCGGATGCTCAATGGAAAGGATCGTGTCACGTATCCCATGCGCCGCGCCGGTGAGCGGGGCGAAGGCCGCTGGACCCGTGTCACCTGGGACGAGGCGACGACTGAAATCGCTGACGCGATGCTGGACGCCATCGAGGAATCGGGGCCTCGCACAATCTTGCGCCTGGGCACGACCGAAGGGGGCGGTCAGGCGATGGCCCTCACGAACAACGTCTTCTTACGGCTCGGGGCCACAGTTTCGGACTTTCTTGCCGAGGTTGGTGACATGGAGCCCGGGATGTACATCACCTTCGGACGGATTGGCATGTGTTCCAGTCACGACGACTGGTTTCACTCCGAGCTGGTGCTGATCTGGGCCAACAATCCGGCGCAAAGCAACATCACGACGGTCCATTACCTGACCGAGGCGCGCTACAACGGCGCCGAGATCGTCACGATCGCGCCTGACTACAGCCCCTCGGCGGTTCATGCCGATCAGTTCGTGCCCGTGCGGGTCGGCTCCGACGCCGCGCTAGCGCTGGCGATGTGCCGCGTGCTCATCGACGAGGGACTGGTCGATGAGCCGTTCGTGCGCGAACAGACCGATCTGGGTCTGCTGGTACGCACCGACACCGGCCGCTTCCTGCGCCAGTGCGACGTCCGTGACGGCGGATCGGACGAGGTATTCCATCTGTTCGACACGCGCAGCCAGCGGATCGCCGAAGCGCCGCGAACGCTCGAACTTGGAGGGCTCGAGCCAGCGCTGGACGGCGCGTACGGCGCCACGCTGAAGGACGGCACTAAGGTCGAAGTGGTGCCGGCATTCGTGCTGTTGCGGCGCCGGCTCCAGGCGTACGCACCGGAAGACGCGTCAGGCGTCTGCGGCGTCCATCCCGAGACGATTCGTCAGCTGGCCCGCAAGGCCGCCAACAAGCGCACGCGCATCCTCACCGGCTTCACGATGTGCAAGTCGTATCACGGCGATCTGATGGAGCGTGCCGTGTGCCGGGGGGTCG
>JAKAVC010000152.1 GCA_021817345.1 Deltaproteobacteria bacterium | reverse complement strand
GCGGTAGACGAACCGCCGCGGCATCGTGAAACTCATTCCCGTGCCCAGGCGCCCGTGCGAGAAGTCGCCCTCGGGCATCGCGATACGCCGCTCCATGTCGAAGGAAACGTAAAGTTTGTCGGAGATAACGTTGCGCCGCGTCATGTTCGGCGCGTACTTGCCCCAAAGTTCGAGAAACTCCGCGTTGTACGACGAACGCACCTCGTCCCACTCGTTCGGGCTCAGGCACGAAGCGCGTGGGAAGAAGTACCACCCGTTCATCGCGTGCATTCCCTCGGGCGCCTGGCTGCGATCCCACAGGGTGTTGACCCAGGTGCCGGCGCCAGGGCGCTCGGGCACGCGCCCGCCGTAGGCCTGCAGGATGTAATCGGAGACCTGCTCATGGTTCTCGAAGCCGACGATCGTGTAGAAGCACTTGTTGATATCGGGATTGGCCTGCGCGCTCTTGTAATCGGGCGCTTCATGCAGCGCGAATGACGGCGTGCCGAGCACGTGTTCGGGACCGAAGCGCCAATTCGCCATCCGCTCCTTGCGAAAATCGCTCAGCCGGTCCCATCCGATAAGCTGAAGGAAGGTGGTCCTGGGATCGGCGTTCGAGGCGACTAATCTTCGGGCTTCGATAATCCGCCCGTCCTTGAGACGCACGCCCGAGGCGCGGCCGCCGGTTGTGAGGATTTCGACGACCGGGCTGGTGTAGCGCAAATCCGCGCCCGCGTTGAGCGCCGCGCTCGCCATCGCATGGGCGAGAGTGTGCGTCCCGCCGACCGACATATAGTGGTTGCCGCACAGCCAGATGACCGACAGGATGAAGCCGAATGCGTCTCCGGCATGAAGGTTGGCTCCCCATTCGACGCACTGGCGATAGAGCGCCGCGCGCAGTTCGGTCGATTCGAAGAGCTCATCAATAATCACCTTTGGTGAACGCGGCATCCACTCGGCGCCGAATCCGAGCGAGGAGTACAGTTCGAGCAGCTTGCCCGCGATCTCGGGATTTGCGCTTTCCCCGCGCGATTCGTCGGGCGTGGGTGTGTACAGGATCGCCGCGATATAGCGGTCCGCATCCATCACCTTGCGCCGGATCTCGTTGAAAACCTCGGCGTCGTGGCGCGAGAACTGCGCGATGCTTTTGAAGGTCCGGTCGGCCAGCTCGGGCAGATAGATGACCAGCGGCGGACGGCCGTCGGCAAACGCGATTCCAACCTGCGCCTCGGGCTTTATCATCCGAGCGCCGAAGCTCGGCAGATCGAAATCGCGGTAAAACGGCATGTAATCGATAAACTCCATGTACTGCGCATGGAGGTTGTGCCAAAAGCCGGGCACGGTCGCTTCATCGGTATGCGCGCCGCCACCCTCGTCGTGACGGCGCTCGAAAACCCCGACCTTCATCCCGGCGCGCGCCAGGTAGGCCGCCAGGCAGAGCCCGTTGTGCCCCGCCCCGATAATCACCGCGTCGTAGCTTGCGTCCGCCATTGCCGCTCTCCCATCGTCAGCGTGCGCGCTCGGGCGATAGCTTGACCAGCCCATGCACCCGCAGCGGAAGGAGCAGGTTGCGCAAGGTGGCCGTCACCTTGAGCCTTCCGCGCAGATGCTCGACGAGCGGGTTGCTGCGCCCCTGCAGCAGTTTGGTCAGCGAGGCGTAAGGGCCGGCGATCGATGCGTCGAGCGGCGCCTGCATCCCGTCCATGATCGAAATGCGATGCGGTCCGAAATCGACCGTCACCGAAACGCCGTAATCGGTCGCGCTGAGGCCGATTCGCCCGCGAAGACGCGCCGCCCTCGCGCGCCGCGCCGCGGATTCCGCTATCTGCTGTTCGAGGTACTGCTGCACGATCGAGGCAAGCCCGCTTTGCGCTCCCTCGGCGAGCGCCACCTCGACTTTGTCCGCGCGGCCGCCGCCCTCTTTCATGACCACCAGCGTTCCAGCTTGAAGTCGTGCGCGATCGCGTCGAGCGCGTTGTAAGCCGGGCCGAACGTGACAAAGCCGTGCGGATGCTGGGTTGCGCCGCACATGTAAAGCCCGCCGATCGGCGTCCGATACTCGGAAAGAACCGGCCCGGGCCGGCGGTCGAGCAGGTTGTCGAGGTCGATAAGCCCGCCGATCCAGTCGCCCCGCACCATGTTGGGGATACGGCGCGAGATGTCGAGCGGCGTGTACGTCGTCCAGTCGAGCAAGGCTCCCTCGCACAGGTTGGGAGCTGCGGCCTTCCACACGTCGATACATCGCTGGCCGTACTCGCGCGCGATCTGGTCCCATGCGTAAGGGCCGCTCTCGTTCAACGCGAACGGAGCGAGCTGGCGCAAAAGCCCGGTGTAGCAGCCCTCGGGCGCGTCGCTCGGATCGAAGAGCGTATTGACCGCGGCGTTGGGCCTCGGCTCGAGCAGCCGGCCCGCGCGCAGGGCTCGCCAATCGTCGTTGAGTTCGCTCGCGCTCTCATAACCAAGGTTGATGACCCACGCATTGTTCACGTCGGGGTCGAAATCGGCCGCGCGGTACTCGGGCTTTTTCGCAAGCGCCAGATGCACGCTGAAGAACGACGCGTCCATGTGCGGGAAGCGCTCGACTTCGCGCTTGACGGGCGCCGGCAAATGCTCCGGACTGACCATCGAGAGGAACGTTTGCTCGAGGCTCGCCGAACTCGCGACCAGGTAGCGGGCGCGAATCAGGCTTCCGTCCTCCAGCATGACGCCCGTCGCCTTGCCATCTTCGACCAGGATTTTTTCCACCCCGTGCTTCAGGAAAACGCGCCCGCCCGCGTGCGCGAACGCCTCCCACAGCGAGTGCGCAAGCGCATGCGAGCCGCCCAGGCATACGTGCCAGTTGTCGATCTTGCTGAGCAGCAGAGGAAAGGAAACCGCCAGCCCTCGCCGGTCGGTCGCATAGCCGGCCAGCGCCGCGTGGAACGCCAGATGCGCCTTCACCCGGTCGTTCTCGAAGTGACGGTCGAGGAACTCGGTGATTGTCTCGTGGCGCAGATTGACGCTGAGGAACTCGCTCTTTCCCTCGACGCCCCACAGATGCATTGCGCGCGTGATGTCGCGCATCGAGAGCGGCGCCGAGTACATCAACGTGCGCAGGATGAGATCGCGGTACCCGCGCGTCTCCTCGTAAAGGCGATGAAAGGTGTCGGCGTCGCGCTCGGAGAATCGCGCCATCGAGGCGCAAGTCTTGTTCAGATCGGTATGCACCGTGAGCGCGCGTCCGTCGCTGAACACGCTCGCCATCTGCACCGGCGGCTGCACGTAGCGCAGCCCGTGACGGCCGACCAGTTCCAGGTCGTCGTAAACCGGACAGATTCCGACCAGGGTGTGATAGTTGGCGTGAACGTTATGCAGAAAGCCGGGGCGGGTGAGCTCCTCGGTACACAGTCCGCCGCCCTCTTCACCGCGCTTTTCGAAGATTCCGACCTTCCATCCGCTCTTCGCCAGGTACGCTCCCAACGCCATGCCGTTGTGACCGGCTCCGATGATCACAGCGTCGAATGTCGCGTCGGACATAAGCCCTCCCCAGCTTTTCCATCGCCGCACGCCGCCGTGACGGCAGCGCAATTGCGGCTACAGCCGGCTTTAACCCGCAAGCCCCAAGAGTATTTCGTCGATTACGCCCGCAGCGACGCAGTGCAGCTTGTGTGCCAAGGCCAGTGGTAAATGCGGATTTGTTCGCAGAGTCGGAGAAATCACGTTGAACTGACGCGGCGATGATGGGCGAGCGACGCATAGCGCCCGCCGACTGCGCGATGCGCTCGGCGCGCGATATGCAACCTAAGGAGCCAAACTATGGCGCCTTCCGCGCCATAATGCCGCTTTCGATACTGTGTGGGTTGGCGACGGGAAAAAGATGGATGAAGGATTCGTCGTGTGAGTAGAGCGGCGCGCCACGCTGCGTCCTGGCAGTTCGACGAGCTTTCCAACATGCACGCTCCTTGCGCGCGTCGCGGCGATGCGCCTGACGGCGCCGTGTGCTAAAAGGATACCGCTCGAAGATTTGCGCGGCCGAAAGGAACTGTCGAATGAATGGAGAGCGCCGTTACTGGGGACTGTGTATGGTCGCCGATGCCGCGACGATGGCGAATATCGCGGCAGGATGCGAAGCCGCGCACCTCGAGGGTATCTGGTGCGTCCAGCTCTACGGTCCTCCATTTGTTCCCCTTGGCGCGCTTGCGATGGCGACGAAGCGGGTCAAACTCGGAACCGGCGTCGCCCTCGCTTTCACGCGAAGCCCGCTCGAAACGGCGCTCAGCGCAATCGATATCGACACGATGAGCGGCGGCCGGATGGTGCTCGGGCTCGGAACCAGCCTCAGGTGGTGGAACGAGAGCTGGCATGGCGTGACCTACGGCAAACCGATCGCCCATCTGCGCGAAGTCGTCCGTATCGTGCGCCACATAATCGCCGGCGCCCATAGCGGCCAGCTCGGCAAAATCGAAGGCGAATATCACAAGCTCGACCTGACGGGATTTCGGACTCTCACGCCTCCGGTGCGCGATCGGATTCCGATCTATCTGCCCGCGGTGTTCGAAAACGCCGTGCGGCTTGCCGGGGAGATCGCCGACGGCCTGCCGGGCCACCCAATCTGGTCGGCGCGATGGATCGAAAACGAGGTGAAGACGAATCTCGAAGAGTCGCTGAAGAAGGTCGGCCGCAAGCGCTCGGAGTTCGATCTCAACGTGTGGTCCTGGGTCGCAATCGACGAGAACCGAAAGCAGGCGCTCGATGACGCGCGCGGCACGGTCGCCTTTTACGCCTCGATGCATCAGTACGAGAAATATTTCGCCGCGCACGGCTTCGGAGCCGAGGCGCGCGCCGCTTTCCAGGCCGCCTCGCGCGGCGACACGGCCGCGATGCTAAAGGCGATCCCCGACGAGATGGTTGCGATGTTCGCCGTCGCGGGCACGCGCGACGAAGTGCGCGAGCGCGTCGAGAAGATCTGGGAAACGGCGGACTCGATGACGCTTGCGGCGCCGGCGGTGTTCGTCAGCGCGGAGAAGGTCGCCGAGCATCAGCGGCGAATCGCCGAGACATTCTACAAATAGCCGCAAGGGTTTCAGTTACGGCCAAGAATAAGACGACCGGTCATTCATGGTCGCGCGGCCCCGCAACACCCCCCACGCGGACGGTCGCGAACTCCCAATCGCCCGGATGACACGCGGCTGAAACGCGGGCTGTTATCGCAACTCCCTCGCCTCGGCAACCGCCTCCTCGGCAATCCCGCGCAGCATCGCGGCAAATATAATGCGATGCAGCGGGTAGCTAAGGTACCAGTAGGCAAGACCGAAGAGCCCGCGCGGATCGAAGATCGCGGTCTGGCGGATAATCGAGCCGTCGCCGTCGCGCTCGACTTCGAAATCGAGCCACGCGCGCCCCGGCAATCTCATTTCAGCGGCAAGCGTGAGTTTCGCATCAGGCTCGTATCGCTCGACACGCCAGCAATCGAGCGTGTCGCCAACCCGAAGGTTCTCCGGATCGCGCCGCCCACGCCTCATCCCGGCGCCTCCGACGAGCAGGTCGATGATCCCGCGCAGACGCCACAGCCAGTCGTAAGGCCATCCTCTCGCTCCGCCCAACCGCGCTATCGGCGCGAACGCCTTCTCGGGAGCAACGTCAACCCTTGTCGCGCGCGAGTCAACGATCCGGCTTCCCGTTCTGATGCTTTCCGTATCCTCATGGATCCCAGCCGACGAAAGCGCGTCGGACCATCGGGTTTCGGCAAACTGACTGTCCTCGTTGCTGAGCGCGCTGGCTATCGCGCCGCGCACTCCGGTCGGCGTGATTGCGAAAACCCGCCGCGCCGAATCGTCGTGCACCACGGTTGCATGACGGATACTGTCGATGAGCTTGCGGCCGACGCGCGCATAGAGCGGCGTCACCAACCCAAGCCACAGGCTCGAAAGCCGCGGCGTTAGAACGGGAACCGGCAGCAGGAAGCGGCGCAGCCCGCGCTGGCGCGCGTATTCGCGCATCATGTCGCCGTACGATACGACGTCGGCGCCACCGATCTCGAAGACGCGGTTGCCGTCGAGCGCAATCGTCAGCGCCTCGGTCAGATACTCCAGCACCTCGTTTATCGCGATCGGCTGCGTTCTTATCGCGACCCATCGGGGCGTGATCATCACCGGCAACCGCTCGACCAGCGCGCGAATCATCTCGAAGGAGAGGCTGCCCGAGCCGATTATCACCGAGGCGCGAAACTCGATTACCTGTACGCCCGACGAGCGCAGGATCTCGCCGACTTCGTGGCGGCTACGGAGATGCGGTGAGAGATCCGAGGCGCTTTCGCCCAATCCTCCGAGATAGATTATCCGGCGGATCGCCGCCCGGCGCGCCGCGGAGGCGAAATTTTCCGCGCCGCGCCGATCGATCTCTTCGAACCCCGACGGCTCGCCCATCGCATGCACCAGGTAATAGGCGGTGTCCACGCCGCGCAAAGCTTCGACGAGGCTCGGCTCGTCGAGAACGTCGCCCCGCACGATCTCAACGCCGGAGTCGACTCGGCCACGCATGAACTCGGGCTTGCGCGCGAGGCATCGTATCCGCACTCCGCGGGCCTGCAGATGCTTCAGCAGCCGTCCGCCAACATATCCGCTCGCGCCCGTGAGCAGCACCATTTGCTCCGGGCGAGCGCCCGGCGACACGCGACCCGGCGTTACGCGATGCGCGGATTCCAGCGGGCGTTTTATTTCATTTGCCAAAACCCTGCTCTTGAACTAACGAGGTTGAAATGTAGATGAACTCGCCGAACGCTAATCCCAGGCTCTTGAAAAGCCGGCTCGTTCTGCCTGATTCTGGCTCGAAAATGGGCTTGAAGCATCCGCGATTTCATTCGCTCGGAGAAAATCGATGGAAATAACCCGTGCGTTGGCCAATTACGTCGCCGAGATGACCTATGAGCGGATTCCCGAGCCGGTCCGCAAAATTGCCCGCCGCGCGCTGATCGATACGATCGGATGCGCCGTCGCCGGCAGTATCGAGCCCGCCGCGAGTATCGCCTCGAAGCTTGCGCGCGAGGACGGCGGTCGCCCCGCCGCAACCGTGATAGCGCCCGCCGATGGCGCCAACCTCAAGCTTCCGCCGCAGGCCGCCGCGATGGTGAACGCGATCGCCGGCCACGCGCTCGATTACGACGACGTCAACACCGTGGGACATCCGAGCGTGCCGGTGGTTTTCGCCGCGCTCGCCTCGGTCGAGGATGAAGGCGGCGACGGGCGCGATCTCCTCACCGCGTACGCGACCGGCGTCGAGGTCGAAACCAAAGTGATGCGCGCCTTCGGCGAAAGCCATTACCTGCTCGGATGGCATTCGACTTCGACATTGGGCGTGCTCGGCGCGGCGGCGGCCGCGGCCAGGGCCTACCGTCTCGACGCGCAGGAAACGGCGCGCGCCTTTGGTATCGCGGCTTCGCAGGCCGCGGGACTCAGGCGAAATTTCGGCACGATGACCAAGCCGTTTCATCCGGGACACGCGGCATGGTCGGGCATTACCGCGGTCAGGCTGGCGCGCGCGGGTTTCACGGCGGATCCCGCGATCCTCGAATCGCCGCTTGGATACTTCGCGGTCTATGCGGCGGGACCGTGCGAGCCGGAAAAAGCTGTCGCAAACATGGAAGGATGGACGCTTGAGCGTCCGGGACTGAGCGTCAAAAAGTATCCCTGTTGCTACTGCACGCACGCGAGCATCGATGCGGCGCTTTCGCTCGTGAAACGGTTCGACCTGCGCCCCGCCGATATCGCTTCGATTCGGGCGGAGCTAAGCCCGTTCTTTCTCTCGCCCCTGATTCATCATCGCCCTAAGACCGGCCTCGAAGGCAAGTTCAGCCTCGAATACGCGCTCGCCGCGGCGTTTATCGATCGCAAGGTCGCGCTGGCCACCTTCACGGACGAGATGGTGCGCCGGCCGGAGGCGCGCGCGCTCCTGGAAAAGGTTACTCCCGCAAAGCACGACGTCGCGGTCGAGGAAGGGACCCGCGCGACCTTCGCTCGATTAACCGTCGAGCGCAGGGACGGCGGGAAAATCGTAGAGGAAGTCGCGGAACCGCGCGGGACCGCGGCAAATCCGCTCAGCGACGATGAGATCGCCGACAAATTCAACGATTGCTTTAACTTTGCGCGACGTCCGGAAAAAGCCGCCGGCCAGGCGCTCGAGATGCTGTGGAAGGTCGAGCAACTCGAAAGACTCGAACGCCTGACCGCGCTGCTCGCCTGATCGCGAAATGTCGCCGCATGAAACTTAAGGGGAGAGTGGACACGCGATGAATGAAGAACTCCGGGCACGCGCCCGGAAACTTCCCAAGGGCCATTGCTACGAGGATTTCGAGCCGGGCCGCGTCTTCGAGCATCATTGGGGCAGAACGATCAACGAGGGCGACAACAGCCTCTTCAGCACGCTCACGCTCTCGTACAACCCGCTTTACTTCAACGCCGACTACGCGCGCGCCAACGGCCATCGCGGCGTCGTCGTAAACCCTAATCTCGTCTTTCTGGTCGTGTTCGGACTTTCGGTCGAAGATCTGAGCGAGGGCGGCGGACTGTTTCTCGGCGTCGACGATCTCACCTTTCACAAGCCGGTCTATCCGGGCGATACGCTGACGGCCCGCAGCACCGTGGTCGATCGGCGCGAATCCTCGAGCCGGCCCGAGAGTGGAGTCGTCACCTGGCACACCGAGGGTTTCAACAGCGGCGGCGAGCGGGTGATCGATTTCCGCCGCACCAACTTCGTCAACAAGCGAGGCCCTGCCCGATGAGCTACATGACCGAAGAACGGCTGATGATCCAGCAGAGCGCGCGCGACTTCGCGATGAACGAAGTGCTGCCCGTTGCCAACCAGCTCGATCCGGTCCAGGGCGACATCCCGATGGATCTCCGGCGCAAGATGGCCGACCTGGGCTATTTCGGAATCATCATCCCCGAGGAGTACGGCGGGCTCGGGCTGGGCGTGTTCGAGTATGCGCTCGTCACCGAGGAACTGGCGCGTGCGTGGATGAGCGTCGCGAGCATAATCGCGCGCGGCAACGGTCTCGGCGGCGGCTTCACCGAGGAGCAGCGGCGCGAGTATCTGCCGCGGATGGCGCGCGGCGAATTTCTCGGCGCGTTCTCGCTGAGCGAGCCCGACGCCGGCTCGGACGTCGCGAACATCTCGTGCCGCGCGACCCGCGAAGGCGACGAGTGGGTGATAAACGGCGCCAAAACCTGGTGCACATTCGCCGATGGCGCCGACTTCATCATCCTGTTCGCGCGCAGCGAGCCGCCCGATCCCGAGCGCCGCTACGCCGGTATCAGCAGGTTCCTCATCCTCAAGGAACGCGGAAAATTTCCGCCCGGGTTGACGGGCACGCCGATCCGCAAAATCGGATACTTCGGATGGAAAACGTGGGAACTGCATTTCGACGGCCTGCGCCTGCCCGCCTCCGCACTTTTGGGCGGCAGCGGCACGGGATTTCGCAGCGCCATGAGCGGTCTTGAGGTCGCCCGGGTGCATACGGCCGCGCGCGCGATCGGCCTTGCCCGCGGCGGACTGGAAGACGCGCTCACCTACGCGCATCGGCGCGTTCAATTCGGGCGCGAGATCGCGGAATTCCAGGCGATTCGCTTCAAGCTGGCCGAGATGGCGACCGAGATCGAGGCCGCGCGCCAGTTGATGTATCACGTTGCCACCGAAGTCGACGGCCATCGCCGATGCGACAAGGAAGCCGCGATGGTGAAATGGTTCGCGAGCGAGATGGCCGAGCGCGTGACCAGCCAGGCGCTGCAGATTCACGGCGGCTACGGCTACACGAAAGACTTTCCGCTCGAGCGCTACTGGCGCGACGCGCGGCTCACCAAGATTTTCGAAGGCACCTCGGAGATCCAGCTCCGCATCATCTCCGACCATCTGCTCGGCCGCCCCGGCAAAGGAGGAAAACGATGAAGCCGAGGCCGCAATCGCTTACCGGAGGCTCCAACTACTTCGAGGATTTCAACGTCGGCGACGTGTACGAGCACGCGCGCGGCAAGACCGTCGGCGAAATCGACAATGTGCTGATCACCAATCTCGTGATGAACACCGCGCAAGGCCATTTCAACGAGCATCTGATGGAGCGCTCGCCCTTCAAGCATCGCATTACATTCGGCGGTGTGACCGCCTCGCTCGTGATCGGGCTTGCGATGCAGGACACGGGCGAGAACGCGCTGATGGAACTGGGGCTCAACAAGGTGCGTTTCAAAACGCCGGTGCTGCACGGCGACACGCTGTACGCCTTCAGCGAAGTGCTCGAAAAGCGCGATTCGGCCCGGCCCGACGCGGGCGAAGTCGTGTTTCGTCATTGGGGACTCAACCAGCGCGACCAACTGGTGTTCGAGGCCGAGCGGCGCGTGATGGTCAAGCGGCGCGGCGCGACGGAGAGCGCGTGAAGGCCTCGCAAAACAACGGCGCGCTGGCGGGGCTCAAGGTAATCGACCTGACGCAGGCGCTCGCGGGACCATATTGCACGATGATCCTCGCCGACCTGGGCGCCGACGTGCTCAAGGTCGAATCGCTCGGCGGCGACATGACGCGCAAGGTGGGGCCCTACCCCGCCGACGATCGGCTGCGTGTTTACGGCGCGTACTTTCAGAGCGTCAACCGCAACAAGCGCAGTATCGCGGTGGATCTCAAATCCGACGAGGGGCGCGAGATCGTAAAACGTCTCGTGCGCGGCGCCGACGTGCTGGTCGAGAATTTCCGCGCGGGCGTGATGGATCGGCTCGGGCTCTCCTACGAGACGCTTCGCGAGATCAATCCGAAACTGGTCTATGCGACGGTGCGCGGCTTCGGCGATCCGAGAAGCGGCGAGAGTCCATACGCTGATTGGCCCGCGTTCGACGTTGTCGCGCAGGCGATGGGCGGGCTGATGGGAATCACGGGTCTTCAGCCTGAGCGTCCGACCAAGGTCGGCGCGGGTGTCGGCGATATCGTGCCCGCGATGTTCCTTGCGCTCGGAGTGCTCGCGGCCGTCAGGCACGCGGAGCGCACCGGCGAGGGCCAGTTCGTCGACGTCGCGATGTACGACGGGGTACTCGCGCTCTGCGAGCGAATCGTTTACCAGTACTCGTACTTCAATGATGTTCCGAAACCCGAGGGTAACGGCGTATCGTTTCTCTGCCCGTTCGACGTGTTCGAGGCCGCCGATGGA
>JAKAVC010000013.1 GCA_021817345.1 Deltaproteobacteria bacterium | reverse complement strand
TCCGATCTGAAAACCGCCGGTTGCCCGTCGCGGGCCGAGTCGACTCGCTTTGCCCCGCTTACGGAAAAGCGGATGGGCTGGCGCCGCCCGCTTCGCCATACGCGGACGGCGAACCATTCCATCCCCGCGACCCAACCTCGACGCCTTTGCGCACCCGGACCGACACGCCCGGATGGCCTGGCACGTCGACCCTGAGGTTCCGGTAACCGCCCGCGCTCGCGTCGGGCGCGACGAAGCCAACCGTGTACTGCTCGCGTAGCTCGTTGCTGATATCGGCGCAGGCCTGGCGCAGCTTTGCGCCGTCGCCGATCTGGCGGATGATGAAGGTTCTGGCGCCGGTTTCGGTGGAAAGCGTGGTAAGAGTCCTGGCGTCCACCTGGTCGTAGCCGCCGCCGCCAATAACAAACGGGCCGATCATGAGCCCAGGCATCGAACTGCTGTTCGGATCGCCGATTCCGATCGAATAAATCAACACGCCTTCGCGCTGCGCCGCCGCGATCACGTCGCCAACCGAATGAGTGCTCACGTTGTCCATTCCGTCCGTGATGACCAGCAGCGCCTTTTTGTCGTAGCGTCCGCGCTGCACCATCCGGAGCCCGTCAAGCACCGCGTCGAACAGAGCGGTCTGCCCATAGGCGTGAAGCAATGCCAGACGCTGCATCACCAGCGCATGGTCGGTGGTAAACGGCTGGAGCAGAAACGGGCGCGCGGCGAACGCGAACAGAAATACGTCGTCGCGCGGGTTGAGGTCGTTCAGAAACTCGGTTATCGCAAGCCGCGCCTGCGGCAGTTTCGGCTGCATGCTGCCCGAGGTATCGACAATGATACCGACCGAAACAGGCGTATTCAGGTCCTGGCGAAAGAAAGATATCGGAACTTGGCGTCCGTTAACGTACAACCGGAAGTCGTCCTTGTTGAGCCCGGTGACATACCTGCCAAGCTGGTTGGTGACCGTCACCGTGACCTGCTCGTAGCCGGGCTGAGTCCGCAGTTGCTGTGAGGGTATGACCAGTTCCTGCTCCGGCGGTTGTGCGGTTTGAGGCGGAATTTTGAAGGTCTGCTGGCTCTGCGGAACCCGCGGAAGTTCCAGCGTCGTGCCTCCGCCCTGATTCTGGGGAATGGTTATCTGCGGACCGCCCTGCTGCTGGGCTTTAGCGACACCGCCAAGCCCGACGGCGATCGCGAAAACAAGGAGCATCGCCCCGAGCGCGCCCCGGAAAAATCGGGTGTTGGCCAAAATCGGTATCAGCCTCCTCCGCTCTGATATTCCTACTTGCCATTCGACCGGGCAAGCAGGCCCCGATGAACGCAGGGAGAAGATTCTCTTTTCTATTTTATTAGACGTCCGCTCCGACGTCCTGTTTCATCGCGAAAATATCCTCTGAAACTGGGGATAATCGCGATTGTCCAAGCCTGCTCTCGTGGTTGAGCCGCATCGGCACCAGGCTTAACATTCTCATGCCTTGCCAGCCGATGGAGTTGGCGCCGATTTCGCGGACGCCGAATCAAGGAGCATATCATCGTGCCAAGCGCCGAGAAGAATTCAACCGCTTTTCTGGTTATGGACCGAAACGGGATGGTCGTCGACTGGAGCCCGGGCGCCGAGGCGGTTTTCGGATGGTCAAGGGGCCAGGCGATAGGCGCGCGGCTGTCAAAATTGATCATCCCCGAACGCTTTCGCGCGGCTCACGACGCCGGGCTGAGTCGATTTGCCACGACCGGCCAGGGCGGAGCCTTTATCGGCAAGACCATGGAGATCGTCGCGATCGACCGCGAGGGCCGCGAGTTTCCGATCGAGATAACCATCTCGATGGAGAGCGCGCCCGAAGGACCGCGTTTCCGCACCGTCGCGCGCCGCGCCGAGCAGGCGTCATAACATCGGTCGCGCGCGCCTGTCAGGTTCGCTTGTTCCCGGCCGCACTTCCAAATGTTCAAGGATTTGCCCGCTTCGAGAGACCAGCGCCCAGGGAAAATCGCATGAAATTCGCATGTTCATGGCCCTCCTCTCCATCGCGTCGCGCACACGCACGCGGCGGCTCGTCGCTTGCGCGATTCCTTGAAGCCCTGAGATGAATTCGGCTTGCGCCTGATTGACCCCGAGCAACCACGCCATGCCTCCGCTTACGGAATCGCAGCTACTTGGTTTCCTCCTGCAGGTCGCGGTCCTGCTCGCGACCGCTCGTGCGCTTGCCGAAGTGATGAAGCGGTTCGGGCAGGCGCCCGTTATCGGCGAATTGCTGGCGGGAATCGTGCTCGGCCCCTCGATCTTGGGCGCGTTCTGGCCCGCAGCCTACGCCTTCATCTTTCCGGCCAATCCGACGGTGAGCCATCTGCTCGAAGCGTTCGCGTGGTTCGGTGCGATCCTGCTGCTGCTTTATATCGGGCTGGAGATTGACCTGCAGGTGCTTCGCCAGGCCGGAACGCGCGCTCCGATAATCTCCGCGATGGGTATCCTGATTCCGTTTCCAAGCGGATTTCTGCTGGGATGGTTCGCACCGGAGCGTTATCTTGCCGCGTCCGACCAGCGCCCCATCTTTGCACTGTTCCTGGCGGTCGCCCTGTCCGTGTCAGCGGTCCCGGTGATCGCAAAAATCCTTATCGACTTCGGGCTGATGGCCCGCGAGCTTGGACTTACCATTCTCGCCGCGGGAATCGTGGACGACTCGCTCGGATGGCTGATGCTCTCAGTCATCGCCGGACTTGCTACCCGAGGCGTAATCGGTTTCGCCTCGGTGAGCCTCTTCGTCGCTGAAGCGGCGTTGTTCGTCGGCTTCTGCTACTTCGTAGGCTTTCGCGTGACAGCGTGGTTTCTCCGATGGGTCGACGACCGTATCTACGTCGAGCACGCAAAGCTGACCGCCATCGTATGCATGGCTCTGCTGTTCGCCATCATTACGCAGGCTATCGGCCTTCACGCAGTGTTCGGCGCTTTCGTTGCCGGGATGATGGTGGGAAATTCGGCGCGTCTGCGAAAAAGCGACCTGGAGGAAATCGGGGGCATCTCGCTCGGCCTGATGGCGCCGTTGTTCTTTGCGTACTCAGGATTACGGACCGACCTGTCCGCGCTGAGGGATCCCCTCGCGCTGTTCGTGGTGCTCGCGGTGGCATGCGCCAGCAAGCTCATCGGATGCAGTCTCGGCGGTATCTTCACGGGTCTTCGCTGGAGCGAGGCGGTCTCGGTTGCAATAGGAATGAACGCGCGCGGCGGCGTCGGGATCATCGTTGCGCTGCTCGGGCTCAGCCTCGGCGTGCTAACGCCGGCGACCTACACGATCATCGTGCTGGTCGCGATTGCGACCTCGCTGATGGCACCACCGCTGCTCAACTGGTCGTTGCGCGGAATCGAATACACGCCGGGCGAATCCGAGCGGATGGAGCGCGACCGGCTGCTCGGCCGCCTGCCGCTCGTCCGCGAGGGCATAAAGCTCCTGGTGCTGAGCGGCGGCGGCCCTCACGCCGACCTGGCAGCCCATATCGCCTCGGCCTTCGCGAACAATCCCGACGCGAGCATCACCGTCTTCCACGCTTCGGTCACGGGTGAACGACGCGGAGGGAAGCATTCGCCGAGCGCTTCGAACGTATCAAGGGCATCTGCACCCAGTCGGGAGTACCCAATGTTCAGCAGCGTTTCGGCGTCGCCGACTCAATCGCCGAGGCGATTGTGCAGGAGTCCGAGCGCGGCTACGACGCGATTTTCGCCGGCGCCTCGCACGAGCGCGGGTACGACGAAATCGGCGGCGACGTTCTTCGCGAACTCGTCTTCAATGCTCACGCACCGGTCATAATCTTGCGCAGCTCCGAGGCGCCGGTTCCGTTCAAGCGAATCCTGGCGCCTGTAACCGGAGCCGCTTTTGCGCGAGTAGGCGCCGCAGTCGCGATGCAGTACGCGCGCGCGTTCAACGCGCAACTTACCGCCCTTCACGTGCGTGAGCGCTCGACTGGGCCGGGTCTGAAAAACCGTCCCGCCGACGAGGGCCGCGAGTTCGTCGAGGAGATCGAACTCCTCGGAAGACAACTTGGCGTCCATGTCGAACCAAGAATCGCGGCCGGAAAGCGGGCCGAAGATGTCATCGTCGCGACCGCGCGCGAGGACGGCTACGACCTGCTTGTGATGGGCGTGCTCTATCGAAGCTCGGAGCAGCGCCTGTATTTCGGCCCCAAAGTGCGCCAGATCCTCGCGCGCACGCGATGCTCCGTCGCGCTGGTCATCCCGCCGCAGTAGGTTGGGTGCTCCGCGCGGCACCGGCGTCGAAACCGCGCGCCTTTCGCGCCGTGGATAAAATCCGCTCCGGATGCTATTTGCGCAGGTCGGGGGAAATCGACATGGTCGCGCATAGCGGAATCTGCCGGGCGATAGACGACTACCGCGAAAAGGTCGTCGCGCTCAGTCATCAAATCCACGAGCATCCGGAACCGCTCTTCGAGGAGCGCTTCGCCGCACGGCTTCTCTCCGACGCCGCGCGCGAGCTCGAACTCAAGGTCGAAACCGGAGTCGGCGGACTCGAAACCGCGTTTCGCGCCGAGTTCGGCGCGTCGGATGGCCCGGCGGTCGCGATCCTTGCCGAGTACGACGCGCTGCCCAACGGCCATTCGTGCGGCCACAACCTGATCGCCGGTGCGGCGTTGTCGGCGGTCGCGGGGCTTGCCAAAGGCGCGAAGAAGCTTCCCGGCCGAATCATCTTTCTCGGCACACCCGCCGAAGAGGGCGGCGGCGGAAAAATAATCCTGCTCGAACGCGGCGCATTCAAAGGCGTGGAGGCCGCGATGATGGCGCATCCGGCGGATGCCGAGGCGTCGGTCGCGTACGCGCTTGCGGTCAAGGGGATTCGCTTCAACTTCCACGGCACGGCCGCGCACGCGGCTTATTCGCCGTGGAACGGCGCAAGCGCGCTTTCCGCGGTCATCCAGACGTTCCAGAGCATCGACTCGATGCGCCTTCACGTGCGCGACGGCGCGCGCATCCACGGCATCATCACCGACGGCGGCCAGGCCGTGAATATCGTGCCCGAACGCGCCGCCTGCGAGTTCCTGGCGCGCGCCGCAACCAGCGGATACTGCGATGAAATCGCCAACCGGGTCATCAGATGCGCCGAGGCGGCCGCGCTCGCGACCGGCACGCGCGTCGAACATGACATTTTCATGTACTACAAGAACATGATTCCGAACCGCGCGATCGCGGCGCGCTACGCGGCGCATAGCGCCACGCTCGGCACGCCGTCTCCGGAAGCGCCGCTCGACGCCCCCGCCGGAAGCACCGACATGGGCGACGTGAGCCACGCGATACCGGCGATCCATCCGGTATTCCAAGCCGCCCCGCGCGGCGCCGCCCGCCCGCATGAAAACGCCTTCGTCGCCCATGCGGACTCGGAGTACGGGTATGCGGCGATGCTCCGGGTCGGAAAGGCGCTTGCGATGACGGCCTACGACCTGCTGACCGAGCCGGAACTGCTGAAAGCCGCCAAGGAAGAGTTCGCCCGCCGCGAGGAGAGCTGAGTTTCAACCGCAGGGCGGCGGATTATCCCGGATACCGGGGCGACCAAAAAATCGCAACGGCGTTCCGCAAACCCGTCGCCAGCGCCGTCGTTTGGTTAGGTTTACAGGCGTGCGCGCGCTACCGGCAGCCGCATGCGCCGCCGCAGCATACTCCCGCCGAACTTCCCGCAAGCCCGTTCGAGCAAACCGCCTGCTCGGCCGCCGCCGAGTCGTTGCCGCTTGCCGAGCGCGCCGCGAAAGTTGACATCTCCCGGCTGAGCCTCGTGCCGCCGCATCGCGGGCACTCGGCGTCGTCGCGGCCGGGGCGCACCAGCGCTTCGAAGTGAACGTCGCACTTGACGCATCGGTATTCGTAAATCGGCATGTCAATCGTCACTCCTCGATTGGTTCCGCGTACTCGACCAGAACGCCGCGGGTCGCCTTGGGATGCAGAAAGCAGATCATTCCGGCGAGTCCTTTGCGGGGCTTTTGATCGATCAACTGGATACCCTTGATGCGGGCTTCTTCGATATCCGCCGAGACGGCGTCGCTCTCGAAGCATACGTGATGAAGCCCGCCGCCGCGCCGCGCGAGAAACTTGCCCACGCCGTTGTCAGGGCTTAGCGGTTCGAGCAGCTCGATCTCGCTGCCGCCCGCGTCGAGCAGCGCGGCGCGCACGCCCTGGTCGGCGATCGTGGCCGACTTCTTGAACTCAAGGCCGAGACAGTCGCGCCAGAATCGCAGGCCCTCTTCGAGGTTCGGCACGACCACGCCGACATGATGGATCCGTTTCAACATCCCGATTCCTCAACTCCCGTGCGACTACTTGCGATCGAGGCACTCCTTGCGCTGCAGCGCGTCCCATCGCGCGCGGATCTCGGGCGTGCCGAGACTCGGATGCTGTGCGCGGGTCTGGGCAAGCTTCGCGCAGGCCGCGGGCACGTTGCCCTGGATCACGTAAATCTGCGCGAGATTATACTTCGCTTCATACCACAGGTTATCCGATTCGGCCGCGGTCGCCTCGACGTTGGTCCAGAGATTGACCGCGTCCTTGTAATCTTTGCGCGCCTGCGCGATACGGGCCAGCCCCGCGTTGGCGTCGGGCGAGCCGGGATCGGCCTTGACGACCTGGTCGAAGATGGCTTTGGCCTTGGGCACATTGCCGAGCGCGATGTACGCCTGTCCGAGAATCGAAAGCGTTCCGGTCAGGTTCCGCGCCTGCATCTTGTCCTGCTCGACGCCCTGCTCGAAGAACTTGTAGGCGGCAAGCGTAAGCTTCGCGTCCTGCTTGAAGCCGTTCTCGTTGCCGGCGGCCTTCTTGACCTGGCCGTCCTTCCAAAAGTTGAGGCCAATGACCTTGATCAGGTCGTTGTTCTCGTCGGTGCCCTTGCTGCGCTCCACGAACTCGCTGACCTGCTTTTCGAGTTCGGCATATTTGCCGAGCTGGGTGAGCGCGGCCACGCGCCATTGGAAGACGTCTTTGAAATGGCTGCTCATCGACGGATAGTTCGATTCGTAGCCGTCGAGCAGCGAGGCAATCCGCTCGGCATTCTGCTTCGGTTCCTGTTCGAGCAATCCGGCGAGCATGTAGATGGCGGCGCCGGTGGTCTCATGCACGTACTTCTTGCGCGCCGGAGTGCCCGCGCGCTTGAGCGCCTCGGGCGACATCTTGATGGTCTGGTCGAGAAGGCTGATAGTGTCGTTGCGAATCTGCGCGACATTGGGCGGCGGACCTTTCTTGGACGCCTTGCTGGCCTCGAGCAGCGCCATATAGTCGCAGGTCGCCTGGTTGAACTTCGCGCCGAAACTCCAGTCGGAATTGCCGGTGACTTCCTTGTAGTAATTGGCGGCCTCGGCGTAATTCTTCTCGTACTGGAGACGCTCGCCGAGGCGGAAGTTGATCTCGTCGGCGTAAGTGCCCTTTGGATAGCGCTTGATATAGTCCTGGGCGGCCGCGACCCACTGGCTCTCGAGCTTCGGATTCTTCATCCCGCCCTGTTCCCATTGCATGCGCGGGAGCTTGTAGCGTTCGTAGGAAGCCCACTGCGCGTCTGGGCCGCCCGGATGGGCCGCCATCTCGTTGATAATCTGCGAGAACAGGTCGAGGCGCTTGTTGTTGTAGTAGATATCGGCGGCGTACTTGTAACCCTGCGGATACTTGCCGGTCCGGGCCGCGGCAAGATAATACTTCGCCGCCCCCGGCGCGTCCTTCTTTGCGTACAGGACGTTGGCCAGCAGCCACATCTCGAACGGATCCGAGGAGTGGCCGAATTCGGCGACCGGGTCGCGCACGTACTGCTTGACCGCGGCGATCGCCACGCCCCAGCTCGCCTTGTTCCCCTCCATCGACTTCATCAGCGAAACGGCCTGGCTGCGATATTGGGCTTTCTTGGCGGCGTTGTTGGCGGCCGCTTCGGCCTTGAACAGGCTCTGCAGCCTGAACATCTCCATCCCCGACTTCTGGCCGCCGGTCGCGCCGGCCGCGAGTTTGCTCGTAAGCTGGGCGGCCTTGTCCATCTCGCCCATCGCGGCATAAGTCGTCGCAAGTCCCTGCTCCGCCGCGCGATACTGAGGGGTGTTCGGTCCGGCATTGATAATCTGGTTGAAGTCGGCGATCGCGTTCTTGTACTGGGTCTTGTCGTATTTCCCGAGTTCGCGTTCGCAGAAGGCGCGGCCGAGCAGGTTTTCGCGTATCAGGTTGGGATCGATAATGACGAGCGTGCTCTCGGTGAATCCGTTGATTGCCTCGGTCAGCAGCTTTTTGGCCTTTGTGGAATCAGTGCTGTACAGGCTGGTTGCGCCCTGGAAGCGAAGCCACGACAGCGGATACAGAGCGCGAAGCTCGATCTCCTCGGGCGTGTTGTAATCGCACTGGCCGCCAGCGTCGATCTTCGATATGCAGTCGCTCTTCTTCTGCTTGTAGGTGGCGTAGATGCTGCCGAGCATGTCGTCGAGCCGCTGGTAAGTGGCGGCGATCTGGGCGTGGTTGGCCTTGCCCTCGGCCGCGATCTTGGCGAACATCGCTTCGGCGGCGTCGAGGCGGCTGGTCACCTCGCTCGCGGTGGACATGTTCGACATCGCCTCACTCATCTGCGGCTGGATCGAATCGAGTTCGCGGTTGAGCTGGGCAAGGCTCTGAGCCCGGGCCGTGCCCGCAAGGAACGCGACACTGACAAGGAAAAGCGGGACGACATACCGACGGTGCCGATTGGCAGCTGGCATCATTGCGTTGTAAACCCCTAAGCAGCTTTTTCTTCCACTGGGCCCCACCGCCCCGTGAAAGATTCCCCAAGCTAATGTCAGGCAGACCGGAGTACTTGCACAACATCGATAATGGACGCAAGTGAGGGAATTCGGCCCTCGCGCCCAGCGACTTCGAGCGCCGTCATCGCCGGATCGATCAGCACCGCCGCCATCCCGGCCTTCCGCGCACCGGCGAAGTCCATGTGCTCGGAATCGCCCACGTGCGCGGCTTCCGAGCCCTCAACGCCGAGGCGCTCCATCGCGAGCGCGAACACCTCGCCCGCCGGCTTCGCAAACCCGGCCTCGGAGGAGATGGTTATCGTGTCGAAGTAAGAGTCGAGTTCCAGGCCTTTCAGGATGGGGTACAGGCGATAGTCAAAGTTCGAGATCACCCCGAGCTTGAGTCCGCTTTGCTTTAGACGCGACAGCACCTCCGGCGCTTCAGGCATCGGCTGCCAATGCGCCGGCTCGGCGAAGTAGGCGAATAGTTCGTCGAAGAATGCGTCAAAGTCGTCGAATTCGCCCAGACCCGTGAAACTCCGTTTGACCAGTTCGCGCCACCATCCCCGTTCGAGCCGCCTCAACTCGGCGGCTTCGCGTCCTGGACCGAAGGCGAGCCCGCCCGAGGAACCGAACGCGCGCCGAAATCCCGCAGTTACTACCTCATCCGTTACGTTAAGGCCATGCTTGCGCGCGATTCGCGCGTAAGTATGGCCGACCGGTTCGCACGCGTCGAACAGGGTGCCGGCCGCGTCGAAGAATATCGCCCTTAACATCCCGGCCAACCGCCAACGGCCGCTATTCGTCGAGCCCGTCCCACACCTGGATAAGTACGCCGAAGGCCGAGGTGGGGGAGATGAAGAACTGGCGCTCGCCACGGAAATTGCGCTTCTCGTCGACGACCCTGACGCCGCCGGCCTTGAGTTTCGCAAGCGCCTCGTCGAACCGCGCGAGGTCGAGCGAGATGTGATGCATCCCTTCGCCGTAGCGTTCGATGAATCTGGCCACGAAGTCGTTGCGGGTGCCGGGCCCCGGACTCTGCAGGAATTCAAGCTTGAAGCCCGCGGCTTCCATCTGGCCGATAATGAAGTTACCCTCGCTGTTGCTCGGGTGGGGCTCGCGGACGACTTTTGCCGCGAAGTGGCGCGCGAAAAACTCCATCGCGCGGTTGATGTCCTTGACCGCGATGGAGACGTGATCGAAATGCGCGAGCCCGTCGGCGGGCGGCGCCGGTTTGGCGCTATCCGAATGCTCCCAGAACTGGATGAGCACGCCGAAGGCCGAACGCGGCGAGATGAAGGCGGTCCGGGAGCCGTCGGGAAAGGACTGCTCGTCAACCACCCGCACGCCGTCTTGCTTGAGCGATGCGACCAGCGCGTCGAGGTTGTCAACCTCGACCGACAGGTGATGCATCCCCTCTCCGCGTCGCTCGATGAATTTTGACACGAAGCCGGGACGGTCGGGCGGGCCCTCGATCATCTCGATTGCGAATCCGCCGAGCCAGAAATCCTGCCAGTTGAAGCTTCCGCTGACCTGTTCCTCGGCGCGTTTTTCGTTCCTGAGCTGTATCGGGAAATAGGTCTTGAAAAAATCATAGGCGCGGTCGATCGAACGGACCGCGATCGACACATGGTCGAATCTCATGCGCACGCCTTCGAGCATTGCTTCGAGTGCTTCCCCATTCCTGCGGGATTCCAGTCCTCCGGCGCGGCCATCTCGGCAGATCACCGGAGAAAACGCTGAGAGAAAAACATTTTTTGCGACCCGCGTCGATATCCGGGGCACCCGCCGGCGCCGCTCGCTATCACCAATTCTATCCGATCGGACTGAAGCGCCTTAACAGCCTGAAGACGTTTCTGAGGATTAGCGGCCAGCCGTTTTTGATCTTGCCCGCGTAGATTCCGACCGACTGGCCGGCGCGCGAAAGACCGGGAACATTAAAGAAACTCCAGGCGCGCGTCGAGCGACTTGTCTTTCGTCTCGACCACGATGTAGCCGCCGCCCTTGAACGGACCCGCGTTGAGCACCACGGTCGGTCCTATCCTGTCGGTCGCGGCCGATTCATGGATATGGCCCGAGATGCACACGTCGGGCTTGACCTCTTCGATAAACTTGCGCGCGGCGGGAGAGCCGACCGGCTTTCCGCTCACGATACGGTCGCACTTCGTGTCGTAGGGCGGCGTATGGCAGACCATCAGCAGCGGACGCACTGCGCAGACCTGCTCGTATCCGCGCCTGAGCGTCTCGGCGATTTCCTCTTCGGTGAACTCGCTCGGAGTCCGAAACGGCGTGACGTTCGACCCGCCGCAGCCGAAGATCCCGACGCCGTCGAGTACAATACCCCGCCCGTGCAGCGAGATTCCCTCCTCTTCAAGCCAGGGAAAGACTTCCGGCTGATCGAGATTTCCGGCGAGCGCCAGCACCCGGGGACACGCGCGGCGCACCTCGTCGATGACCTTGCGCGCGTCGTCCACGCCGCCGAAATTGGTCAGGTCGCCCGACGCGATGATCAGATCGGTGTCGCGCAGCACCTCGTCCATCCGGGCGAGATTGCGCGTCGCCATATGTACGTCGCCGAACGAGACAATCTTCATGAAGTGACTCCCGCGTCGCCTTCGACGGGCATCATTCGCTATTTATATTGCCGCGCCACGATGGAAAAGAAACCTGCTCCGGAAATGTCAGCGGCTGACGGATTCGTTTTCGTGCTGGTGCGGCCCAAGTCCCCCGGCAACATCGGCGCCGCCGCGCGCGCGTTGGCCAACATGGGCTTCGCCGAGCTGCGCCTGGTCGCGCCCGAGGCGTCGCCCGCCGCGCGCGAGGCGCTCGCGATGGCGGTGCATGGGCGCGAGGTGCTCCAACGCGCACGGGTCTTTGCGAGCCTTTCACAGGCGCTCGAAGACTGCACGCTCAGCGTCGGCACAACCTGCCGCCAGGGGCTCTATCGTTCTTCGGTGCGGCCGCTTCGCGCAAGCGTTGCCGAACTGCTCGCGCTCTCGGCCGCGAATCGAATCGCATTCGTCTTCGGACCCGAGGACACCGGCCTTACCAACCGCGAAATCAAGCTCTGCCAGCATCTGGTGACAATTCAAACCGGACCCGATTACCCGTCGCTCAACCTGTCGCAGGCCGTGCTCCTGGTCGCTTACGAATTGATGATGGCGATGCGCGAGAGCGCGATTACGCCGACCGCCGCGCCCGAGCTCGCCCCGGTCGCTGATGTTGAAGCGATGCTCGAGCGGATGAAGGACGCGCTTTTGGCGATCGGGTTTCTGCCCGAAAACAATCCCGAACATATCATGTTCGCGCTGCGCGCCATCTTCGGTCGAAGCGGGCTTGCCGCGCGCGAAGTGGACATCCTGAGCGGTATTGCGAGCCAGACTCGATGGGTTGCCGAGGGTGGCTATGAAACGCTGCGCTCCAAGCGCCGAAGCGGCCGCAAGCTGAAGTAGGCTTCCCCTGTTTCAGGTGGCCAGCTCACTATCGACATTCACCGCGCCTGACTCCCTGCGGCTTCGAAAAAATGCACTACAGAAAGAGTTTGACAGAGCAATGTTTTACCGCTACAGAGCTTTTTACTTTTCCTTTCTATCTGGAAGGCGAAATCTAATGGGGGAATCCGCTTCGGAGAGGGGGCAGTCTCATGAAGCAAGTAAAGTTTTTGTTCCTGTTTGCGGCCTCGACGTTGCTCGCCGTCGCAACAGCCGCGATCGCCAATGGGGCTTCGCCGCTCGCCGGAATCACGAACTTTAGTGGTTTCGCCGGCGGAGCGATGGTTCCGAAGAAACCTGCGACTGTATCAAACCAAACCGTGCAGGCGGACTGCTCGCTCCTCCCCCCGGGAACATACACATGCGCCAATGGCGACAAGCAGGATACAAGCCCGACTTGCGTTTGCACCGAGTACGTCGGGCAGATGAAGTCGAGTATCCCCGCTGGCGAGGTAAAGCTCGATCTAATCGAGGATAGCAGCGGCGTCCCCGGCTCGTTCATCGTTGTGCCTTCACCGGGCGGCCCTCTGACCTGCAACGCAGTAACGGGGCTCGGCATGATGCTGCATTCGCTCGGGCTTCCGGGTCTCCTGTTCACCGTGGGCGGTTATATCTGCCCGGGCGAGCCGGCCAGCTTCAGCGGCTCCTATGGCGTGGTCAATCCTTTGCTGAGGACCTTGGGGCTGCCAAGCCCGTTCCCCAACGCGACGGGCTCGGGCTCGATATCGGGGCAAATCACTTCAACCGGCGGGATAATCTTCACGATGAACGGCAAGGTGAAACGGAAGTAATCGCGGCCGTTGGCAAGCGAATCGGGGGAGACAACTTTCGCGGAGGGGCAAATCCGATGAGGCAACTGAGACAACTGGTGAAGATAATTGTCCTGTCGGCGGTCTGTGCGCTATTCGCCGTCGCGCCGGGCGCAATCGCTAATGCGGCCTCGCCGCTCGCCGGGATTGTGCAATTCTCCGGGATTGGGGTGGGCGCACCCACAAAAGCTTGCACGATAACCGGGACGACGGCGGCAAACACTTTCGATTGCTCCACGGGTGCCCAAGGGTCATCACTGTGCCCGTGCACCGAATACGAAGGCCTGATGAAAGGAACCGGGGTGGGAGCAAACAACTTCGTCGTGCTCGATCTCATCCAGGACCTGAGCGTACTCGGGGAGCCGACAACCGGCTCGTACATCCTGGTCCCGGGTCCAGGGCAAACCGTTCCATGCTTTGCAACGACCGGCGTCGGCCTGATGCTGAACCGGAAGCAGGTTCCAATTCTGCTTTTCACTGTCGGAGGGTTTTCCTGCCCCACCGGCAAGACCACTGGCAGCTTCAGCGGCTCCTACTCGATTGTCAATCCTCTGCTGGCAACGGAGGGTCTTACGAGCCCGTTTCCGAACGCTTCCGGCTCCGGTGCGATTTCTTCGCAGTATGAGACCGGCGTCGGTATAAGCTTCGGCATGACCGGCATCTTGAAAAAGCAATAACGGTTCGCGAACCGGGCGTCGGCGGTTTGGGCATCGGCCGGCGCCCGATTTTTCCCGTCACCGCCCGAGTGTCATCTCTTTTCCTCCCCGTGTCGCATTCGCGCATGGCTGCTAAACTTCTTTCAGGGCTGAAAGCATTTGGAGCGCTTGAGCCATGGGAGAAGTGATCTCGATTCGGGAAGCGCTTCGCGAGATTCGCCAGCGCCGTGAGCGCGTGAGCGAACGCGAAAGCCTCGAACGCGCCGTCGCAATCATGAAGGCGAATCTGCGCGCCGCGATCGGCGAACTCGCGACCGCGCCGCAGGCCGACAAGTCCGAGATGCTCGAACGCATTGAGCGGCTTATCGAGATGGTGCGCTATGGGCTTCGGATGCTCGGCGAGCCGCACGAACAATTCGATCCCTCCTGGCTCGAACCGCGCTAACACCTGCCGCATCGCGGACGTGGCGCCGTGCGCGCGGACGCAATTCCGCAGGGCGCTCCTTGCGGCACGAAGAACCTCTGATCTATACCGCAGGCTGAAATAGAAGCGTCACGCAGCTATTCCGCGCGGATTGCCCGCCCGGCTGCAACAAACCTCTTAGCAGCTCCGAAGTGGTATCGGCCCTTCGGGCCAGAGAACGAACACGGACAGAGCAGGAGATAACAGCCATGACCGACGACATTGTCGCCATCCAGCAGGTTCTGTACCGCTACTGTTTCGCGGTTGACAAGGGCACCGCTGACGACGTCGCGGCGCTATTCCACGAAGACGCGACCCTGATGCCCATCTACTCGGGAGAGCCTCCCGCCAAGGGACGCGCCGCGATTCGCGACTGGTTCACCGTCTATCATCGCAACCAGCGCGGGAGCGTCGATTATCTGCGCCACTGCGTAACCAATCCCGTGATCGAGGTGTCGGGCAACGAGGCAACCTCGCAGTGCTACCTGATCGCCGACGCCGTCAACAAGGCGAGCGGCAAGCCCTACTCCGTCTCCGGCTATTATCTCGACAAGCTGGTCAAGGAGGGCGGGCGCTGGTACTTCAAGGAACGGCAGATTCACGTCAACTACATGGCCGAGAGCCTGCCGATGTCCCGCTGAGCCGCGGCTTACGGCTCGTCGGACCCGCTCGCGGTCGTTTCGCAAAATCGGCTATGTTCGACGAGCCGCCATGGACACGGGACTGAGCCTCAGGATCACCGGCCTCGACAAGGGCGCGCGGGTCGCGGGCGCCGAGTGGATTACGATCCGCACCACGCGCGGCCCGCTTCCGACGATCCTGCATCCCGCAGCCGAGCCCGGCCGCGCGGTCATCTGCGTAAGCGGAGCGATCGGCGGATTCGACGGCCCCGCGTGGCTCTACCCGCGGCTCGGGCTTGAGATGCCGCGCCGACGCGGTATCAGCGTGCTTAGGGTCAATTACCGCGCCCCGAACGAGTTCGGCGAGTGCGTGCTTGACGCGATGGCAGCGGTCTCGTTTCTGAAGGGCACGGGCCACGCCTCGGCGGTGATAATCGGCCATTCCTTCGGCGGCGCCGTCGCGATCAACGCCGGCACCCTGAGCCCGTTCATCACCAGCGTTGTCGCTGTTTCGAGCCAGCTAAGCGGTGCGCACGTGGTCGGCGAACTCGCGCCCAAGCCGCTGCTCCTGATCCATGGCACCGCCGACACCGTCCTCGCGCATCAGAGTTCCGAGGCTCTCTACGAACGGGCGCGCGAGCCCAAGACGCTGAAACTCATTCTCGGCGCCGGCCACGGCCTTGTCGAGGCGGCCGACGAACTGTTCGATATCGTCGAGGACTGGCTCTCAAGAGCCGCGTGAGCGCGACGCCGCGCTTGTGTGATACGGAATTAGACCGACCTCACTCAAAGGACGGCAACTCAAGATGGCCGAGCAGCATGGATTCGAGTCACCGCAGCAGCTTATGGGTTTGCTTCAGGGCTTTATGGGCAGCGCTGCGCTGAAAGCGGGCCTCGAGCTCGAAGTCTTCACCCATATTGCCCACGGAATCGATACCGCCGAGAAACTCGCCGCGACCAAGAAGATCCCCGAGCGCGCGATGAGGATTCTGTGCGACGCGCTGGTAACCTTCGGCGCGCTCGGCAAGGCCGACGGCCATTACAGTTTGCCGCCTGCAAGCCAGGCGATGCTGGTCAAGGGCTCGCCGGCGTATTTCGGCGCGATGGCGGGAATCATGTGCAACCCGCTGATGTGGAACGAGGCCGGCCGCCTTGCCGATATCGTTCGCGCGGGTCATTCGCTGCTCGAACAGGGAGCCGAGGCGGCTGAAAATCCGTTTTGGGAGGAATTCTCACGCCGCTCGAAGCAGATGGCCACGATGGCCGGACCGGCGGTCGCGGAACTGGCGGCCTCGATGTTTGGCGCAGGCGAGCCGGCGCGGATTCTCGATATCGCGGCCGGTTCCGGGATGTACGGTTTCAGCGCACTCAAGCGCTTCCCGAGCGCCCGCCTGGTGTCGGTCGATTGGCCGAACGTGCTTAGGCTCGCGGAGCCGACGGCGAAACAGATGGGCCTCAAGGACCGCGTCGAGTTCCGCCCGGGCGATATTTTCAAGGACGATTTCGGAACCGGCTACGACCTTGTGCTCGCGGTCAACATCTACCATCACTTCGGGATCGAGCGGAACACGGAACTGAGCCGCCGCCTTCACGCCGCGACCGCGCCCGGAGGCCGTCTGATCATCGTTGACGCGGTGCCCGATGAGAAGCGCGAAAAGGAACGGTTCGCGCTGGTGTTCGCGCTCACGATGCTTATCTGGACCCGCGAGGGCGACACCTATACGCTTTCCGAATACGAAAGGATGCTGAAGCCGGCGGGTTATCGCGATATCGAACTGAGAGCCGTTCCCGGACCCGCGCCGTTCCAGGCGATAGTGGCCCGGAAATAAGCCGCGCGCGGGCATCCCGTTTTTGCAGCAATGAAAATAAAAGCAGCCGTCGTCGGTGCGACCGGAATCGCCGGCCAGAAGGTGCTGGCCGCACTGGATAACCATCCGGACTTCGAGATAGCCGCGCTTGCGGCCTCCGAGCGCTCGGCAGGCAAGACTTACCGCGATGCGATTACCGACCCCGCAAGCGGAATCCGCCGATGGTACGTCGCGGGATACGAGCCTCCCGCCGAAGCGCTGGAGCTGAAGCTCCAGGACGCGAAGTCGCTCAAGCTCGACGGGATCGGTGTGGTCTTCGCGGCGGTCGAGTCGGAAGCCGCGCGCGAACTCGAGCCGATATACGGCGAGCGCGTCGCGACCGTCAGCACCGCCCGGCCCCATCGCATGGAGCCCGACGTTCCGCTGGTGATTCCGGGCGTCAACGTCGAGCATCTCGCCATTATTCACGAGCAGCGCCGCCGGCGCGGGTGGAAAGGCTATATCGCGACCACTCCCAACTGCACCGCGATCGGGCTTGCGATCACGCTCAAGGCGCTGGACGCGGCTTTCGGCGTCGAGTCGGCGATCGTGACCACGATGCAGGGAATATCCGGGGCGGGACGCGATCTCCCCGCGCTCGACATCCTGGAAAACATCATCCCGTATATCGCGCGCGAGGAAGACCGGGTCAAAATCGAGACGCCGAAGATTCTCGGCCGCCTCGTCGAAGGCTCGATCGCCGACGCGCCGCTTCGTATCAGCGCCACCTGCACGCGCGCCGGAGTGCTTGAAGCACACACCGAGTCCGTGACCGCGTCGCTCAAGCGCGCCGCCTCCGAGTCCGAGGTTGTCGGCGCGCTCGAAGGCTTCGGGCGCGATTTCACCGCGCTCGGGCTGCCGAATTCGCCGCGCCACATGATAACCGTGCATCGCGACCCTACCCGTCCGCAGCCGCGGCTCGACCGTGATCTGGAGCGCGGGATGACGACTTCGGTCGGCAGGATTCGCGCTGACGAGGTGATGCCGAACGGGTGGAAGTATCTGCTCGTCAGCCACAACAGTGAGATGGGCGCGGGACGCGGGGCGGTGCTGCTCGCCGAATACCTGCTCCACGCCGGTTATATCGGGCGCTAGCGTGGTGTCCTGCGGATAAGTTGATGGGATGTCGCTAATGAGATTCTTCGCTTCGCTCAGAATGACCGGCGCGCCCAATGTTGTTGATCATTCTGAGCGAAGGCTGCCGAAGCGAAGAATCTCATGCCACTGGCGTCCGCGGTAAAATTATTAATGGGACGCCACGTTAGCGAACCGTCGTTCATGACTCGAGCGCGCGCGGACCTGATTCGTATCGTTCAGCAGTCTGGCAAATCCCGACCGTGCGCCGTCCGCGACAAATCGAATGTTCGGTTTTGAGCGCGGCCTGACCGCTTGGTCCGCCGATTGACAGCCGCGCCGCGCTTATATATTCGTTATGCGACAGTAGCGTTGCCTTATCGAGAGCGGCGGAGGGACTGGCCCGAAGATGCCGCAGCAACCGGCCCGGCAACGGGTGCTGGTGCTAACTCCTGCAAGGGTTTCGTAACCCTTGGAAGATAGGGCGAGAGTTCCGAACCCTCGCTTTTATCTCGCAAACCGGTCCTCTCGGCGGCTGCCCGCAACCGGGCGGAGGATCGGACTGCCCGCCAAAGCTCTCGAAGGCCTGGGACAAAGAGAGAATCAAGTGATCGACGGCCGGGTGCTGATAGTCGGAGCGGGCGGCCTTGGAGTGCCAGCGGCGCTTTCGCTCGCGCGCATGGGCCTGGGCACCGTCGGCCTTATCGATCCCGATCCGGTTGAGCTGTCGAACCTCCATCGCCAGGTAATCTACGGAATTTCCGATATCGGAACGCCCAAGGCCGAGGCCGCGGCGCGCAAAATCATTGAACTCAACCCGGGTGGCGTCGCCGAGCCGATCGTCGCGGCGATCGACGAATCGAACGCGCGGGAGATCGTCGCGCGCTACGACTTCGTTATCGACGCGACCGACGATCCCACGGCCAAGTTCCTGATCAACGACGCATGTGTTCGCGCCGGACGCGCGTTCGTTTACGGCGGTGTGCTTGGGATGGGCGGGCAGGCGATGACGGTTATACCGGGACGGACCGCGTGCCTTCGATGCGTGTTCGAAGGGCCGCCCGAGCTGGGAGAAATCGCAAGCTGCCGCGAGGCCGGGATAATCGGCCCGGTGGCCGCGCTTATCGGCCTGCTTCAGGCGGACGAGGCGCGCCGCTTCGTACTCGGTCTCGAATCCGGACTTGCGGGAGGAATTCTTACTTACGACGCAACCGGCGCTCCGCGCGTGCGCGTGACGCGAGTCAGCCCGCGCCGCGGATGCGCCTGCGAGTCGCGCGCTTCGATTGGATGCGGCGACGCTCCAGCGCGCAACTAGAGGAAATCAATGAGCTACGTGACCAGCCTCAAGTGCCGCGAGTGCGGCCAGGACTATCCGGTTAAACCGCTTCACGTATGTGAGACCTGCTTCGGTCCGCTCGAGGTCATTTACGACTACGAACGAATCCGGGCCGCCGTCTCGCGCGAGGCTATTCAGGCGCGCCCGAGCAACCTGTGGCGCTACCGCGAGCTTCTTCCGGTCGAGGGCGAACCCGAAGCAGGACCGTTCTCCGGTTTCACCCCGCTGCTCGCGGCCCGCCGCCTGGGCGAGGAGCTCGGGGTCAGGAACCTTTATATCAAGGACGACACCGTCAACCATCCCACGCTCTCCTACAAGGACCGGGTGGTTTCGGTCGCGATCACCAAGGCCCGCGAGTTCGGTTTCACCACCGTCTCGTGCGCCTCGACGGGAAATCTCGCAACCGCAGTCGCGGCGCACGCGGCCCGCGCTCGGCTTCGATGCTACATCTTCATGCCCGAGGGCGTGGAGTCGGGAAAGATTGTCGGCTCGACGATTTACGGCGCGCAGGTGATCACGATTCGCGGCAACTACGACGACGTCAATCGCCTGTGCAGCGAGATCGCCGACAAGTACGGATGGGCGTTCGTCAATATCAACCTCCGGCCCTACTACACCGAGGGCGCAAAGACCTTCGGCTTCGAGGTCGCCGAGCAGCTCGGATGGCGCCTGCCGGACAATATCGTGCTGCCGACCGCGGGCGGCACGATCCTCCCCAAGGTTGCCAAGGCCTTCAAGGAATTCAAAGAAGTCGGGCTTATCACGGACGGCCACGTGAAGGTCCATTGCGCGCAGGCCGCGGGCTCGGCGCCGGTCGTCCACGCCTTGCACAAGGGGACCGACCTCATTACCCCCGTCAAACCGAACACGATTGCGAAGTCGATCGCGATCGGAAACCCGGCCGACGGCTTTTACGTTCTCAAAGCCGTGCGCGAATCGGGCGGATGGGGCGACGCGGCAACCGACGAGGAGATTATCGACGCGATAAAGCTGCTCGCCCGCACCGAGGGAATTTTCGCGGAACCCGCCGGCGGCACCACGCTTGCCGTCGCGATCAAGCTCATCAACCAGGGCCGTATCAAGCGCGACGAAAGCGTGGTTGTGTCGATCACCGGCAACGGTTACAAAACCTTGGAAGCCGTCGCCGGGGCGATAGAGCAACCGTTCGTTATCGAGGCGCGGCTCAAGGACTTCGACGCGCTCTTCGAGCGCCTGCAGAACGGCAAGCGCCCGGTCGCGGGCGCGGCGTGAAAACCGATGCTTGTCTGCCGCTTCCGGCGGGCATAAGCATCAGATCAGGCATCAGGAGGTAATCCCAAGGCATGCAGGTACGGGTTAGGGTACCGACTCCGCTTCGGCGTTTCACCGGCGGGCAGGATGAGGTCGCGGCCGAGGGCGAATCCGTTCGCTCAGTGATAGAAGACCTCGAACGACGGCATCCTGGATTGAAGGAGCGGCTGCTTGACGACAAGGGCGAGCTCCGCCGGTTCGTCAACATCTATCTGAACGGCGACGATATCCGCTTCCTCGACCAGCTCAACTCGCAGGTAAAGGATGGCGACGATATCTCAATCGTCCCCGCGATCGCCGGCGGAAACTAAGCCGGAGGTCGTCCCCGTCCAGCGCGCGCCGAGCGTGCTCGAGTTGATCGGCAATACGCCGATGCTCGAGGTGCGCAAGGTTACGGCGGGGATGCTGCGTCCAGGCGTGCGCGTGTTCGCCAAGCTCGAGGGCTTCAACCCGGGCGGCTCGGTCAAGGACCGGCCCGCGCGTAAGATGGTCGAAGTCGGACTCGAACGCGGCGAACTCCGCCCCGGCAAGGTGATTATCGATTCCACCTCGGGCAACACCGGGATTGCGCTCGCGATGGTCGGCGCAGTGCTCGGCTATCCGGTGGAACTCGTGATGGCTTCCAACGTAAGCCGCGAGCGCAAGAAGATCATCGAGGCGTTCGGCGCCAAACCGATCTTCTCCGACCCGATGGAGGGCTCGGACGGCGCCATACGGGTCTGCCGCAGGATTATCGAGGAAAACCCCGAGCGCTATTTCAAGCCCGACCAGTACAACAACGAGGCCAACTCGCTCGCTCATTTGGAAACCACTGGCCCCGAGGTCTGGCGCCAGACCTCGGGCCGCATAACCCACTTCGTCGCGGGAATCGGCACCGGCGGAACGATCATGGGCACCGGCCGCTATCTCAAGTTGCGCAACCCCGGCGTCAAACTGATCGCCGTCGAGCCCGACGATCCGATGCATGGGCTGGAGGGGCTCAAGCACATGGCCTCGTCCATCGTCCCCGGCATCTACCACGAGGAATTGCTCGACGCGAAAATGCAGGTCAGCACCGAAGACGCGTACGAGATGGTTTACGCTCTCGGGCAGGTCGAGGGCGTGCTGGTCGGGCAATCCGCGGGCGCCGCGATGGTAGCGGCGCTCAGGGTAGCGCGCACGCTCAAGGAAGGATGCGTCGTAACGGTATTTCCCGATTTCGGCGACAAGTACCTTTCCACCAATCTTTGGATCGGATGGCAGCAATGGCGGCGGGAACGTCTTCAGAAAATCGTCGGCAAATGGAACGCATCTACGAGCGTTACTACCTGACCTACCCTCGCCACCTGATCAGGGAGCCGATTCTTTACCATCTGGTGAAGAAGTTCGACCTTGTTTTCAGCATCCGCGGTGCGAGCGTCTCCGAGGACATGGGGCTGGTCGCGGTCGAGTTCGAAGGCACCGCCGACCAGATCGAGCGCGCGATCCAATGGCTCAGGCAGAGCGGGGTTACGGTCGAGCCGATCGAGAAAAACGTGATCGAATAGCCGACTTGTGCGCGGCGCTGCGCACGGCTTGTTCTCAAATTCTCCGATGACGCTTGGCGATGGGCAGATCGAGCGGTACAGCCGCCAGATTATCGTTCCCCGGATGGGCGGCCGCGCGCAGGAACGCCTGCTCGCCGCGCGCCTGGTTCTCGCCGGAACGCTCGACGCAATAACCATCCCGCTCGCCTACCTGGTCGGAGCCGGGGTTGGAACGATCCGTCTTGCGGTTGCCGGCGAGCGCCCGGACTTCGCCCCGCTGATTGCCTCGATGCGCGATCTCAACCCTGACGCTGAAGTAAGCGCCTTTTCACCCGGCGCCGGCATCGAGAGCGATTTGCTTTTCGCAATCGTGAGCGGCAGCCGCGCCGTCGAAACCGTACGCTCGCTTCCCGAGCGCGTGCTGTGTGGAGCTGGCGTGACGGTCAGGCTCGACAATCCCGCGCGTATCGCGATATTACCCGCGCCGCCACCGTGCCTGCGATGCGCCGCGGACGCGATGCTCGGGCCGACGGGTGAGCGCGTTGAGAATCCCGAGTTTCCCACGATGACGGCGTGCGTCGAGGCGCTCAAGCTGCTCGCCGGATACGAACCCGCCACGCCGGCCTCGATAATCGAGTTCGACGGCTACGCGAGCGCTTCGCGGCCAGCTTCGTCTTTGAACGCGCGATGCGCCGTTTGCGGCGGAGCGAAGTAGCCTCGCCGATGCGCTCGAAAGCCAAAGGGCGGCGCGTGCTCGGAGCTTCGTCTGTTAAGCGAAGTCGAAAGCCTGCGCCTCGCGTGCGAAAACGCCTCTGGATCTTCGACTTCGACAACACGCTCGCCAAACTCGAGCCGGAAGTCGATTGGGCGGCGAGCAGGCAGGAACTCGAACCCGTGCTTCGCGCGGCGGGCGTCGCGGACGAATTGTTCGAACGATTCCCCAAGGGAAATCTTGTGCTTTACGACGCAACCCGCACCTGGATGCTTGCCGAGAGGCAAAACGGACGCCGCCGCACTGCCACCGGCGAGGCGCTTCGCCGCCCGGTATCCACGCTGAAAAGTGCGTCCCGGGTAATCGAGAAGCATGAATTGGCCGGCGTCGAGCGCGCCGAAGCCCTCGAAGGCGCAATCGAACTGCTTCGCGGGCTTGCCCGAAGCGGAGCGAAAATCGCAATCGTCACTTCCAACTCCTCGCGCACGATCCGGCGATGGCTCGCACGCCATAGGCTCGGCGCAGTCGTCAGCGCAATCGTCGGGCGCGACAGTCTGCTCGGGCTTAAACCTTCGCCCGAGATGGTGCGTCTTGCGCTTCGAAAGTGCGGCGCGAGACCGCGCCAAGCGGCTTTCGTCGGCGACAGCGCGGCGGATTTCCACGCCGCCCGCGCGACCGGCGTGAGCTTCTATGGAATCGCCGCCAAGCCCGGCTCACGCGACATCCTGATTTCCGCGGGCGCAAACGAAATCTTCGCGTCTCCCGCCGCTCTGGCGGTCCATCTGAATCTGCCCGGTGCGCCCGACGGCCCGCCGGCCAGGGATTTGTTCAACGATGCAGACGACGGCGGCGGCCGAAGCGACTGAAAATCCCGCGATCCTGAAGCTTCGGCTCGCGAAGCTCGGTGTAAGCGTGGCCGATGCCTCGCTCGCTCGCGCCGGCGCGCTCGTACTCGTCCTGCCCGACGAGTCGTGGGCCCGGCGCCATCATGATCCTATGCGCGTGGCTTGGACCCAACTTGGCGATTCGCTTCTACTGGCCGATACTGGGATTTGTGATTTAAAGCCCGCTTAGTGAAGATAAAGCGAATCTTGGAATCGTTGCTTCCGGCTCGGAAATTAAGTAACTTAAAAAGCCTTCTAAGTAATATATTTCGGGAGTTAGTCCATTCAAGAGATGAGCAACGGCTTTACCCTATGGTTCACCGGGATGTCTGGTGCGGGCAAATCGACTCTGGCGCAGGCGGTCGCCGAGGAATTGCAACGCCGCGGCCATCGCGTCGAAGTGCTCGACGGCGACGAAGTGCGCACCAACCTCTCCAAGGGACTCGGGTTCTCCAAGGAGGACCGCGACACCAACATCCGGCGTATCGGATACGTTTGCAAGCTGCTTGCGCGAAACGGCGTTATCGCGATTTCGGCGGCGATTTCTCCGTATCGCGAGGTGCGCGACGAGGTGCGCCGCCAGCATGAGCGCTTTGTCGAGGTCTTCGTGAAATGCCCCCTCGAAACGCTCGTCGAACGCGACGTCAAGGGTCTTTACAAAAAGGCGCTCGCGGGCGAAATCCCCAACTTCACCGGCGTCTCCGATCCCTACGAGGAGCCGCTTTCGCCCGAGGTCGTGGTGGAATCGCATATCGAGTCGGTTGACGAGAGCCTGCGCAAGCTCCTTGCCAGGCTCGAGGATCTCGGGTTCATCTCCCGAAACGGTGCCGGACGATGAGCGCGCACGATCGCGACCCGATCACGGCGCACGGCGGCGGCGAACTCAACGAGCTTAAGGCGCCGGTCTCCGAGCGGCCCGCGCTCGCCGCCCATGCGCGCAAGCTGACGCCGCTCGCGCTCGGAGCGCGCGAGCTTTCCGACCTCGAGATGCTCGCCTCGGGCGCCTTCACGCCGCTTACGGGCTTCATGGGCGAGGCCGATTACGTTCGCAGCCGCGACGAGATGCGGCTTGCCTCGGGCGTTCCCTGGTCGATTCCGATAACGCTCGGAATCGAAGAGGACGTCGCACGCACGCTCAAGCCGGGCGCCGAGGTCGCGCTGGCCTGCGAAGACGGCACGCGCCTTGCCATCCTGAAAATCTCGGACATCTACAAGGTTGACCGCGTGCGCGAGGCCGAGCAGGTCTTCGGCACCGCCGAGGATGCGCATCCGGGGGCGAAGAATGTCACCTCAACTCCGCCCTGGTGCGTTGGCGGGCGCGTAATCCTGTTCGAGGAGATTCCCGGCCGCACCTTCATGGAATACAGGCTCGAACCGCGCGAGACCCGCGCGGCGTTTCGCGAGCGCGGATGGCGCAAAATCGTGGCCTTCCAGACCCGCAACCCGACCCATCGCGCGCACGAGTATATCCAGAAAGCCGCGCTCGAGATCTGTGACGGCCTGCTGCTCCATCCCCTGGTCGGCGAAACCAAGAGCGACGACGTGCCGGCCGCTGTCAGGATGGAGACGTACCGGGTGCTGATCGATCTGTACTACCCGAAGAACCGCGTGATGCTGTCCGTGATGCCGGCGCATATGCGTTACGGCGGCCCGCGCGAGGCGATCCTCCACGCCATCATCCGGCGCAACTACGGATGCACCCATTTCATCGTCGGGCGCGACCATGCGGGCGTCGGCAATTACTACGGCACCTACGACGCGCAGAAGATCTTCGAGCGCTTCGAGCCCGAGGAAATCGGAATCACGCCGCTTAGCTTCGAGCACACGTTCTACTGCAGGAAGTGCGAGTCGATGGCCTCGTACAAGACCTGTCCGCACACCGAGGCGGACCGTCTGCTCCTGTCGGGAACCAAGGTGCGCGAGATGCTCCAGGCGGGGCAGGCGCCGCCGCCCGAATACACGCGCCCGGAGCTAGCGGAGATCCTGATCCGCGCGATGCGCAACCGCAAGTAGCGCGTTCGCTCACCCCGCTCGCAACAAATCAAAGGGCCTCTTCGTCGGAGAGGCCCGCTTCATTTCGTCCGCCTGACGCGACGCTCGGCGATGCTTTCGGGATTAACCGATGCCTTTGCGGCTTGCGAGCCGTTCGGTGGCGCGGCGGGCGCGATCGGGGTCGCCCGACCATAGCCACGCCTGCTCGGTGCGGCTTACGCCGACCAGCACGCCGAGAAAGGCGCTCGGATGGATGAAAAGTTCGGCAAGGCCCGCCTCGTCGCGACGCCACGCGGCATAGCGTCCGCCGCGCGCGTCGAGCCGTTTCGCGAGCGCCTCGACGTCGTCGGTCTCGACGAAGAACATGTAAAGCGAGTCGCCGCGCTTCTTGTGAAAGCGGCCCATCGCGCCGTTGTAATCGGTTATTTGCGCGATTTCGATCCGATCCAGCCGCGACGGCGGATCGAACATCGTAAGCGTGCCCGTGTAGCCGAAGTCCTTGCTCGTGATGGGGCAGAACTTCGACGAATCGAGCGCGAAGATTCTCGCGTATCGCTCCGACGCGGCGCGCCAGTCACCGACCACGTTGGTGACTTCATATATCCACCTGATGGCGCCGAGCGGCGCGCGCTCGTGATTCACGCTGACGACGGCGTTAAGGCCGAACGTCGCGTTGCGATCGAGAAAGAGCTGCCCGGTTGCGCGCGTGAAGCGGATCTCGTTTTCGCCGAGATATGCGGCCGCCTGCTCGAGATCGGCAACCGAAAACCCCGCGCCGAAAAGCCCGCTGCTCCACTTGTTTACGAAGTCTTCGACCGGGCCCGGGCCTTCGGGCACGAGAATTTCGACGAGGCTCGTCCCGGCCTGCATCGTGGTGCGCGAGGCCGCAAGATGTGCGACCTCGTCGCGGCGCAGAACCTCCGCGCCGAAGATTTCCGCAAGCGCGCTTTCGGCCGCGTCACGCTCGCCGACCGCAATTTGAACCCTGTCCACCCGCTTGAGCATCGCCGTCGTTTCCCTGTTGCGCGCCGGTTACTGAAGTTGCGGTTCCGAACCCGCCGGCGCTATCACGGGCGAGCCGTGATGAAGCACCATCATCCACTTGCCGCCCACGCGCTCGAAAACGTTGGTCGCGAGCACCTGGGTGCGGATTTTGCCGTCGTATCCATGCTGTGTCAGGTTCTCTTCGACCACCACGACGGCGAGATCCTTGCCAATAAACACGTCGGCGGGTCCGAGCTCGAACTTCATCTCGAAGACGTTTTCGAAGATGCGCTCCCAACTGGTCATTATCGGGCCCCATCCCTCAAGCTTGCGCCATCCAGGGTGGATGCACACGATGCGCGGCTCGGAGAGCCAGACCTTCTCCATGCGCTCGATTTCGAGGCTTTCGAAGGCGTCGTAGAAGGCCCGATTCGCGTCGAGAACGTCCTGCTCGTCCGTTGTCATCGTGAAACAATGAGCCGTCGGGCCGGCGTCTGCGGCGGCCATGCGCTCCAAGCCTAGTCCGCGCGCGGGCGCATCGCCAACCCGCATGCGGATTTCCGCCGGGGCGCTGTCCCCGCGCGGCCGCGGCGCGAATCTCACCGGCGAATCGGCACGATCGGCAGCGTCAGATGCGACGGATAGCCGCGGCTATGCATCACGGTCTGCATCGCGGGCCGCACTTCGGCGTCGGCGAACAGGGGATGCCCCGTGTTCGGGTTGCGATCGAAACGCGGAAAGTTGCTCGAACTCACCTCCAGGCGTATCCGATGCCCCGCCTTGAAGACGTTCGAGGTTGACCACAGATCGATCGTGAAGCATGCAACTTCGCCGGGCGCGAGCATCTTCTCGTGCGAGTACGATTGGCGAAAGCGCGCGCGGATTATGCCGTCCGTCAGGTTGCGCGCGAACCCGCACGGGCCGACATCGACCAGCTTCGCGGTGAAATCGGTGTCCGGCGCGGAGGACGCCGCGTAAAGCGTCAGGGTTATCGGCCCGGTCACTTCCACGTCCTCGGCGAGCGGTTCGGTTGAATAGACCAGGACGTCGGCGCGGCGCTCGACCTCGCGCTGATCCCATGCGCCGCCCTGAAGCGCTCCCGCGTAACAGCACAGTCCGCCGCCCATCGTGGGCGCGGGATCGAGCGGATTGTAAACGTAGGCATCGGGCGGCTCGTCGCCCGGCGCTTCGCTGGAAAGCGCGCCATCTCCGGCGGCGCTGTTGGCGCGGCCGCGGCTATGCAGATAGAAGCGGCGGAACTCGGTCCCCGCAGGAGGCCATTCTTTTTCGTCGCGCCACTGATTCGCGCCCATCACGAAGAGCCTGACCGGCGATTCCGCCTCGGTCTGTTTGCCCTTGAGCCAGCGGTCGAACCACCTGATGTGGATGCCTTCGTAGTCGATCGAGAGCGGATTGCTCGAAAGCCCGAAATCCACGTTGCCGACCAGGTTCGAGAGCGGAAGCGTATGATGCCACGGGCCGACGATAAGGCGCTGGCCGTTGCGGGCCGCGTCGGTGGCGCCGCGCGCGCGCATCCCGAGGTAATTGCGAATCGTGCCGCCCTGAAAGATGTCGTACCATCCGCCGATATTGAGCGCGGGCACGCCGATCTTCGAATGGTTGTCCTCGATACAGAGGCTCTTCCAATAATCGTCGTAGGCGGGATGGGCGAGCCAGTCGAAGAAGTAAGGAGCGCCGGCGCGGAACATCGGAAATTCGCTGAGCGGCAGAAACTCCATCGATTGGCGCATCGTGTCGATCGACGACATCACCGCGCCGAGGTCCTTCAGCACGTCCTGATTGTCGGGCTTCTCCGCCCGCTTGCGCAGAAGATCGGGCGGAGCGAGCGCCGCCATCGTCCAGCTCACGTTGAAGAACAGCGCGAACGCGCCGCCCTGATAGGTCCATCCGTCGTGGTAATCGCTCGCGGTGATCGCGGGCGCGATGGCCTTGAGATGGGGCGGGCGAAGCGTCGCGGCGAGCCATTGCGTCGCCCCCATGTACGACGCGCCGTACATCCCGACGTTGCCGTCCGACCACGCCTGCGCGGCGGCCCATTCCACGGTGTCATAGCCGTCGCGCGCTTCATCGGTGAAGCAGTTGAACACGCCGTCGGACGCGAAGCGCCCGCGGCAGTCCTGCACCAGCACGTTGTAGCCCGCGCCCGCCATCCGCATCACGTCGAGCGTGAGCGCAAAGACCATCGGCAGCGCCTTGTTGTAGGGCGTGCGGTTGATAATCACCGGAAGGCGCTCGGGCGTATCGGGCCGATAGAGGTCGGCGCGCAGAACGCATCCGTCGCGCATCGCGACCTGGACATCTTTTTCAACGATTATTCGCGGCATGGCAGGCATCTCCCCGGTTCGCTTGTAGTCCGCATCGCATGGCCGCATCAAGCGCGACGCCCGACGTGGCCCAAGGTTTTCAGCTTTGGAAATTGCCTGACGATACGTTGCTGGAGAGCGCCAGCTCTCGCGAGGCCTCCGGCCGCGTCCGAGATTTTTGCCAACGCGGACGCCTTGCGCGGTCACCCGAGGAGAAAGCCGCCGAGATCGACGAGACGCGCCGGCTTCCCGAAGAAGTCGTCGCGCGGCTTCGTGGCGCCGGCATGTTCCGGCTCCTGATGCCGAAGGATTGGGGAGGCCGCGAACTCAGCACTATCGAACAGGTCGAGGTGGTCGAGGAAATCTCCCGGGCCAACTCTTCCCGAGAGTCGCTATCCGGCCACGGTAATCACGTTGCCCCCCTCGCGCCAGCGGCGCGCTAAGCATGCCGATAACCGCGCAATGAGCGGGCGCGGCGGCTATCGCAAGCGGACATTGAAGGCCTGGCGGCCTTTCTCACCCGGGCGCACTTCGAATTGCACCTCAGTGCCTTCGCGCAAATCCTCGAAATAGACCTTCGGCGAGAGCCGCGAGCGATGGAAGAAGACCTCGTCGCCGCCGTCGTCGGGCTCGATGAAGCCGAAACCCTTGTCCTTGATTACCTTCTTGATCGTGCCAAACACAGGTTTCCTCCTCCCCTGCTCTGCGCGTGCGCGGAAGTTCCCTTGATGTTGAGGTTATGCGCCGCGAGCCCTATGTAAAAGGGGTCGATGTGCGCCCTCGCCCGGCAATCGGGCGAGGGCAGGAAGAAAGGCGAGCGTCGTGCGACGCGGCGCATCCCGGCGAAGCCGGCGAGGACAAGAAAGGCTGAGGAGATTGGGCAGGTGATCAAGGCCGTTGGGCTTAAGGAAATCGAGCGGATTTTCGAGGTGATCGAGCCGATGGGCATCTCGCGCGAAGCGGTGGTGATTCCGCTTCGCCCCGAAAGCCCCGGACGCGTAACCGTTCGCAAGGACGGCAAGCTCGAAATCGTCGTCGATCAAAACGCCGACTTCGACAATTGGCTCGCTACCCTGGAGGGCCGGATTCGGAATGCGATGGAGCGTGGGCGGGACTGAGCTCGATCATCACCGCGCCGTGATCGACCATCTGCCCCTCTTCGACCAGCACGCGGTTCACGCGCGCCGGCGTCTCCGCGTAAAGCGTCGTCTCCATCTTCATCGCTTCCAGCACGAGCAGTCCCGCGCCCGCTTCGACTTCGTCGCCCTCCTTCACAAGGATTCGGAGCACCTTGCCGGGCATCGGAGCGCATAGCTCCGGCGTGGCGAGGCCCTTGGCCGACTGCGAGCGTCCTTCCTCGACCCGCGCGAACTCAAACCCCATCGGGCCCGCGGTGACGAGTATTCGATCGCGCAGCGCCGCGCCGAAGACCCGGTAGCGCCGGCCGTTCACCGTGACTATCGCGGCGTTGTCGCCGATTCGCTCGAAGGAAACCGAAAAATCGATTCCGTCAACGCGGGCGTGGACCGTCGAGCCCTCGGTCGCGAGGATATCGACTTCGAACTCGCCGCCGTCTCCGACTCGCCTGAGTTTCATCGCGGCCTCCAGAGCTCGAAGCCCGAAAGTTCGTCCCATGGCGAGCGGCGCGCCGTCGTCGCGGGTCCCGCCGCCGCAGCGGGCGCGGCCGGGCGGCCGTTTCGCGTCCCGAAGGCTCCGCTCGCGACCATCGCCGCGGCGACCATCGCGGCCTCGATCCCGTCGGATTGCGCGGGATGCCACCTTGGGAAAAATTCTTCGAGGAAATGAGTCGAGAGGTCGGCGCGCGCGAACGGCTCGCTCGCGACGATATCGCGTAGGAAGCCCGCCGTGTTCATCACGCCGAGCAGCGCGAATTCCCCGAGCGCAACGACCATCCGCCGTCGCGCCTGCTCGCGCGACGCGCCGAACGTGATGAGCTTTCCGAGCAGGCTATCGTAATGGCTTCCGACTTCGAGGCCGGCTTCCAGATGCGAATCGAACCGGACGCCGGGACCGGCGGGCGTCGCGAGGTGAAGCACGGTTCCCGCCGCGGGACGGAAGTTGTTCGCGGCGTCCTCGGCGTTGATGCGGCATTCGATTGCGGCCCCGACCGGAGCGCCGACCTCCGACACCCGCTCGCCCGACGCGATTCGAAGCTGCTCGGCCACCAGGTCACATCCAAAGCGCAGCTCGGTCACGGGATGCTCGACCTGGAGCCGGGTGTTGACTTCAAGGAAATAGAATTTGTCGCCGTCGACGAGGAACTCGACCGTTCCCGCGCTCAGGTATCCGACCGCGCGGCCAAGCGCGAGCGCCGCGTCAAGCATCCGGGCGCGCGTGGAGTCGGAAAGCCCCGGCGCGGGCGATTCCTCGATAATTTTCTGGTAGCGGCGCTGAATCGAACAGTCGCGCTCGCCGAGCGCGATCAGGTTTCCGTGCGCGTCGCCCAAAATCTGCACTTCGACGTGGCGCGGGCGCGCCAGATATTTCTCGACGAAGACCCGGCCGTCGCCGAAAGCGGCCTTGGCCTCGCGCGAGCCGGCTTCGAGCGCGACTTCGAGTTCGGAATCGTTGCCGACGATCCGCATCCCGCGCCCGCCGCCTCCGGCCGACGCCTTTATCAGGATCGGATAGCCCTCCCGCGCGGCAAAGGCGCGGATATCGGCGGGCGAGGCGCTCTCGGCGCCGGGAACCATCGGCACGCCCGCCTCCCGTGCGATTCTCCGTCCCGCGAGCTTGTCGCCGAGCGCCGCCATCACTTCGGCCGGCGGTCCGACGAAGACGAGCCCCGCCTCGGCGACGGCCCGCGCGAACTCGGGGCGCTCGGAGAGGAATCCGTAGCCCGGATGGATCGCGTCGGCGCCGGTTGTGCGCGCGGCGGCGATAATCACTTCGGAGTTGAGATAACTTTTCGAAGCCTCGGGCGGTCCGATACAGATGGCCTCGTCGGCGGCGGCGACGTGGAGACTTTTCGCATCGGCCTCCGAGAAAACCGCAACCGTCCTGATGCCGAGGGTTTTGGCGCTTCGTATGATGCGAAGCGCAATCTCTCCGCGGTTGGCGATGAGAAGTTTTCCAATCTGGCGCCGTTTCACCATTCCACCGCCGAGCCTAGCACAAGCGGCGGCGCCCTCAATCAAGCGGCCACCTTCGATTGCAAGAAGGCTGGCGTTTGACTATTCGGGCCAGAGGACGTTTCAGCCGATGACGCGATACCTCGAGGATTTCTCACCCGGCCAGGTCTTCAAGCATTGGCCCGGCCGCACTATCACCGAGTTCGACAATACCTGGTTCACGCTGATGACGATGAACACGAACCCGCTTCACTTCGACGCCGCTTACGCCGCGAAAAGCCAGCACGGGCGATGCCTTGTCAACGGGCTGCTGGTGCTTTCGACGGTCGTGGGGATGAGCGTCAAGGACGTGAGCGAGAGCGCGATCGCGAATCTCGAGTACGAATCCGCGCGGCATACGGCGCCGACCTTCGCGGGTGACACGCTTTACGCGGAGAGCCGGGTGCTGGAGGTCACGCCGTCGCGCAGCAAGCCCGACCGGGGCATCGTTTACGTGGAAACCCGGGGCTTCAACCAGAATGACGAAACCGTCCTGATGCTGCGCCGGAAGATCCTCGTCCCGCGCCGCCCGTCCGACGGCTAGCGCACGTGCCGCACGCCATGGAGCGGCTCTACTTCGTCGTTCATACCCACTGGGATCGCGAGTGGTATCAGCCGTTCCAGCGGATGCGGGCGCGGCTGGTCGCGATGGCGGACCGGATGCTGCCCGAGGTCGAGTCGGGCGCGCTCCCGCATTTCCACTTCGACGGCCAGACGATCGTCCTCGAAGATTACCTCGAGGTGCGGCCGTATAACGCGCGCCAGCTCGCGGCGCTCGTCAAAAAAGGCAAGATCGCGATCGGGCCGTGGTACGTGCTGGCGGACAGCTTCCTGGTGAGCGGCGAGTCGCTTATCCGCAACCTTGAGACAGGGCGGGACGTGGCGCGGCGCTTCGGCGCCCCGCTTCAACTCGGCTACCTGCCCGACCAGTTCGGCCATACGGCGCAGATGGCGCAAATCCTGGCCGGGTTCGGATTCAAGGCCGCAGTGCTGTGGCGCGGCGTGGGTGCCGACGTGAACAGGAATCGCTTTCTCTGGGAGGCGCTCGACGGCACGCGGCTGCTCACTGTGTATCTGCCGAACGGTTACTCGAACGGGGCGAACCTTCCGCTCGGCTCGGCGGAGGATTTCCGGCGCAAGGTGCTCCAAATCGCCGAGCGCGAGCGCGACTTCGCCGCCGGCTCGCCAATCCTGGTGATGAACGGGACCGACCACGCCGAGCCCGATCCGCGCCTTCGCGAGCGAATTGCCGAATGGGGCGACTCTGGCGCGCCGGCGCTCGAGATCGGAAGCCTCGCGGGATACGTGGAGCGGGTCTCGGAACTTCCGCGCGACGCGCTGCCGATCCATCGCGGCGAGCTTCGCTCCGCGCTTCGGGCGCATCTGCTGCCCGGCGTCACCTCGGCGCGCACCTGGATAAAGCAGCGCGACTTCGCGATCACGGCCGCGCTCGAACGGTACGCCGGACCGCTTGCGGCGATGGCGGTCGCAAGCGGCGGCGGCAAGGGCCTTTCGGATTACCTCGAACTCGCGTGGAAGACCGAGCTTCAGAACCATCCGCACGACTCGATTTGCGGATGCTCGGTCGACCAGGCGCATCGCGACATGCGCTACCGGTTCGACCAGGCCGCCATGATGGCCGAAACGGTCGAACACGGCGCGGCCGAGACGCTGCTTTCGCCGGCGCGCAACTCCGAGACCGTGCTCGCGGTGTTCAACCCGACCTTCGGCCGTCAGGCGGTGGTGAGTGGGCGCGTTGAAATCGACGAGCCCGAGGCGCGCCATGCGATGGTCGCGGCGGACGGTCGGCGGATGCCCGTGGTAATCGAGGCCGGGCGCTCCGAGCATGCCTTCGAGGCCGCGATGGCGGCGGCGGAACTGAAGGCGATCGTCACCGGCCTGAACACGCCGTCGATAATGGGGCAGACGGTGCGAAATTACGCCCTGCGCGAGCGCGGCGACGGCTCCTATCAACTCGAGTTGTTCCTGAGCCGCACGCCAACCAGCTCGCTCGACGTCGAGCGGATGCGCGCCGAGCTGCTTTCGGCGCTGCCCGATTCGGCCGAGGTGCATATCCGGGCGCGGAGCGCCGCGCGATGCGCCGTGAGCTTCCTCGCCGACGACTTGGTTCCGACCGGGTTTTCCTTCTACCGGCTGACCCGCCAGGATTCCGACGCGGTTCGCTCAGCGCCGGCCGATCCCGCGCCCAGCGATTCGATTGAAAACGAGTTCTACCGGATTTCCGCGACCGGACGCGGCCTTGCCATCTCGGATATCGAAACCGGCGAGACGCTGGAACTCTATTTCGAGGACGACGGCGACCGCGGCGACGAGTACAACCACGACCCGGTGGCGGGAGCCGCACCAATCTCCGAGCCGGCGCAATGCTCCGCGCGCGTCGAGGAGGATGGTCCGGCGCGAAAGCAAATCGCCCTTGCGCTCGCCTATTCGCTGCCGGAGGGGCTTTCCGAGGACCGGCGCTCGCGTTCGCGGAACACCGTCATGGTCGGCGTGGATTTGACCGCGACGCTCTATCCCGGGCTCAAGCGGATCGACTTTGTCGCGACCGTGGACAATCGCGCGCGGGACCATCGGATGCGCGCCGCGCTGCGCACGCCCGCGGTCGTGACCGAGGCGTTGTCGGACACGGCCTTCGGCGTCGTAAGTCGGATACTCACGCCGGTCGAGCCGCGCGGAACCGAGGAATTCTGCCCCACCGCGCCCCATCGCACCGTCACCGCCGTCGAAGGCGCGACGCTTTCCGCCGCGATAATGAGCCGCGGACTCTACGAGGTCGAGGCGCGGCGCGAGGCGAGCGGCTCTACCTTGCTGCTGACGATGCTCCGATGCGTTGGATGGCTGTCGCGCTCGGACCTTGCCTCGCGAAGCGGCGGCGCGGGTCCGGAGCTGGAGACGCCCGACGCCCAGGAGCAGGGCGTGCGCCGGTTCGAGTTCGCGGTTACAACGTACGTGGGCGGCTATCTTGAGGCGGCATTGATGGGCCGCGCGGCAAGCTACGCGTATGCGCCGCGGATGTTCGCGAGCGGTCCGGTGCATCCGTCGGACGGTGGGTTATGGCTTGCGCGATGCGACAATCCGCGGGTGATGTTCTCGACGGCGTATCCGCTCAAGAAACCGGGGTCGTGGCTTTTGCGCCTATACAGCGTGTCGCCCAGGACGGAGACCGTGCGGCTCAAGTTCGCTGAGGGCGCGCGCGGGCGGCCGGTTGACCTGGCGGGACGTCCCGTCAGGCGCGAAACGCTACGCCGGCGGCGCGGCGGAGAGATAGAAATGACGCTCCGCCCGTTCGAGATCGCGACGTTCCAGCTCGGTGTGAGAAAAAATTTTCACGCATCGCGGAAAAAAGATTGATCCATGAAAACTTTGCGCTATCTTTTACTTCGCGCGCGGCTCCTTGCTCTCATGTAATCCCGCGCGAGAAGGAAAATTTCTTTCCAATGAAGGAGCATTAGACGCAGAAATGGAAGAGCGATCGGGAGCCGTCCGCACGGTCTACGATTTCCCCGTTGCCGGGCATGTATGCAGCGACGGGACGGTGCGCTACGTGAAGCTGGTGCGCAAGAACGGAAGCCAGCCGCAGGGAACTTGCGCGCAGTGCCAGACTTCCTTCCAGTACGTCAAGCCCAAACCCTCGCCGGTCCGCCACGTGGACGGCGACGGAGTGACTCACTTCTAAAGTTTCGCGGGCGCGGCCCGAGCCGTTCCCGCGCGCAAAAATACATCGCCAACGCCGCCTTCGAGCCGAGCGCTTCGAAGGCGCGCGTGTTTATGGACCTCAAGGCGCCTGAGGCGATTGTCCTTGCCGCGATAGCGCCTGACACAGGGGCGCGCGACAGCGGCGTCTTGGGCGGTTCGGCTTGGAGCGTTTCACGCACGCCTTCGGTTACCGGAGCGGATAAATCACTTCAGGCGAGTCGAGCATTTCCGCGCGGCCCACATTTTCACCTGGGTCGAAACTTGTCCTGTCACAACACGTGGATTGCGCGAGTCGTGCGGCGCGTCAGTGGGTCTTGACCAGCGTGATCTTCGGGCCGCGGTAGTAGCGCTCCAAATCGCCACCCACGAAGTCCCATCCCGCGGCCGGATCGAACCACGCGGTTATCTTCGGGATGAACGGGCGCAGGAACAGGTTCCAGAATCCGAAATCCGGTGTCATCCGGACCCGCACCAGCGCGCCCGGGCAGTGAGACCACCGCGTCTCCCCGCTCGATGCGGCCTCGATCTTCAAGAGCTTCGGCTCCGGCACGCAGTTGAAGACGTGGAGATGAAACGGCGCGGAGCTTTCGCCATGTTTCAGGTAATCCTGGATGGGAATCAGGATGCTCGCGCCGGCGTAAGTGTCGGACGGGAATTGAAACTTCGCGCTCTCGATCTTCTGCCTGCCGTGTTCGGTCGTCTCACACCACCCGGTGCCCGAGCGGATATCGGCGCGGCCTTCGCGTTCGATAGAGCCGTCCTTGCGATAGAAGGTATGGCGAAAGCTGGCGAGCACGGGCACCGGCCGGCCCGGCGCAATCACCATCTCGTCTTCCTCGACGTCATAATCGCCATTCAGGTAATGGCTTTCGCCCTTGAGTATCGCACCCGCCGTGACATGCTCGACGGTGTATTTGCCATAGCCGATGGCCTGGCCGGTACTGGGGTTGAGAATTTCGAAGCTGGCGGGCGGGAAATGGAGGAGCAATTCCTCAGCCGAGCGGGCCGACGCGGGCCTTGCCAGCGCCAAGACCGCGAGCGCAAGCGCCGTTGCCAGCGCGCGAGCCCATCGATGACGGCGCCGCAACTCGGGATGTTCCTTCAACACGCACCGCGCCGCCGCCACAAACCGGTACGCGGCTTGTCGGGGCCACCGGGATTTGGGAGGTTGGTCGCAATTCGTATCTTGCGGTATCCAATGGACCAGCGCAATCCATCCGCGGCACGGCCGTCGCCCGAAGCCGCGCGTCCCGCCGCCGAGGCGTTCGCCGCGCGCCCGGACCGTTATCTCTGGGTGATGCTCGGCCTGCTGATGTCGGTTACGGTCTTCGAGGGCTACGACGTCACGATCTTCCACCTGTGCACTCCCGATATCGCGCGCACGTTTCATATGGACGATGCGGCGGTCGGTTTGATGGCATCGATCGTAAGATTCGGCGGGATGCTGGCGTTTTTCGTGGTGGTGATGTCGGACCGGGTCGGGCGAAAGCCGGTGGTCGCGGCCACAGTCCTCTTGTACGCGCTGTTCACGTTCCTGACCGCGGTCTCGCGCGGGCTCGTCACTTTCACGATTTTCCAGGCGAGCGCGCAGATTTTCCTTTCCGCCGAGTTCGCAGTCGCGGTGATCATGATAAGCGAGGAATTTCCCGACTCCTCGCGCGGACGCGGCGTCGCCGTGCTCAACATGGTCGGGCTGATTGGCGTTATCGCGGGCGGCGGGCTTTACGGCGTGATAGCGGACTCGCACTTCGGATGGCGCGGGATGTACCTGCTCGGAATCGCCCCGCTCCTGCTGGTCGCGTTCCTGCGGCGCAATCTGCGCGAGACCCGCCGCTTCGCCGCGCTTGCCGAAGAGCGGATGAAGAACCCGCAACTCGCGCCGCGCCCGATGCTCTCCGCGCTCAGGCAGGCGATAAGGCCGCTTCGCGGCCCATATCGCGGGCGACTGCTGCTGGTCGCGCTGCTCTGGAACAGCGTGGGTCTGGTCGGCGCTCCAGCGGTGACGTTTTTCAGCCTCTACGCCAAGCGCGACCATCATTGGACCTCGACCGAGGTCGGACACGCCATCGTGCTCGCCTACCTGGTCGGAACGCTCGGTCATCTGGCGGCCGGATGGATGCTCGACCGGGTCGGGCGCAAGCTCACGACCTCGTTTACCTACGTGGTGGGGGCGGTCGCGATGCTCGCGCTGTTCCAGACCGGGAGCCATCGCGCGATGCTGCTTTCGATGGTCGTGACCGTGTTCGCGTTCCAGGGCGCGCGCACCGCGACCGCGACCTATTCGGCGGAGCTTTTTCCGACCGAGATTCGCGCGACTTCGTACAGCATGACGGTGCAGCTTCTCGGCCAGATAGCGGCGCTGCTGACGCCGTTCACGATCGGGATGTTGTCGCATACGCTCGGCGGGCTTGGAAACGCGGTCGCGGCCGTCAGCGCGGGGCCGGTTATCGGCGCGGCGCTGGTGATGATGTTCGCGCCCGAGACGCGCGGCCTGAAACTGGAGGAACTTTCCGCCGCCGTCGTGGATTAGACAGGCGAAACGGCGCATCGGGGGAACGGCGCTGGACAAGCGATGCTCGACACGATCCTCGCAGCGAATCCACGGCTTCGGCGCGCGCAGTCACGAATTGCGCACAGACTGTTCCGCGCCGGTATCAGCGCGGATATCGCGACCGTACTCGGCGCAGCGGCGGGAATCGGCGCGGGCGTGGCGCTCTGGCTCGGCGCGACCGCGGCAGGTGTCGTCCTGCTGCTCGCGAGCGCGGCGCTCGACGCGGTGGACGGAACGATCGCGCGCGAATGCGAACGGCCGAGCGCGCTCGGCGGCGTGCTCGACCTATGCTCGGACCGGGTGGTGGAAGCCGCGGTGATACTCGGGATCGCGTGGCCGCGTCCAGAGCTTCATCTGGCGGCGCTGATGCTGGTCGCGAGCTGGTACGTGAATATCACCGTATTTCTCTCGGTGGGCGCCGCAATCGAGCATCAGGGGCCCAAGTTAGTCGACTATCCGCCGGGAATCCTCGAACGCACCGAAGCGATCCTCTTTTTCATCGCGCTCGCGGTGCTTCGCCCGCTTGGACCCCTGCTCTGCTACCTGTTCGTCGCGCTGGAAGTCGCAACCGGGCTGCAGCGCCTCATCTTCGGATGGAGAAAACTCGGCACGGGCGGCCTGTAGGCCACGCGTGCCTGGATTCGCGTCAGGATTGGCGCAGCTTCGGGAGCACCTCTTCGCCGATTCGCTGGATACACTCGCGCACGCGCGCGGGTTCGGGGCCGAGCGGAAGCCTGAGTCTCAGAGTGAAGCAGTCGATTCCGAGCGCGCTGCGCCATCGCTCGAGCTGTTCGAGCCAGTCCGAGGCGGTGCCCAGGATGAGCCGGCCGCGCACCTTTTCGACCGTGAAGTCGGTCTCCGAGCGGAATTCCGGAGTCCACTTGATCATCCCGTACTTGAGATAGAAGCGGCATTCCCCAAGCCATCGCTGGGCGAACACCCGTTCCGCCTCGGCCATGCTCGACGCGAGCCATCCGTCGCACAGCAGGACGACGTAGGGCTTGCGTCCTGCCCTGGCCGCCGCCTCGCGATACGCGTCAACCATCGGGCGCAACTCCTCGGGCGATTCCAGGAACGGCGCCATCGTGTACCCGTCGCCCATCTGTCCGGCGCGTGCGATCGACTTGGGTGCGAACGCGCCGACCCATATCGGCGGCGTGGGACGCTGAAAGGGCTTGGGCGTCAGGTGGATCGCGTCGTAATGGAAGTACTTGCCGTGATGGGAGAACGGGCCTTCGGTCGTCCAGGCCTTGCGAATCAGCTCCATACCCTCGACGAAGCGGCCCTCGCGCTGCTTGAACGGCACGCCGAAGTGGGCAAAGTAGCCCTGGTGGTAGCCGACGCCGACCCCGAAGATGAGCCGCCCGCGCGACATGAAATCAACCGCGGCGGCCTGCTCGGCGAGATGGATCGGTTCGTACAACGCGGGCATCAGGACGCCCGTCGCGAGCTTGATACGCCGGGTGCGCACGGCAACCGCGGCGAGAAACGTCATCGGATCGGGCAGCATGCATTCCGAGCGGGCGTGGCGCTCGGGAAGCGCGATCAGATCGAAATTCCGGCGCTCGGCCTCCTCGCATTCCGCGAGCACGTCCTCGGCAAAGCGCGCCGACGCCTCGGGACCGGGCTCGGGCTGCTCGTAAGGACCGCCATGAGTATCAGGAACGTAGCCAATATGAAGCATCCGGCAACAACTCCAACCGATTGAGTTTGGTTCGACCTTCCGCTTATCGCGCCGGCGAGAGCGAGCGTCAAGGGGTAAGAGCGGCGGTTGCGCAACGATCGCGGGACTGAAACAATGCGCGCTAGATAGTGCTGCTGCCCACGTGTCTCCCGCCATTGGAGGGCGTGCCTGCGGCGATCGCATGCGACGCTTCCAAACCATCGTTATCATCCTTTGTCTCGGTTTTTACGTCTGGTTCCTGAGCCATTTCGGAACCCGGCAGGTGCTGCACTATATCCAGTTGGCGGGATGGGGACTGGTGCTGACTATCTCGCTCGAAGCATTCGCGCGGTTGGCGAACACGCTCGGATGGTGGGTGACGCTCGGCCATTACGGAGACCGGGTCACGATCCGTGAGCTGTTCGGCGCGCGGGTCGCCGGCGAGGCCATAGATTACCTGACGCCGTCGCAGGTGGGCGGGCAGTTCGTGATGGCGATGATGGTGCGGCGAAAGCTCGACATGGCGGCGGGACTGAGCACCGCGGTGGTGGCGTCGCTGTGCGAGATGGTCGGGCAGATCGTCTTTATCGTGCTCGCCCTGGCCTTCTCGCTCGACATGGTGCCCGCCGCGCGGCATCTGTTCTGGCCGGTGATGGGCGGCTTCGTGCTGGCGCTGGCGCTCATCGCCGGATACCTGCTGGTGCAGACCAAGTCGCCGTTCACCTACCTGCTTCGTTTCGCGGCGAAGCTGCCTGTCAAGTTCGAGACCGCGCAATACGAGGAATCGGCGGCCGAGGCGGATACGATCCTGCGGGAATTCTACTTGTACCATCATGCCCGGCTCGTCGCCTCGAGCCTGTTTTACGTGTTCGCATGGGCGCTTGGCCCGGTTGAAATCTATATACTGCTGAAGCTTCTGCACGTGCGCGCGTCGTTCGAGGTCGCGCTGCTGGTCGAAGCGGTGGGGATGCTGATCGAGCGTGCCACTTTCCTTCTGCCGGCCAAACTGGTTAGCCAGGAAGGCGGCAAGGCGCTTATTTTCGCGCTGCTCGGCTATCCGGCCAGTATCGGGTTTGCTATCGGGTTTCTGCGCCGCATCAAAGAGATGGTATGGGTCCTGTTCGGAATGACGATCCTGACGGTCCATCGCATGACCAGCGAACGCGCGGGGTCGGCCGGACAGAGGGTCCGTATGCATAGAGTTCCAGGGGAGGATCCCCTTTCAGGAGAGGAGTCTTTATGAAAAAGCTCGCGGCAGCGATTGCTGCAATCGCCGTATTCACGGCGTCGAGCCTTGCTATGGCGGGAGTCGTTCTGGTCCAGAAGGAACAGGTCACCGGCACCGGACAACCGCAGAACACCGAGCGCACCCTGATGATACAGGGCAACAAGGAAAAGATGGTCTCGGGCACCCATCAGGTGATCACCGACCTCGACAAGGGGACCATGTACATCATCTATCCCAATCGCAAGGTCTACGTGCAGATGCCGTTTCCGCCGACCGGTCCGATGGCAAAAGTGATGGGTAAGCCGGCTTTTCACGGCGCCACGTTCAAGAAAACCGGCAAGTCGCGCACCGTCGCCGGCTTCAAATGCGAGGAGTATGCCGGCTCGGGCAAGTTCCAGAGCGGCGAATACACCATTAACGAATGTGTATCGGCGAGCGTGCCCGGCGCGGCGGAGTTTCTCGCCTTCGAAGCGAACATGGTCAAGAAGCTCAAGGGCTCGGCTTACGACATGTCCTCGGACCATCCCATGCCCCATGGCGTTCCGCTCGCGCAGGACGCCAGCACGCGGCTGACTAAAATCACCATACCCAACCTGCCGCCCAAGGAAGCGGAGAAACTCCAGCAGGAGATCAAGAACCATCCGCCGATCATCAGCAGGGTCGAGGTCGTAAAGATAAGCGTCGAGAAGCTGCCCGCGAGCACCTTCGAAGTTCCGGCAGGCTTCCAGAAGCAGGAACTCGGGATGTTCCACGGCGGAGCGCCACAGGGCGCCCCGGCGCCGAAGAAATAGCCGTTTCGCGGCCCTTCGGATACGAAAAAAAGCGAGCAGCGCAAAGCCGCTGCTCTCTTTTTTGCGACGTGACTTTGAGCCGTTCGCCGCTCGTGCGGGTATCCCGTCACGTCGGTCTTAAAAAACAGCGCGGATCCGAGACCTTTCGGACCCGCGCCGTTCACTGAGGAATCGCCAGGCGCTGCCTACATAGCGGCCTTTTCGGCCTGTTCTGGCGCGGGAGCCGCGGCCCGTTGGGGCGCGTTCAGGGTGGCGCATACTTCCCATATCCAGGTGACGCTGGACAGCTCGTCGTCGGCGAACAGCTTGAGCGCTTCCTTGGTCGCAAGGTCGTCCTTTAACAGCGCCGCGAACTCGTGGATAGGACGCACCGCTTCCTTCGCGTCGCCAACCTTTTTCGTAAAGCTGAGGAGCTTTTCGGTGTCCGGAACGTTCGGGTCGCTAAGGTAAGTCCTGAACTTGAGTCCTTCCTCGCCGGCCGTCGCGCGCTTCTCGCCGCCGAGCTCAAGCAGGCGCTGCTCGAAAACCCTGGCGTGATAGGCCTCGCGCTCGGCGATTATGTGAAGGCCGGTGTGGATGCAGTCGGTTTTGCAGACTGCGGCCCACGCGGCAAACGCCTCGCCACCGTTGGCCTCGCCCGCGCGCACCTTGTCGAGAAAGCTTATGACCGCGTCGCGCTCGGATTTGTAGGTGCGGCCGAAGGCGCGGAAGCCGCCGTCGGCGCCATTTGAGCTCCCGTTGCCCTCCAAGCGCGCCATCTCCTCGTCGAAGGCGGCCTTGCCGATTATCCCCGCGCGAAAAGCCCTAAGGATTTGCTTGAATTCGAACTCACGATCCATCGGAGAACCCCTCCTCCGCTTCCGGAAATTTTTTAAACCAAGCGCCTTGGAGGATAAGGCCGCTTTCGGGAGTAAGTCAATTGATAAAACGCGCCATTGCTCGCTCTGGCATTATGGCCGCGACTGCCGCATCATCGCCCAAAACCTGCCCTTCGCCATCCCGGCTCGCTCGCGACCCTAAAAAGGTCAGTGCTCGTGAAGGGCTCGGGCCATTGGACGCAGCAGGAAAAGCCCGACGCCGTGAACGCCGCTATAATCAAATTTCTCGCCGATTTGATATCGTGACGCATCGCCGCCGCGCCAAGCCCGCGCAGCGGAGGAACGTAGTCGCATGGAAAAAATAGGCACGGTAAAGGAACTCTGGCGCTATCCGGTCAAGTCGATGACCGGCGAGAGGCTCGAACACTGCGAGGTTGGCGCGCTTGGAGTGGCGGGCGACCGCGGATGGGCACTACGCGACGAGAAGGCGGGCGAGGTGCGCGGCGCGAAGAAACTCGGCAGCCTGATGCGATGCGCCGCGGTCTATCTCGAGGAACCCGCCGGCGGCCGCATCCCGCACGTGGAAATCACCCTGCCCGGCGGCGAGCGCATGCGCACCACCGATACGCAATCGGTCAACCAAAGGCTTTCCCGGTTCCTCGGCCGCCCGGTCACGATTTGGCCGCTTCAGCCGCCCGAAAACCGCGACTTCTATCGTCGCGCCGCTCCCGACAATCCCGATATGAACCTCGAGTTGCGCGAGATCTTCGGGCGCATCGGCGACGAGCCGCTGCCGGACTTAACCGGCGTCCCGCCGGAGATCTTCGAATTCACGTCGCCGCTCGGCACGTACTTCGACCTGTTCCCGTTGCACATCCTGACAACGGCCTCTCTCGAAGAGCTTGCCCGACGAAACCCCGCCTCGATAATCGACGTTCGCCGCTTCCGACCGAATATCGTGGTCGAAACGCGGCGCGATTTGACGGGCTTCGTCGAGGCCGATTGGGTTGGCAGGACGCTTGTGCTCGGCGGGGTCCGCGTCAAGCTCGAGATACCGTGCATGCGATGCGTGATGCCGACGCTCGAGCAGGAGGGCCTGCCCAAGGATTCGAGCGTGCTGCGCACGATCGTGCGCGAGGCGGGACAGAATTTCGGCAGCTACGCGACCGCGTCGCGCGGCGGCAGAGTCGCCGTCGGCAACGACGTGCTTATCGAGTGAGCTTGCCCGCTCGGCTGCGATAGCCCAATCTCGCCGGGCGGGAGCGAGCGCTGCTTTGAGCGGCGCGCGGAAATTAAGAGGGACGGACTATTCGGGCCGTCCCTCTTCACGTTGCGCAGCGCGCAATTACTTGGTTTGCGTGCTGGTTGATTCGGCGACCAGTTCCGCGAGATCGCGCACTCGCATCTCCTCTTCCAGCGAGCGCGATTTCACCGCGTCCTCCATCATTGTCATGCAGAAGGGGCATCCGACCGCGAGCGTCTTTGGCTTCGCGCCGTTTATCTGATCGAAGCGCTTCTGGTTGATGCGCGTGCCCTCGTGCTCCTCTTTCCAGAAGCATCCGCCACCGGCTCCGCAGCAGAAGGTGCGATTTTTCGAGAGGTCGATATCGGCGACATCGGTGCCGGGAATCGCGCGCAGGGCTTCGCGGGCGCCGTCCCATTTGCGATTGTGGCGCGCCATGTAGCATGGGTCGTGATAGGTGATGCGCTCGTTAATCGCCTGTGAAGGTTTGAGCCGGCCCGACTTGATAAGCTCCGCGATGAACTCGGCCTCGTGCATGACTTCGTAATTCCCGCCGAAGTCCGGGTACTCGTTCTTGAGGTTATGGAAGCAGTGCGGGCATTGGGTGACGATGCGCCTGGGCTTGTAGCGGTTCAAAGTCTCAACATTCTGCTGCGCGACGGTTGCGTAAAGATATTCGTTGCCGAGCCGGCGCGCCGGGTCGCCGGTGCACATCTCCTCGCGGCCGAGGATCGCGAATTTCACGCCCGCCTGCTTCATCAGGCTGGAGAACGCGCGGCTCACGCGCTGGTTGCGCTCGTCGTAGGAGCCGGCGCATCCGACCCAGTAGAGCATCTCGATGGATGATGGGTCCTCGACCTCGGCCATCTCGGGAATATCCAGTCCCTGCGCCCACTCGGCGCGCTTTTCCTGCGCGAGTCCCCACGGATTGCCCTGCACTTCGATTCCCTTGAAGGCGTTGGTCGCCTGCTGCGGGAATTTCGCCTCCATCAGGACCAGATTGCGGCGCATGTCAACGATACGCTGGATGTGCTCGATGCCGATCGGGCATCCCTCCTCGCACCATCCGCACGTCGTGCATCCCCACACCGCGGCCTCGGTCGCGACCTCGGTAATCATGTCGGGGCCTTCCCATGCCGGGGCCTCGCCGCCATCTTTCGCCGCGGCCCTAGCGGCGAGCAGCGTGGGCGCTTTCTGCAGCAGATGCTCGCGCTGCTCGATAACCAGGTATTTCGGATTGAGCGTCTTGCCTGTGTTGACGGTCGGGCAGTTGATCGTGCATCGCCCGCACTCAAGGCACGACGACATGTCGAGCAACTGCTTCCAGGTGTATTGCTCGACCTGCGAGACGCCGAAGGTCTCGGCGTTCTCGAAGTCCTTGATCGGCGCAAGCCGTCCACGCGGTCCGAGGTTGCGGAACAACAGGTTGATCGGGCCGAAGATAAAGTGGCGCAGCTTGGTGAACGGAAAACAGAAGAGCAGCGAGTACACCAGCAGCACGTGCACCAGCCAGAGCCATCGATGGAACGTGCGGCCCGCGCCGAGCGCTCCTTCGAGCGCGCCGACCTGGCGCCCCAGGTACGCCCATTCGGTAAAGCTCGGATGGAGCGCGTTGATGCGCGCGCCTTCGAGCATCAGGCCCGTCACCACCACCAGCAGCATCAGCGTCATCGGGAACCAGTAACCGAGCCGGTTCTCCCAGTTGTCGATGACTTTCTCTTCGGGCGGGCTGTTCAGGACCGTCGGCCTGCGCACGATGCGGCGGAAGAACTCGAACAGGACGCCTATCACCAGCAACAGGAAGAAGGTGTCCATCGCGGCTTTGAAAAACAGGTAGAAGTCGCCGTAATAGAAATAGAGGTCGTAGCCGAACAGGAACTTCGACGCTTCGCGAAGATCGCTGTTGAACATCACGATGGTCGTGCCGATCGTAAGTCCGATGAACGAGACGTAGAACGCGTAGTGCATCCATCCCCACGTCTCGCGAATCACGTACCCCTGGCCGATCGCGTCGCGCAGCATGAGCATCACGCGCCGCGGCATCTGGTCGAAGCGGTTCTCGCCCGCCTGGCCGAGACTGACCACCCGGTACCATCTCCAGCCCGCATATACGAACGCGGCCAGGAGCAGGACCAGAAGCCCGTACATCATGACGATAAACGGGACGGGCACGTTCCACAGGATCGGCCGGGTGATTTGCTCGTTCATTTAATGCTCCAGTCAAACGTCCGCACCCCGCAAAGGCGGGGACTATTCAAATCAAAAGACTTTAACCAGACCTTGGACGATAAATTCAATATCGGAGGCACGAGATGGGTGTTTTTTTAACGGCGGGCCGAGAATAGCGCATGTCCCGCTTTGAATAGACCATCCGCGCCGGTGTCGTGGATAGTTCTCGCTGCCTGCCGACAGCCGCTCCGGCTGACTCCGTCGTGACAGGACTGCGAATTATAGACTTTTTCTGATTATCTTGCGTCGCTTAGCGCTGGGGGATATTCATTCTAAAGCTTAGGGAAGGTGACGGAACCGGGTTAAACTCTGTGGGGAGGCGGTCCGTGTCCGGCCCGAAAGAGGAGGACAAAGAGAGAATATGGAGTCTTTTTCGGTTCGGCAAAAACCCTCGATCCGCTGGCTCCGAGTCGCGGCGGTAACGATGCTGGCCGGCGCAGCCGCGCTCACATTGGGGCTCGTGGGATGCGGCGGAAGCGGGAGCAGCGGTGGCGGTGCCGCAGCGAGCTCGGGCAAGGTAACCACCGGGATCAGCGATCCCGCGCAGGAATGCAGTTCGCACTTCGGCGGCCAGTACGACGCCGTCTACGTAACGGTCACCGACGTCGAGGCTCACATAGGCTCAGGTTCCAGTCAGACGGGATGGGTGGATCTTACACCCGGCCTGAAGAGCAACCCGGTGCAGGTGGACCTGCTCGAAAGCCCGACGACTCCCGAGTGCTTCCTGGCGAAGCTCGGCGTGACCAGCGGTCTCCGGGCCGGCAACTATCAGCAGATCCGCATCTTCATGGCGGAGAATGGCAGCAACATAACTTTGGCCAACAGTGAGACAAACAGTTGCGGCGGCTCGACGTGGAACTGCGTTGTGGTCAGCGGCACGCCCTACCCGCTCGACATGCCGAGTAATGCGCAGACAGGACTCAAGATTCCTCCCGGACAGATCGGAAACGGCGGAGGCCTTTCGATCGCCTCGGGGCAGGGCCTCGATCTGGACATCGACGTGAACGCCTGCCAGTCGGTGGTTCAGGCGGGCAAGAGCGGCAAATTCCTGTTCAAGCCGACGCTTCGGGCGGACGAAGTCGGCACCAACCCGCTCATCGCTGGTAATGTCTATGCGGCGAGCGTATCCGGTTCCTCTGTGGCTATACCTTCATCGTCGCCTTCGCCGGTTCCGGGAGCCAAGGTATGGCTCGAGCATCAGTCGACGCCGGTTGCGGTTGGCACTCCCGCGGCCTCGCCCACCTCGGACACCGTGGACATTCTCGATCAGACGACGATGACCGACAGCAACGGGCATTTCGAGTTCTGCCCGGTTGGACCCGGCACCTATGAGCTCGCGGCATCCATCACTGCTATGCCCGGCTCGGCGATTCCCTCGCTTGCGACGATCACGACCGGTGTCAATGTCACCAGCTCTGGCGGACCGAACAATCTGGTGATCCCGCTGGTTCCGGGCACGGTTGGAAACAACACCGCGACGATCACAGGTATGTTCGAAACGCAAAGTTCAGATACTTCGGCCACCACTGGCGACAACATACAATATGCCGCAACCCAGGCGTTCAACGACGGCGCGGTTTGGGCGCTCGTTCCGGAGCTTGGCAACAGCACCAACACGGGAGGAACCGAACCGCCGACCGTCACAACCGGCACTTGCGAGGGAGGCAACTGCTCGGCTAACTACACGCTCTATGTTCCGCCTGGAAACCCCGTAATCGGCGCCGCTTCAACGAGCGGAGCCGGCTACGCCGCGCCATCGCCAGCACCCACGCCGGGCGTGTACAGCGTATGGGCCTCGGCCAGCACAACTGACAGCAGCACTAACCCTGGCGCGGCGGATTGCACGCCGTCCGAGCTGATTACGGACGCGCTTACCTTGAGCACCGGGACGCCACCGGTAAACAGCAATGGGAACTTGACGTTCCAAAGCTGCAACTACTGATCGGCCGCCGTTCAGTACGGGCCGAACAAAGGAGCGTCCGAAAGGACGCTCCTTTTTTTGATGTGCGCCGAACCATCCGCCGATGTGCAGCGATGATGACAGCGATGATGAGATAATGACTGGAGCGGGCGGGGAATCTCTGGCTCGCGAACCGCGGCTGACAAGGCGGGCGAAAAAGCCCTCGCTCCAGACCGCTCCTTGCGCGGGTACGAGAGTGCGATCCGGAGCGAGGGCCGGCGAAGGACGCTTCCGGCTACTGCTTCAGCTTCTTCACTTCCTGCACCATCTCGGGCACCGCCTTGAACAGGTCGGCGACCAGCCCGTAGTCGGCGACGTTGAAGATCGGCGCTTCCTCATCCTTGTTGATCGCGACGATCACCTTGGAGTCTTTCATGCCTGCCAGATGCTGGATCGCGCCGGAGATCCCGACCGCGACGTAAAGCTCAGGCGCGACCACCTTGCCGGTCTGCCCGACCTGCAGATCGTTGGGAACGAATCCCGCATCGACTGCGGCCCGGCTCGCGCCCATCGCGGCGCCCATCTCATCGACCAGCGGTTCGAGCACGGTCTTGAAGTTCTCGCCAGACTTCAGTCCGCGTCCGCCCGAGACCACGATCCGCGCCTCGGTGAGCTGCGGACGGTCGCTCTTGGTCTGGTTGAAGGCGACGAACTGCATCCGCGTCGAAGCGCCGTCGAGCTCGGCGTCGACCTTCTCGACTGGCGCGGCCACATCGCCGGGCTTGGCCGCGTCGAACGCGGTTGCGCGAACCGTGACCACCTTGACCGGCCCGTCCATCTCGACCGTCGCAAGCGCGTTGCCCGCGTACATCGGACGGATAAACGTGCCATCGTTGTTAATCGCGACGATTTCCGACGCCATCGCGGCGCCGAGCCGCGCGGCGACCCGCGGCATCAGGTCCTTGCCCATTGCGGTCGCGGTTGCAAGAACGTACTCGGCGCCAGCGGACTTGACCAGCGCGGCGAGCGCCTGGGCGTAAGCGTCGGCGAGGTAGTTCTTGAGCGCGGGATGCGCGAGCGCGATCACCTTGGCGCATCCGTACTTCGCAAGCTCCCCGGCGAGCTGCTCGGGACTGTCGCCCGCCACGACCGCTATCGCCTTGCCGCCGCGCTTTTGCGCAAGCTCCTGCCCGGCAAGGAGCGCTGTCAGGCTGCTCTTTGGAAATTTGCCCTGCTGATGTTCGGCGAAAATCAGGACGTCACCCATCGTCTATTCACTCCATCGCCGCGATACGGCCGGAATTGCCGTTGCGCCCGGGCGATTTGTTTGCGGATTCAAGCGCTTCGGAGCGCGCGCAACCTCAGATAACCTTCGCTTCGTTGTGCAGCACCTGGACCAGCTCTTCGACGGAAGCGACCTTGCGGCCAGCCTGGCGCTTGGGCGGAGGATCGAGCTTCTTTATCTTGAGCTTCGGAGTCAGATCGACGCCGAGGCTGTCGGCGGGGATCTCCTTCAGCTCCTTCTTGCGCGCCTTCATGATACCCGGCAGCGAGGCGTAGCGCGGCTCGTTAAGCCGCAGATCGGTCGTCACGATAGCCGGCAGATCGAAGGCGACGGTTTCCAGCCCGCCGTCAACCTCGCGCACGACGGTGCATTTGCGATCCTGGAACTCGACCTTCGAGGCGAACGTCGCCTGCGGCCATCCGAGCATCTCGGCAAGCATCTGGCCGACCTGGTTGGAGTCGTCGTCGATCGCCTGCTTGCCCAGGATAATGATGTCGGGTTTCTGCTCCTCGGCGATTTTGGCGAGCAGGCGCGCTATCGCAAGCGTGTCGAGCGCGGCCTCGCTGCGCACCAGTATCGCCCGGTCGGCACCCATCGCAAGGCCGGTGCGAAGCTGCTCCTGCCAGGTTTGCTGGCCGACAGCAACAAGGACGACTTCACCGCCCTGCTTCTCTTTGATTCGCAGCGCCTCTTCAATTGCGATCTCGTCGAATGGATTGATCACCCATTTAACGTTATCGGTGGCGATTCCTGAGCCGTCGGGCAGAACGCGAATCGTGGTTGCCGGGTCAGGGACTCTCTTTACGGGAACCAAAATTTTCACGACAGTCACTCTCCGGGCATCTCAACGCAACGATGCCGTCGTTGGAAAAGCGGCGCAATTATTCGGGGAGAAAAATCGCAAACCGCGGTAACGGTAACAGCGGCGCTAATATCAGTCAAATCTTCGCCGGGACTGATCTAATATGCTTCCGGCGCGGCTATTGATTGTAACCCAGCCTCTGGCTCAACTCACGCCCCGCTTCCATGACCAGCGGAGCCATCTCTGACGTGATTCGTTCCTCGGGCAGCCGGTAAACCGGGCCAATCACCGCGAGAGAGCCCACGACCGAGCGCGTATAATCGCGAATCGGCACAGCCACCGACGCCACTTCGTCCAGGAATTCGCCGACATCGGTCGCATAACCGTTCTGCGCGACGGATTCCAATTGCACAAAAAGCTGCGTGCGCTCAACGATAGTCCGTTCGGTGTAGCGCGGCAAAGTCTCCTGCAGCGACGAGCGTCTCTGCTCGTCGGTATCGAAAGCGAGGTGAACCTTTCCCGTCGCCGTGCAATGCAGCGGCAGCGAAAGTCCAACCGGAGAAGTCACCCGTACCGCGCGATCCTCGGGATCGACCGTCTCGATCGGAACGACGGCATCGCGGCGATGGACCGCGACGAAAACGCTCTCGCGGCATCGGCGTGCCAGCTCGTTCAGGATCGGACGCGCCTGCCTGACCAGGCCCATCTGCTCGATATAGCGGCGGCCAAGGTGTAGGCACTTGATGCCGAGGCGATAGTTTTCCGTCGCCTTGTTCTGCTCGATATAGCCGCGCGCTTCGAGCGTCGCGAGCAGCCTGAAGACGTTGTTCTTGTGCAGCTTGAGACGCTTGGACAGCTCGGTCACGCCAAGCTCGTCGACTTCGCCAAAAAACTGTTCCAGTACGTCGACTGCGTGCGCGACGGATTGGATAACATAGTTCGCTTTTTCCCGCCTTACGACCATCCCGATCCCGTATCTTTGCTGGTCCGCAGACCCGCCGTGAGTCCTTTTGGGAAGGCGTTTTAATCTAGGCAGGGGGGGTGGGTATGTCAACGCCGCTGAAACCGGCCCTACGGGCTTGTGAGGCCAGGCGGTCGAGCCGCTTCAGGCGGCGCTTTCCAGCAGGGCGTTGAGAAAAGCGGGAAGCGCAATCTAAGTGGAGGCATGACGTCAACACCCTGTGTAAGAGATGGCTTCTTTCCTCAATCTTCTCCCCCGCTCTTTCGCGGGGGAGACAAGAGAGAGGGACAGGCTGCGATTTATCAACAGCCTGCCCAGAGTGCGACGGCTTTGAGAATATGGAATAAATTGATCGAAGCGCTCGGGCCGCTACCCCGTCCAACTCTGCATGAGATACGATCGGAGTCTTGCCGGGCGCGCGGAGCACCATTGATCAGCCATCGCGGACTTCGCCATCTCGCGCTCAAGGTTTCGGACGTCGAACGTGCGCGTGAATTTTACCAGCGCGTCTTCGGAATGAAGGTCGTATGGCAGCCAGATCCGGACAACGTCTATCTGTCCTCGGGATGCGACAATCTCGCGCTGCATCGCGGCGTCATCGGCGGCCGCGAGGCGCAGGCGCTCGACCATCTCGGCTTTATCGTGCCTACGCTCGCGGAAGTGGAAGCCGCGTGGGAGTGGGCGCGGAAAAATCGCCTCGATATCGTCCATCCGCTTCGCCACCATCGTGACGGCTCGATGTCGTTCTACATCCGTGATCCTGACGGCAACGTCATCCAGCTTCTTTACGAGCCGTCGATAAGTCCAAAACGTCTTGTGTGACGAATTTCTCAACGCCGCCTGTCGTTTGAACAAGGGGAGAAAGCTCATCGGCCATGTTAAAAAATCGCGCGACCGCTGAAGCAACCGCCGCCTACGCCGGACGTTTTCCGCATCTGCCGGCAAACTTCCGCTCCACGCTGGGACTTGCCATCTCGTCGATAGGAGTCGGCACCTATCTCGGCAATACCGACGAAGACAGCGACCGCGCCTACGCCGAAGCTCTGCGCGCGGCGCTTCGCGGCGGAATCAACCTGATCGACAGCGCTATCAACTACCGTTTCCAGCGAAGCGAACGAACGATCGGAAAGGTGCTCGCCGAAATGGTCGCCGCGGGCGAAATCCGCCGCGAGGAAGTCGTCGTCGCGACCAAGGGCGGTTACATCACGTTCGACGGCGCGGTCCCGCCCAACCCGCACCAATGGTTCGACGAGCACTTCATCAAGACCGGAATCGTCAGCCCCGGCGATCTGGTCGAGGACTCGCACTGCATCACGCCCGGCTACCTGGAGCGGATGCTCGAGATGAGCCGCGAGAACCTCGGCGTCGAGACCATCGACATCTACTACCTGCACAATCCCGAGACCCAGCTCGTCGAGATCGAGCGCGCCGAGTTTTACACCCGTATCGCGCAGGCTTTCGAATTTCTCGAACGCGCCGTCGCCGATCGGCGAATCGCGATTTACGGCACCGCGACCTGGAACGGCTTTCGCGCCGCGCCGACCGAGCGGGGATGGCTCGCGCTGGACGAACTCGCGCGTATCGCACGCGAGGTCGGCGGCAACAGCCATCATTTCCGCGCGATCCAGCTCCCGTACAACCTCGCGATGCCCGAGGCGGTCACGCTCGCCAACCAGGGCGTGGCGTCGCAGAAGACCACGCCGGTTGCGATGGCGAAGGAACTGGGGATGGGAGTGTTCGCGAGCGCCTCGCTCTTGCAGGGGCGGCTGGCCCGCGATCTTCCGCCCATCCTTAAGGAAGCTTTTCCCGAACTTTCAACCGACGCGCAGCGCGCGCTGCAATTCGTGCGCTCGACGCCGGGAATCGACGTTGCGCTGGTCGGGATGAGATCAATCGCGCACGTCGAGGAAGTACTCGCCCTGATGAGGCATCGCCCGGCCTCGCACGAGGCCCTCATGAAGCTGTTTCGCCCCGCCAAAGCGTAGCAGCGGACGAAGCCGCGTCCAGTGTGGTCTCACCAGCCCAGGCCGGTGAGAAGCTGCTTCGGTTCAGATTGCGTTTTACGCTTTTCTCAGTGGTCGCCTAGCCGTCCTGCGAGGCGGAGAGCGAGCGCGCGGAGAGCGGCTCACGCACCTCGCAATCGAAACGCCGTCGCTTGAGCTTGCGGCAAACCTGGCGCGCGCGCCATTCGCTCAGGTCGATAACCTGGAGGATGTATCCGCGCCGCCCGCGCTGTTCGTGGTGCACCAGCTTGAAGCGCGCGCCGTGCAGCTCCCGCGGCGCAGTGCGGATAGCGCTATGCATCGCCCATCGCGCGTGCCGCAAGGTTCGGAATGCACCGCCAATCCTGATGCTGTAACCGCGCGAGGCGCGCGCCACGACCTCGCGATTCCAGCGGGAAGCCGCCGCTTCGCGGACGCTCTTCGCCTTGAGCGCCGGGTGCACAACTTCCCGCCGCTCGGGCGCGCGATGCTCGGCTTCGACCGGGGTGGACGAGGGTTCGATGGTGCTCGCGAGTGTGACCGGAACCACCGCGCCGTGAAGCTCTTCGGCAAATGCCACGTTCAGCAGATGCCTCATCTCGCGGTCGCGCCGGGCGTAGGTCTTTCCGCCGAGCACGACGCCGACCACGCGATGGCCGTCGCGAACCGCGGAACTTACAAGGTTGTAGCCCGACGCGCGTATAAAGCCGGTCTTCATCCCGTCGCATCCGGGGTAATTCCCGAGCAGATGGTCATGCCCGGGGATGATCTGGCCGTGGAAATCGAACTCCCGCACCGAGAAGAAGTGGTAATACTGCGGAAAGGTGCGGATCAGCGCGCGTGCGAGCGTCGCCATGTCGCGCGCCGTGGTCTTCTGCTCCGGATTCGGCAGGCCCGACGCATTTTCGAACCGCGTTCGCTTCATCCCGAGCCTTTGCGCCTCGGCATTCATCATCTGGGCGAAATTCGTCTCGTTTCCGCCCAGCGCCTCGCCGAGCACGACCGCGGCGTCATTGGCCGAGCGCGTTACGATTCCCAAAATCGCCGATCTAACCGTAATCGTTTCGCCGGGCCTGAGACCGAGCTTGGTGGGCGATTGCGCCGCTGCGTGGACCGAAACCGGCAGCCGCTGGTCGAGCTTGAGCTTGCCGTGCGCAAGCGCCGCGAAGGTCAGGTACAGCGTCATCAGCTTGGTAAGCGAAGCCGGATAGGTTTCAGCGTCGGCGTTGTGCGACTCAAGCACCCGGCCCGTCGCCGCGTCGACCACGATCGACTCGTGCACCAGCGCCATCGCGCGCACCGGACTAAGGATAATCGCGACTCCGACGGCAATCAGAACCGGCGCAAGCCATGCGAAGAGACGAGAGCTGGAAGCCGACATGTGCAAGTTCAGGTCACGCGCAAGAGCCCCGGCCTTCCCTGCGTCCATCACCACAACCTCCCCATAGCCGAGCAAAACAAAATACCGGGTTATCAGCCTAAATTTCTTTTGCCTATCTGGCAATGTTTTCCACTCCAACTGCGCCGACACGATAGGACTTCGTTGTCTTTTGTCGCCCACGTTTCTTCGCGCTTGCGGCATGCACCCGATCGACAGTCTCTACCGCGTGGAAATCGATAGCCCCACGCCAGGGAGGTGGACAATGAAGGTCACCAGCCAGGCGGCGGTACGGTTCTACAACAAGCGCGTCACGGCCAAGCAGTGGACCAAAAACCAAATTAAAACCTCGCAAACGGAGGCCGTTTGGCCTATTACGGCGAGCTGGAGCCGGAGAGTCAAAACGGAAATTCCGGTTCAA
>JAKAVC010000057.1 GCA_021817345.1 Deltaproteobacteria bacterium | reverse complement strand
GCCACCAGCTCCTTGCCGGTCCCGCTCTCGCCCACCACCAGCACCGTGCCGCGCGTCTGCCCCGCCGCCTCGATACGCTCGTATAGCCGGCGCATCACCGGGCTTGCTCCCACCAGGCCGTGGAAGCGGCTGCGCTGGCCCGGCGGCAATTGCGCGGCCTCGCGTTCGAGTTCCTGGATGCGGGTGCCTGCAAGCGCTGTCTGGGCGCGGAAATACGCGCTGGTAAGGACGATCATCCGACAATGGCTGAGCTTGTCGAACGACTGGTAAATCGTGGGCGGGCTTCCGCTCGGAAATACCGTGCTCGCGCTCTCCTCGAACAGATGCATCGAGACGATGACTTCGGAAAACGGGACTCGCCGCTCGGAAAGCCTCTCGCCGATCCGGCGGACGTGAGCGGTGAAAGCCTGAATATCCCTGGCCAGAAGGGCGTCGGTGGTTGTATCGAGCTCTTCCCTGAAAATCTCCATGAATTCGGATTCGGCCAGGGTGCGAGTGTCGCCGAAATGCAGAACGTAAAGGTGATGCCAGTGCGCGAGCACGTCCTCGCGCCGTGCTTTGAGCGCCTCGAAAACGCCAAGCAGGTCCTCCAGTTCGTAATCCCAGAGGAGATGAAAATACTGCGGCTGAGTGGCGGTCATGCTGTTGATTTTAGCAGTTGTCACTTCCCGCGCCCGTAATGGTGCCAAGAGCGACACCTCGAAACAACCGTGGGCCTGCAGGATACACTAGACCCCACTTTTGTCAGAAAATCGAGGTGAATGCACTCTCTTGATTCTTGCGGAACTCCACAAGCTCCCTTCTGGCATGATTTAAGCTTCCGTTCCAGAGTAGCTTGAGGGGCTTTTAAGGTTTAAGCGATGGCATTTATTGAGCCGCTCGCCAAGCTGTGGAAGGGTCGAAAACATTTTTAGTTGCTCTTCGGGCGCTATTTTGGCGGCGTACCGTGCCAGAAAGGCCGGGGAATCAGGAGTAGTTGACACTGGAATCAGGTAAAATCCGGCTCGGTTTAAGGCGCCCAAGAGGAGCGGATGCCGGTGAGGAAGAACCAGGCCAGTGAATGCGTGACCATCGTTCAGTCGCGAGTTGAGTGGGCTTGTGATCCCGATGACCAAACGTAAGCGCGCGTTGAAGGACGCCTCCACGATAGCGGCCGTGGCTTCGTCTCCGCCAACGATAGCGGTTTTTTCTTCGGACCCGTCGCTGGTCAGCCTGGTTAACGAGGTTTGCCCGCGCGCGTGGCAGGTTAAATCGTGCCGTGACCCCGAGAGCGGACGCGACATATTGTCACGCCCTGACATCCGGATGGTTGTGGTTGACGATGAGGAGATCCAGGAGCAATTGCGCGGATGGCTTTTGGATCGAGTCCGCAAGTTCGCTCCGCAAGCGTTGTTGTTCTACGTCGCAGCCCAGCACAGCGAGGCCGACGAGAAACGCGCGCGCGCCTACCAGGCTCAATATTATACTTCCAAGCCGCTCGACACCGGGCGCACCCTTCGGGTCCTGGAATCGTTTCTGCAAGTTGCATTCGCGCGCGACGGTGTGTCCGGCGAGCGGCCCACCAAACGTCACTGACCGCTTCCTTTGCGGCGAGCGCCGAGCCGCCGTTCCCTCAACGTTCGTTCAGGGCCACAATTGAACCATTGACGCCGCGTTCCAGCCGGGCGTCTCATTTCCAATGAAGGTTTTTTGGCCGATGAGCGAAAGCCCGAGAAATGCGCGATCCGTTGGGCAGGGCATGGTGCACGCGTTTGTTCCCCGGCCGTTACCCGATGCTCTGAACACGCTTAGCGACCTGGCGCTCGACTTGCGATGGACCTGGAGCCACGCGAGCGATCGCCTTTGGGAAACGGTGGACCGGGAAACCTGGGAGTTTACCGCCAACCCGTGGCTTATCCTGCAGACGGTCTCGCAGCGCCGGCTCGAGGAGCTGGCGCAGGATTCGCGCTTTGTGCGTGAACTGCAGGCGGCCGTCGCCGAACGCAACCATTACCTGGGCAATCCCGGATGGTTCGGGCGTTCCTATCCCGAACGTCCGCTCAGAACAGTTGCCTTCTTCAGCATGGAGTTCGGGCTTGGCGAGGCTCTTCCACTATACGCCGGCGGGCTGGGAATTCTGGCGGGCGATTTCCTCAAGGCTTCGAGCGACCTCGCAGTGCCGGTCGTGGGCTTGGGCCTGCTCTACCAGGAAGGATACTTTCGCCAGGTGATAGACCACGACGGCTCGCAGCTAGAAGCCTATCCTTACAACGATCCGGTCACGATGCCGGTCTTCCCGGTGCGTGATTCGGCGGGCGGATGGCTCAGCGTGCCGCTCGAGCTTCCGGGCCGGACCGCCTTGTTGCGCGTGTGGCATGCGCACGTCGGGCGCACCGATCTCTATCTGCTCGACAGCAACCATCCCCTGAACAGCCCGGCCGACCGCGGTATCGCGAGCAAGCTCTACGACGCCGAGCGCGATCGCCGCCTGCTCCAGGAAATAGCGCTCGGAATCGGCGGATGGCGTCTGCTGGAGATGCTTGGAATCGAACCCGAAGTGCTGCACATGAATGAAGGCCACCCGGCGTTCGCGGCGATTGAGCGCGCGGCTTCGTTTGCGAAGAAAAACGGACTCGCTTTCGAGGAGGCGCGATTTGCGACACGGGCGGGCAACGTCTTCACCACCCACACCCCGGTCGCCGCCGGGTTCGATACGTTCCCTCCCGCGCTGATCGTCAAATATTTCCGCGACTACGCCGACAATCTCGGCATAACCATGGACGAGTTGTTGGCGCTCGGAAAGCCCATCGCCGATCCGGCTGAGCCGTTCAACATGGCGTTTCTGGCCGGACGGATGAGCGGCACTATCAACGGCGTAAGCGCCGTCCACGGCGCAGTGAGCCGCCGTCTTGCGCAGGTCGGGTTCCCGCGGTTTCCCGAGAATGAAATTCCCATCGGCCATATCACCAACGGCGTCCACACGCCGTCATGGGATTCCGAGGAATCGGACCGGTTGTGGACGAACACCTGCGGCAAGGCGCGCTGGATGGGGGCGCTGGAAAATATGTGCGGAATGGTGGCTCGCGCGGGTGATGAGGAACTATGGGCGATGCGCGCGCACGGGCGGCGCATGCTTGTCGAATACGTCCGCCAGCGCCTGGTGCGCGAGCTCGGCCAGCGCGGCGAGGCACCTGAAGCGATCGAGCACGCGCGCTACGTTCTCGATCCCAACGCGCTTACGCTCGGATTTGCCCGCCGCTTCACCGCGTATAAGCGTCCGAACCTTCTCCTCAAGGACGCCGAACGGCTGCGCCGTATCCTGCGCGATCCGGTGCGCCGGGTCCAACTGGTGGTCGCCGGCAAGGCCCATCCCGCCGACAGCGAAGGCAAGGAATTCGTGCGCGAATTCGCGAATTTTGTGCGCGATCCCGAGGTGCGCGACCGGGCAGTGTTCCTCGAGGACTACGATATCCTCACCGCGCAGCATCTGGTGCAAGGCGTCGACGTGTGGATCAACACGCCGCGCCGCCCGTGGGAGGCGTGTGGAACCAGCGGAATGAAAGTGCTCGTCAACGGCGGACTCAACCTGTCATCGCTCGACGGATGGTGGGCCGAGGCGTACGCGCCGGAAGTGGGATGGGCGGTCGGCGACGCCAGGGACTCTGACGGAACCGAGGACGACGCCGACGCTCGCCGCCTTTACGAGATTATCGAAAACCAGGTGATTCCGGAATTCTATGATCGCGACGCGAGCGGCTTTCCGCGCAAATGGCTGGCCAGGGTGCGCGCAAGCATGTCAACGCTGACGCCGCGCTTCAGCGCCAACCGGATGATTCGCGAGTATGTCGAGCGCTCGTATCTTCCCGCGGCCTCGGCCTTTCGCGACCGTGCGGCCGACGGCGCAGCGCTCGCCCGCCAACTGAACGCCTGGCAAAACGAAATACGCCGATGCTGGCCGCGAATCCATTTCGGCGCGCTTCGGCTCTCGCAGTCCGACGGGCGGCATCGTTTCAGCGTGGAACTCTATCTCGCCGAACTCAACCCCGATTTCGTGCGCGTGGAACTCTACGCCGAGCCCGTCGATGGCGGAGCGCCGGTGCGCGTTGCGATGGAATGCAAGGGCGACATCCCCGGCTCGATTAACGGCCATTTTTACGAAGCGGAGGTTTCCGCCGAGCGACCAGCCACCGACTACACGCCGCGCGTGCTTCCGTACCATCGCGCCGCCCGCCTTCCGCTCGAAGACCCGCATATCCTCTGGCAGCGATGAGCGCCCGGCACGCGGAGCTGTAGACGACGCCGTTTCCTGCGAGCGGCGTCGGTCTTCGAAGCCGGTTCACGTCGCATCGCGGGACACCTGTGCGGCATGCGGTCGGGACAGTGTTTCGGGTCTGCGCGCATCTATCGGCGCGGGCCGACCCGGCTTTGTCCAGCTTCATCAGGCTTTAACGACCAGTCGCTAATTTATCCTTTGAGTATTCACCCCCGCGGCTTCCAGGCATGGCATTTGCTGTTTCAGCCGGGCCAAGCCGCAGAAAGCAATCGAGCGGGGGACGATTTGCTGACAAAGCCTGCCGCCCCGAGCTGAATGCGGGCTCGTCAGCATGCACGGAGCAAACAAAAACGGGGCAGTGTCCGAACCCTCAGAACTGTTGAAAAAGCCAACCGCAAACGTTGCGGCCAGTCGCAACGGCGCCTCGGCAGAGTCGATTCTGTTCGCACCGGCGCCGGGAGTTTCAGAACCTGAGATAGAGGCTCTCTGGGCGGTGCGGATGATCCGCGCTGGAGCGTCGCTCGCTGTGCTTTCGGGCCTGCTCAACACCGTGGGCACGTGGATCTCGCCCGGCATCCCGACGGCCGTTAGCGCGGTCGAAATCATCCACGGCGCGATCGGGCTTGTCGGCCTCGTCCTGACGTTTCTTCCCGGGTTCGCCCGCTTTTGGAAGCCGGCGATATTTGCGCTTGCGACGATGCTGGTTGTGACCGACGCGGCGAGCGGCGTCATGCTGGGCACCACGATTCCCGCTCTCGTGACGATTCTGCTGGTGAGCACGGGCACCGGTGCACTGGTGCCGTGGGAGCCGGGATGGCAGTTTGCCTTCGATTTCGTCTGCCTCGCCGGATGGACGTTCGCATGGGCTGCCGTTCCTGCGCATGGCGATTACGCGGCGTACGAGTGGTCGGGAGTGATAATCGCGTGCGGGATAGCACATCTCGCCTCGATACTGAGAAAGCGCCATGCCACGGCGCGCGACGAAGCCGAGCGGATGTTGCGGGAGAGTGAGAGCAAGCTCAGGCGGGTCTTCGAGGCGAGCCTGGACATTATAGCGATAAGCCGCCTGTGCGACGGGCGCTTCGTTTCCGCAAGCCCCGCGTTCGGCGCATGGGGCTACGACCCGGCCGAACTTCTCGGAGCGACCGCGCTTCAGTCCGGAATCTGGGCCGATCCAGCCGAGCGCGAGGAATTCATCCGCCAGGTCACGGCGAACGGACGGGTCGAGAACCTGGAAGTGACCTTCCGCCGCAAGGACGGCTCGCTGGTGCCGTGCCTCCTCGCGGCCAAGGTCACCGAGCTCGGCGGTGAGCCGTGCGTCGTTACCGTGGTGCGCGATATCACGCCGCTCAAGGAAACCGAGCGCGCGCTTTTAGCCGAACGCGAGAAGGCGCTTGGAGCTTCCAGGGCCAAGTCCGAGTTCGTGGCCAGCCTCTCGCACGAGATCCGCACCCCGATGAATGCGCTGCTCGGGATGGCGGAATTGCTGATGGAGACACCGCTGTCCGAGGAGCAGCGGCGCTATGTGAAGGCGATGCTCGGCAATGGCGCGGCTCTGCTCGACCTGCTCAACGAGGTGCTCGATTTGTCGCGTATCGAGAGCGGGCAACTGGTGCTGGAGGAAACCGGCTTCGATCTCATTGACCTGGTTGAACGGGTCGCGGAGACATTCGCCGTGCGGGCGCGGGAAAAACAGCTCGAGCTTGCGACCCGAATCACTCCCGGCGTCCCGGCGCATCTGATTGGCGATCCGCTCAGGCTCAGGCAGGTGCTGCTCAATCTGCTCGGCAACGCCGTCAAGTTCACCGAGCGCGGCCACGTACTGCTGACGGTCGAGCGGGAGGCGAGCGGCAATGATTCGGCGACGCTGCGTTTTTCCGTCGAGGATACCGGCATCGGCATCCCGTCCGATCGCCTGGACTATATCTTCGGCCGTTTCAGCCAGGCCGACTCGTCGACCGCGCGCAAGTACGGCGGCAGCGGGCTTGGCCTCAATATCGTCAAGCGCCTGGTCGAGCTGATGGGCGGGCGGGTCTGGGTCGAGAGCGAAGTGGGACGCGGCAGCACGTTTCGTTTCACCGCGCGTTTCAAAGTCGACTCGGCGCTGGAAGCCGCCCGCGACGGCGGCGAGCCCGATTTGACGGGGGTGCGGGTGCTGGTGGTCGACGACACCGGCGTCAACCGGATTATCCTGCGCGAGATGCTGTCGAGTCGCCGCGCTTTGGTGAGCGAGGTCGCCGACGGGCCCGCCGCGCTCGCGGAAGTGGAGCGTGCGCGGCGCGAGGGCTCTCCGTATCGGGTGATACTTCTCGATTACCGGATGCCGCGGATGGACGGTATCGAAGTCGCCAAACGGCTTCGTGAAACCATCTGTCCAGAGAAAACCGCGATCCTGATCCTGAGCTCGGACGGAATGGGCGCGCAACTTGATCGCATGCGTGAAGCCGGACTTTCGCTCTACATCGTCAAGCCGATAAGGCGCGCGGAATTGTTCCAGGCGATAGCGCGGTTGCTCGACGCCGCGCCGAGCGCCAAATCCGCCGCGACCGTCCCCGAAAGTGCCGCGACCCGAAAGCCCGTTGTGTCCGCGATGCGCCCGCTCAGGGTTCTGCTTGCCGAGGACTCCCCCGACAATCGGCTTCTCGTCGCCGCCTTTCTGAAAAAGGCTCCATACGCGCTCGAAGTTGTGGAAAACGGCGAGCAGGCCGTGGAGAAGTTCAAGAGCGCTCGCTACGACGCCGTCCTGATGGACATGCAGATGCCAGTGATGGACGGTTATGCGGCCGCGCGTGAGATGCGCGCCTTCGAGCGCGAGCATGACCTCGGGCACACGCCGATCGTCGCGCTGACCGGTGACGCGACGGATGAGGCGGTCTCGATGGCCGCCGATGCCGGATGTGACCAGCATCTGAGCAAGCCTTACAATCGGGCCGCGCTGCTGGCTATGCTCGAAAACGTCACCGCGACCTCGTGCGATCCGTTGCCGTGCGTCGCTGCGGCTGGCCGCTGAGCAATCGCGTTGCTTCCTGCGCGCGGCGCGCCCGAATCGGGGCGCTCAGGCAAGCTCGCCGGCGCTGACGATCGCGACACCCGAGCGCAGCAATCCGTCGCGCACCGCGTCGTCGCTCGAGGGATCGACCGGCCGGGTCAGGTCCCAGATGACATAGGCGCGAAATCCCGCGGCGACGGCGTCCTCGGCGCTCCATGCGACGCAGAAGTCGCGCGCAAGCCCGCAGATGAAGACTTCACGCACGCCGCGCTCCTTCAGGTATCCGCCAAGACCGGTGGGCGGACGCTCGCCTCGCGAGTTCCAGTTGTTGCGAAAGGCGCTGTAGGAGTCGCAGTCGGACTCGGTTGCCTTGCGGATAATCACCTGTGCGTGGTTCCAGGAGATATCGCGGCAAAGTTCCGCTCCCGCGGTTCCCTGCACGCAGTGGTCGGGCCATAGGGTCTGCGGATGGCCGTAAAGCTCGATCACATCGAGCGGCTTGCGTCCCGGATGGCTGCTGGCGAACGAAACGTGCCCTCGTGGATGCCAGTCCTGGGTCGCCGCGATGATCCGGAACCGGCACGACTCCACGAGACGGGCGATCGGCGCGACGATTCGATCGCCCTCGGCAACCGCCAGTGCGCCGCCGGGCATGAAATCGGGCTGCATATCGACCACCAGCAGCGCCGCGCATTCCCTGTCGATTTCAACCGACCGTGCAGCCATGGCGGCCTCCTATCATAGAGATTATCCAGTGCGACGCGCTCGTCCAAACGGCATCGACACCCCCGGCGCCGTGGTCGGGCCGATAGGCTGAGTTCAGACGCACCCAGACAACCTGTCAAATGACGACAGCCGCTGTCATCGAAGCGTGAGAGTTTAGTTTTCGTCAAGTTCAGCCGCTTGGCATTATTAGGGCGATCGCGACGGAGGACAGAAAGCGATGGCGAAAGGGGGACTCCGATTCCATCGGTTGCGGGCCCGCTCGACGAGCGCGGGCTGGAGTCGGACGCCATGAAGGGCGGCCGCTCGCGAATCGTCCGAAGAACGCGCCGCAAGGCCGCGCTTGCGCCCGCACAACAATCGGCGCGCAAGCCGACCTACGGCGCGGCTGCCAGGCTTGCCAGGATCGTGCTGCATCTGGCGTCGCGCCCGTTCGGGTGGAGCTTCGAGGCGATCTGCAACGAACTGCGGATCTCCGAGCGCACTCTGCTCCGCTATATAGCTGTATGCCGGCAGGAACTGGTCGATTCCGAGGGCAAGCCCGTAATCGAAGTTAAACAGCGCGGCGAGCGCCGCCTGCTGATGCTTGCGAATCGCGCATGGACGGCGGAATCGACCGCCTTCGAGGCAGCCTCGCTTTACTTCACCTTCACGATGTTGCGGTTTCTCGAGGGCACTATCCTGCGCGACCTCGTCGATGGATTGTGGGAGAAGGTTCTGCAAGGGATTCCGGATCCCGAGCGCTTCCGGATCGAGGACCTGGAGCGCAAATTTTATACGGTCGCATACGTGCCCAAAGTCTATGAAAAGCACGACGCCCATCTAGACACGATCTTCGGCGCGCTGCTGCGCAACTCAAGGTTGCATATCGACTACGCCGGCCTTGCGGGCGAGGGCCATCAGCACAACTTCGACCCCTACACGCTGCTCGCCTACCGCGGCGGTCTTTACCTGCTTGGCAAGAGCGACGTTTACAACCGTGTTATCTATCTGGCCGTCGAGCGTATCCGCTCGGTCCGCCCGCTGACCGGTCCCGAGGGCCAGCCCGAGCGGTTTGCCTATCCGCGCAATTATCGCCCCGAGAATTTCCTCAACGGCCTCTTCGGCCTTATCGACGGCCCCGAAACCCGGGTCGAACTGTTGCTCAGGGGCGAAAGCGAGGCGCTTCTGCGCTCGCGGATGGTTCATCCGAGCCAGCAGTTCCGCCGCCGCGCTGACGGTTCGACCGTGCTTACGATGACCGTCAAGGGAACCACCGAGCTTCGCAACTGGATCCTGAGCATGGGACCATGGATCGAGGTTTTGAAGCCCGACGAACTGCGCGCCGAAGTGGCGGAGCTGCTGCGCAAGGCATCTTCTCTGTACGCCGCGCCACGGCTGCGTTGTCCCCGCCCGGCCGGACCCTGAACAGCGCCGGCGTCCGTCGGCCATCTGAGGCCTTCCGGTTGACCCAGGGCCACGAGTCGGAATTTAATTCGAGTCCATATGGCAGGAATAGTTTCCTACGGGTCTTACGTTCCGTACCGGCGGCTCAAGCGCGGCGCGATCGCGCAGGTGCTTGGCGTGCCGGCGACCAAGGGCGAGCGTTCGGTTGCAAGCTTTGACGAAGACAGCGTGTCGATGGCAGTCGAGGCGGTGCGCGACGCGCTGCGAAATGCGCACGGCAGCCCGGTGCAGGCGCTTTTCTTCGGCACGACCACGCCTCCCTATGGCGAAAAGCTCAACTCTGCGATAGTCGCTGCGGCGTCCAGCCTCCCGGCCGAGATTCGGGCGGCCGACCTGACAGGCTCGGTACGGGCCGGACTCTCCGCGCTGCTTCAGGCCGCCGACGCGGTTGGCGCCGGGGTGAGCCAGGCGGTCGCTGTCGCGGCCGATTGCCGGCTCGGCGCGCCTGAGGGCAAGGCCGAGCAGGCCAACGGTGACGGGGCGGTCGCGTTCGTGCTCGGCTCGAACAACGTGATCGCCGAAATCGAGGCCAGCGCCTCTCTGACGCGCGAGTTCTTGGATTCGTGGCGCGCGCCCGGCGAGCGCTTCGCCCATAGCTGGGAGGAGCGATTCGCGCTGACGCAGGCCTACGCGCCGCTGCTCGGCCAGGTTATCCAGAAAGTGCTCGAACGGGCGAAGGTCGCGCCCTCGGAGCTTGCGAAAGTGGTGCTCGACGTGCCGAATCCGCGCGCGATCGACGAGGTTGCGCGGCGGATGAAGCTGGAGCCCGCCAAACTCGCCGACTCGCTCGCACTGACCGTCGGCCAGACCGGTGCGGCTCACGCGGGTCTGATGCTCGCCAACGCGCTGCCCGCGGCAAAGCCGGGCGACCGTATCCTGGTTGTCTCGGTGGCCGACGGCGCGGACGCGATGGTCCTTCGGGTTACGCCGGCGGCCGCGTCCTACAAGCCCACGCGCTCGGTCGGCGGCATGATCGAGTCCAAGGGCGACGTGTCATACGGCAACTACCTCAAGTGGCGCGAAATTCTGCCGACCGAACCGCCGCGCCGGCCCGATCCCGAGCGTCCGGCCGGACCGCCGATGTTCCGGGCCGAGCGATGGAAGTTTGGCTTCGTGGGCTCGCGATGCACCGCGTGCGGAACTCCGCAGCTTCCGCCGCAGCGCGTATGCGTCAAGTGCAGGGCCTTTGACAAGATGGAGCCGTATTCGTTTGCGGACCGCGGCGGCCGCGTGGCGACGTTTACCCTGGACAGATTGGCCTACTCGCTCAATCCCCCAACGGTAAACGTTGTGATAGACTTCGACGGCGGTGGCCGCTTTCTTTGCGAGATGACGGACTGCGAACCCGACAAGGTCGCGATTGGCGACCAGGTCGAAATGACGTTTCGCCGCCTGTTTACCGCCGACGGCGTTCATAACTATTTCTGGAAAGCGCGCCCGAAGCGCTAGAGTCCCAGGAGGATCGCGATGGCAAGCAAGGGCATAAAGGACCGGGTGGCAATCGTCGGAATGGGATGCACCTCATTCGGCGAGCATTGGAACAAGAGCGCCGACGACCTGCTGGTCGAGGCGGCCTACGAGGCCTACAACTCGGCCGGCGTCGATCCGAACGACGTTGACGCCTACTGGCTCGGCACGGTGGGAAATCTCTCCGGACTCACGCTCTCCGGGCCGCTCAAGATTCCCTACAAACCCGTGAGCCGGGTCGAAAACTTTTGCGCGACCGGTTCCGAAGCGCTTCGCCAGGCGTGCTACGCGGTCGCCTCGGGCGCGTACGACATGGTGATGGCGATCGGGGTCGAAAAGCTCAAGGATTCGGG
>JAKAVC010000077.1 GCA_021817345.1 Deltaproteobacteria bacterium | reverse complement strand
GCCCGACACGCCGAGCATCCCGGACTTGTGATTCAGGACTCGTTCGATTTCATCCGGCGCTATTCCTTCATTCGCGGCAAGATAGGTGACGATCGCCGGATCAAGGTCGCCCGAGCGCGTCGCCATCACGAGCCCTTCAAGCGGCGTAAGACCCATCGAGGTGTCCACCGAACGACCCGCGCGAATCGCGGTTGCCGAGCATCCCGCGCCCAGATGCATCGTGACCAGATTGAGAGTTTCAATCCCGCGCCCGGTAAGTTCCGCGTATTGCTCCAACATCCAGGCGTGTCCGAGTCCGTGAAAGCCGAAGCGGCGGATTCCGTGGCGTTGCGCCATCTCGCGCGGAATTGCGTAGGTGCGAGCCTCGGGCGCAAGCGTCGCGTGAAAAGCAGTATCGGCGAGCACCACTGCGGGCGCGCCGGCGAGTTTCGCCGTAACGGCGCGGATTACGGAAATCGCGGGCGGATTATGAAGCGGAGCAAACTTGCTCGCGTGCGCCAGCGCCTGCATCACGCGCTCGTCGATTACGCGCGGCCCGGTTATCTCCTCGCCGCCGTGAACCACGCGATGGCCGACGGCGGAAAGCCCCGTGTCGAGAGCCCCGGCGGCCGACTGAAGCCATTGGAGCGCGAAAAGCGCCGCCGAGGCGTGGTCGGAGAAGGATTTCCGCGCCTCGGCCTCGCGGCCGTCAGGACCGCGGAACGAATACGCCGAGTCCTCGCCGATTTGCTCGATTTTCCCGCGTGCAAGGGTGCGGCGACGAGCAAAGTTCCCATCGAGTTCGACCAGCTCGAACTTGAGCGAGGAGCTGCCGCAGTTGAAAACCAGCGCCCGCATCGCGTCACGCGGCGCGCCTCGACGCACGGGCTGTCGCAAGCGGGCGCACCCGCATGCGCGCGTCGATCACGATCGCGCCCTTGCCGGGCGGCAGCACCTTGAGCGGGTTGAGGTCGAGTTCGGTCAGCTCCGGGACCGCTTCGACCAGGGCCGAGACGCTCATGATCACGCCGACGAGCGCCTGGCGATCGCCGGGCTCGGCGCCGCGATAGCCGTCGAGCAATCGCTTGAGCCTGACCGAATCGACCATCTCGGCGGCGTCGGCGTCGGTCACCGGATGGAGACGGAACGACACGTCGCGCATCAGTTCCGCCATCACGCCACCCGTACCGCATCCGATGAGAGGGCCGAAAGTGGGGTCGGAGGCGACGCCGACCAGCGCCTCGATTCCTTCGCGCACTTCCTGCTGCAGCAGGATACCGTCGAGCCGCACGCCGCGCGCTTGCATCCGCTGGGCGAGCGTCGCGGCGGCGGCGGTGACTTCGCTTGCGTTTTCCAGCCCCATGACGACGCCGCCGACCTCGGTCTTGTGCACGATTCCGGGCGCGATAACTTTCGCGACGAGCGGGTAGCCGAGCCGTTCCGCGGCCTCGGCCACGTTTTCGACGGTGGTTCGTTCGGCGCGCGCCGACTCGATACCGGCGGCGCGCAGCACGAGCGCGACATCGTCGGGCTCAAGCCATACCGGCTCGCTCGCGCCGTCGAGAACCCGATCGATTACCGCGCGGATCGTCGCGCGGGCGAACGGCGAGAGCGTGAGCGTGCGGCCCTGGGGCCGCGCGAGCCATCGCCCGTACCGATAGGCAGCCCCCAGCGCCATCGCGGCATTCTCCGGAAACTCGTAGCATGGCAGCACGCCGCGCGGTCCCGAATTGAGCGCGGCGGGCGCTCCAGCCGAGGAAAGAAACACCGTCAGCACGGGTTTGTCGCCGGGGACGTTGCCCGCGCCGCGCGCAATTGCGGCGGCGGCCGCTTCGGGCTGCGTCACCATCGGAGGGATATAGATTGCGACAAGTGCGTCGACGTTGGGATCGTTGCCGACCAGCGCAACGGTGCGCTCGAATTCCATAGGGCCGGCATTGGCGGTCATGTCGATAGGATTCGCAAACCCGGCGCGCTCCGAGAGGAACGAGCGCAGTTCCAGCAGCGTTTTCGGAGCGAGCTGCGGCACGCTGAGACCGCGCGCCTCGCATCCGTCGGCGAAAAGGATTCCCGGGCCGCCGGCATTGGTGACGACGCCGACTCGCGGCCCTTTCGGCACCGGCTGCTGCGAGACCATCGTAACCACGTCGAACATCTCGACAAGGGTGTTGGTCCGAATCACGCCCGCCTGCTCGAAGAGCGCGTCGGCGCCGACGTCGGAGCTGGCGAGCGCCGCGGAATGGCTCTGCGCGGCGCGGGTTCCCGCGACCGTGCGTCCGGCCTTGACCGCGACGATCGGCTTTCGCCTGGCGATAGCGGGTGCGAGGTGCGAGAATTTGCGCGGGTTGCCGGAGCTTTCCAGGTAAAGAACGATCACGGCGGTATCGTCATCGTCGGCCCAGTAGGCGAGGAGATCGTTGCTGGAAACGTCGGCGCGATTTCCGCCCGAGACGAAGGTGGAGACGCCGAGATGCCGCGCCCTTGCGTAATCAAGCACGGCGATACCAAGTGCGCCGCTCTCCGAGAACATCCCGACGTGCCCGCGCGGCGGCGGCACCGGGGCGAAAGTGGCGTTCAGGCTCACCGACGGCTCGGTGTTGATGATTCCCATGCAGTTGGGGCCGACCATCCGCATCCCGGAGGCGCGCGCAAGTTCGAGCAGCTTTCTTTCCGCTTCGCGCCCCTGCTCGGAGACCTCCGCGAACCCGGCGCTGATCACGACCACCCCGGCCACGCCCGCGCGCGCGCAATCCGCGACCGCGCTTTCGACCAGCGGCGCGGAGACGGTGACCACGGCTAGATCGACCGGCGCGCCGACCTCGCTCACGGACGCGAAGGCTTTGAGCCCCTGCACCTCGGGGCAGTTCGGGTTGATCGGATAAATCACCCCGGTGAAGCCGTCGCGCTTCATGTTCGCGACGATCGCGCCGCCGATTTTATGGGGATCGCGCGAGGCGCCGATAATCGCGACGGAGCGCGGCTTGAGCACGCGCGCCATGCTCATGGCGGCGGCCTTTTGCTCGCGCTCTTCGGAGGCGAGTATCGACTGCTCGGTCTCCTTGGTAAGCAGCGAAACGTGGACCACCCCGCTTTCCATCGAGCGCTTGACGGGAAAGCCGCTCTCGCCGAGCACGTCTAGCATCCTGCGGTTGCCAGCCAGCACGTTGGCCTCGAACTCGGTGACTCCGCCGGCGCGCGCGATACGGCTGAGATGCTCGAGCAGCAGGGTGCCGATACCGCGGCCCTGGTATTCGTCGAGCACCGCGAAGGCGACTTCGGCGCGGGCGGGATCCTTGTCAACGATGTAGCGCCCGACGCCGATGATCTTTTCCTCCACGCCGTCGAAAAGCGTGGCGACCAGCGCGACGTGGGTCTGAAAATCGAGCTCGGTGAGAGACTTGAGTTCATCGCGGGTAAGCGCCCGCTTGGTTCCGAAAAACCGCTGGTAACGCGACTGCGGACTCAGGCCGGTGAAATGCTCGAGCAGGCGGACCTTGTCGTCGGGACGGATCGCCCGGATATGAATGGAGGTTCCGTCGCGAAGAATCTCGTTTACGGCGTAATGGCGCGGATCAAGCTCGGGGCGCGATTCAGATGTATAGTTCATCCCTTCATCCAAAAGATGCGGCGGCGGGGGCCCGCGATGCAAACGGCGGACGGGTCGGAGTTCAGGCGGCTTCGAGCCCGTCGCATCCGCCGAGCGAGCGCAGTCCGGCCAGGCGCAGTTCGGCTTCCAGCGCGCCGGGGGCGCTGCCGTCAGTGGTGTCGACAGTGCAATGGCGGTACGCGGGAATTTCGTTCAGTGCCACGAATTCCGTGCGCTGGCGGCGATAGACCTCGACGTCGGCGTCGGAAACTTCGTTGCGATTTCGGGCGCGTTCCACAAGGCGGCCGATGGCTTCCTTCTCGTCGCATCGGCACTCGACGAAAAGCCACGGCACGCCTGCGCGCGAGGCGAGTTCCGAGGCCATGCGGCGTTTGTCGGGGTCGCGGAAAGTCGCGTCGAGGATCACGCCGCGCCCGGAGCGGAGCAATTTCCCGGCTTCCTCGAACATCGCCGCGTAGGTGCGCCGGTTGAAGTCCTCGGCGTAGATTCCTTCGGCGTAGCCAGCGCGGGTGCGGACCTCCGCCGGCAGATGTGCGAGACGCTTTCGCACCACGTCGGAATTGAGCACCTCGAAGCCGAGCCGATGGCGGAGCGCGCGCGCCAGCGTGGATTTGCCTGAACCCGAAAGTCCGCACACGACCACCATCGCGGGCGCCGCGAGCATCGCGTACCGATGCGCCATCGCGAACTCGGTCTCGGCGAGGCTGCGCGCCCGCTCGCGCTCGGGGCCGCTTACCTCAGGGGCAAGGCTTCGCTGGCTTTCGGCCATCCCGCGGATCGACGCGCGGTAGCACTTGTAAAACGGCATCAAGGCGCCCAGGTCGTTGTCGGCCGCCGCCTCGGCGTAAGCGAGAACCAAAGCCAGCGAAAGGCGCGGTGCGTCGAGCCGGTCGAGATCCATCGCGAGGAAGGCGATATCCGCGGCAACGTCGCAGTAACGGATCGCTTCGCTGAATTCGACGCAGTCGTAGATGTCGATACTGTCGTTCGGCTCGATGCAGATATGCTCGGCGCGAAGGTCGCCATGTCCGTCGCGCACGCGCCCGGTTTTGGCGCGCTGGTTGAGCAGTTCCCATCGCGACTCGATGAAGCGGCGGCAGTAATCCTCGATTTCGCGCAACTCGTGCTCGGAGACGGTGTAGCCGATGAACACCTCGTAGCTTGCGAGATCGCCGAGCACGCGGCGCCACAGCGCGGCCGCCGAACCGTATCGCCACGCATTTTCCGTCGAAGCCGAAGCGTGAAAATCGGCGAGCTTGCGGGCGAGCAGGCGCATGGTTTCCTCGCCGGCCTCGCCCGTCGCGATCAGCCGGTCGAGTATTCGGTTCTGGTCGAGCCGCCGCATCCGGACCGCGAACTCCTCAGCATTGCACAGGTCGTCCGCAGCGCCGAGCGCATAGCCGCTGCCGCGCCGGACGATCGGAACGACATCGAGGTACAGGCGGGGCGCGAGCCGGCGGTTCAAACGGATTTCATCCTGGCAAAGTTCGTAGCGCCGGCCGAGTTTTGAGGCGTCGAGGAACGGGAATCGAACCGATTTCTTGACCTTGTAGGCGAAATCACCGGCCAGGAACACGTAGGAGATATGGGTCTGCCGAAGCTCGACGGAACCGGGCGCGTGCGGATAAAAACGCGGATCAAGCATCGCGCGAACAAGCCCGGGCATCGCGCGCGTCCCGGCTTCCTGGGCCTGCGCTCTGGACTCGGCGTCCATGACTCGGTCTCCTTCGGCTCCAACGGCAGGGCGTCGACACCCTGCTTTCATTCATCAGATTGCGATTTTCGTTTTTCTCAAGAGGCCGCTAACCTTCCTCGGCTTCTGTGAAAGCCTCCAGGACGTCGGTGGTGGTCACGATACCGACCAGGCTGCCGTCCTCGACCACCGGAAGCCCGCCGATTTTCCGCTCTCGCAGGAGGCGCGCCGCCTCCCGGATCGAGGTCGAGGGCGTAACCGTGATCAGCGTTTCGCTCATCGCCTTGCCGACCTCGGTGTGGTCAAGATAGCCGACGTGCTGGCGTATGTCGCGGTCGGTGATGATCCCGACCAACTGGCCGTCTTTCAACACCGGGATGGTTCTGAAGCCGCCGTCGCGCATCTTCGCCTCGACGGAGGAAAGCTTCTCGCCCGGGCTGGCGGTGACCGGGTTGGCCGTCATCCAGGTGCCGACTAGCGCCTTGTTCGTGACGCCGGGACGCACCGTCAGCACGGGGCAATTCGACTCGCGCACGAGCATCTCGGCCACACTGCCGAGGAAGAAGCGCGAGAATCCCCTGCGCCCGTGCGTCGCCATCACGACGAGGTCGGGCGAGAGCTTGCGTTCGGCGCGCAGGATGACGCTGGCGGGATCTCCCATCTGGACCAGCAGTTCGTACTTGGTGGCTGCCAGATGCTTGCGGGCGAGGTCGCGCAGCTTGGCCCATGCGGCTTCTTCCTGCGATTTGTATAAATCCACGTACACCGGCATTCCGGTCGGCTGAATGATCATCGGGACCACGTGCAGGACGTAAACCGTTGCGTCGGCCTGGCGGGCGAGTGCAACCGCCTCCGTCAGAGCGGTAACCGAGTTTTCGTCAAAGTCGATGGGGCAGAGGATTCGTTTGTACGGAAAGCCCATCGCGGCAGGCCTCCTTTCATTCGGCGTCTATGCACCGATACTACACAGCATTGCGATTGCCGTGCCATCGCCTCTGCCGTTGGTTAGAGGAATAAGCCGAAGTTTGGCGTGAAAAAATTGGAGCCCAAGCCGCTGGAGTGTTTCCAATGGAACCATTGCGATGGACCGCCTGATGCAAACGGTGGCGATTAAATTCCTGTTCCAAACAGGGGGATCCGCCGCCTACGGGACAATCGCGATGGCAGGCAGTTTGCTCCGGCTTCGTGGGAGGAGGGCGTTGAATCGTGCGCATATCCGATCGAATGACCCGCAACCCGGCGTCGGTCAATCCGAAAGACACGCTGGCGAAGGCAAAGGCGCTGATGGAGTCAGGCGGATTCCGGCGGGTGCCGGTGATAGACAATGGGCAACTGGTCGGGATTCTGAGCGATCGCGACCTTCGCCAGCATCTCGGCTACCTCGAAACGACCCGGGTCAATGCCGCGATGACCGCCTCTCCGATGACCGTGACGCCGCACTCGTCGGTCGAGGATGCGGCGCGGCTGATGCTCGAACACAAGGTCGGCGGCCTGCCGGTGGTCGAGAACGGCAAGCTGGTTGGAATCGTCACCACCAGCGACATGCTTCGGGCTCTGCTTGAAGTGATCCAGGCGACGCAGGGGACAACGAATGGCTGAGCGAGCAAAGCTGCGGTCGGGAGTCGTCGGCGCGCAAGGCCCGGCTCGCGAAGCGCGGAAAAAGAAGGCCGCCGCGCGCACGGCGGCGCCCGAGGGGGAGGATTTTCGTATCGAGCGCTGGATGACGACGCCGGTGATTACGGTCAGGCCGCGTGACCCGGTCGCGCACGCCCGCGCTATCCTCGAGGAACATCGCATCAATCAGCTTCCCGTGGTCCTGAACCGCCGCCTGGCGGGAATTGTTACCGATCGCGACCTCCGCGACGCGCCGCGCGCCGTGGAAATTTCGGCAAAAGTCTCGGGCGCCGATATCGCGCCTGTCGAGGCGACTCCCGAGCTGATTCCGGTGGAAGAGGTGATGACCGCGAAGGTGCTCACGCTTGCGCCCTCCGACACGCTCCAACAGGCGGCGGAACTGATGCGCCGCGAGCGTATCGGCGCGGTTCCGATCGTCGAGCGCACGCGGCTGGTGGGAATTCTCACCCGCAGCGACATGCTCGGCGCGTTCGTAAAACTCTGCAGGTGAAATCTGGAAAGAAACTATGAAGGGTACCGACAGGCCCAAGGGAAAGGGGCTCATCCGAAGCCTCAACCGCAAGGGTTCGCGCTTCGACAAAAGTCCTGCCGTGGCCGTGAAGCGACGCGGACAGCCGGCCTTCAAGGACCCGTCGATTTGTCGTTATTGCGGAGCGGTCTATTCCGGGCAGAAGAAGAAGTGGCATCGCCTCAAGCGCCTTTCCGATGAGCTTCTCGGCAAGGCGGCGTGGGTCGAATGCCCCGCCTGCGTGCAGGAAAAAAAGACCGGGCTCTGCTACGGCAAGATCGTGGCCAGCGGTTCCTACGTGCGCGACAACATCGACGCGATTCGAAGGCGAATCGGAAACGTCGAGCGCAGGGCCGGCTTCACCCAGCCCGAGCGCCGTGTCGTGTCCGCCGAATGGGACGGCAAGACGCTCGAGGTGCTGACAACCTCGCAAAAGCTCGCCCATCGGATCGCTCACGAACTCGAGAAGGCCTTCGGCGGTCGGGCGAAATACCGATGGTCGGACGAAGACGGAAGCCTCTATGCGACCTGGCAGCGCGAAGCCGGCTGAGGCTTGCGTGTGCGCCGTGGATCATGGACTCGCCGCGTGAGCGCGGCCATTAAGAATTCCCCGGGGAGCGTCGGAGCCGGCCCCGCGCCCGAGCGTAGCGGCGGGCTCAGCACCGCCCAGGCGCTTGAGCGGCTTCGCGCCTTCGGACCGAACCGGATGGTGCGGCCAAGGCGGCTCGGGCGGCTCGCCGAGACGCTGCGGACGCTCGCCGACCCGATGGCGCTGATGCTTGCGGCGGCGGGGCTGGTTTATCTGGCGCTCGGCGAAAGGACCGAGGGATTCATCCTGCTTGCGGCGCTCGGGCCGGTGCTGGCGGTGGACGTGGCGCTCGAGGCGCGCTCGCGCGCGGCGCTGAAAAAACTTGCGGGGCGGCGCTGAAAAAACTCGCGCTCGCGGTCGCGCCGCGGGCAACGGTTGTTCGCGACGGCCATCCGACCGAAATCGCGACGCGCGACATCGTCCCAGGTGATTTGCTGCTCCTGCGCGAGGGCGACATCGCGCACGCCGACGCGGTGGTGCGCTCGTCCTCGAATCTCTCGGTTGACGAATCGATGCTGACCGGCGAATCCGAGCCGCTCGAAAAGAGCGCGTTCGAAGGCCCGTCGCAGGCGCGAGAGATTCCTGAACGATCCCTGCTGTTCGCGGGCTCGCGCGTGCTCGCGGGACAGGCCTCGGCCGAGGTCATTGCAACCGGTCTGAACACGCGTTTCGGGAAAATCGCCAGCCTTGTCGCCGACGCCGGATTCGAGCCGACGCCGCTTCAGCGCCGAACCGCGCGGATGGTGCGATGGATCGTCACGCGGCATTGAACGTCTGGGTCATGCTGCGCAACGGAGCCGGCCCGGGCGGCGCGTTTCTCTACGCGATCACGCTCGCGATGGCCGCGGTGGGCGAGGAATTCGTGATGGTGCTGACCCTGTTCCTGGGGCTCGGCGCGTGGCGGCTTTCGCGAATCGGCGTGCTGGTCCGGCATATCGCCAGCGTGGAAACGCTCGGCTCGACCACTGTCATATGCCTCGACAAGACCGGCACGCTGACGCTCGGCTCCTACACGCTGGGTTCGCACGCGCCGCTTCTGCCCGCGGTAAGTGAGGCCGAGCTGCTGCAAGCGTCGGCGCTTGCGTGCGAGCCGAACCCGGCGGACTCCATGGAACGGGTCATCGTTGAGCACTGCGCCGAGCACGGGGTCGATGTCGCGCGGCTCCATTCCGCATGGCAGCTTGCGTACGACTACGATTTCGACATGGTCGGGCGGCACATGTCGCACGTCTGGAAGCGCCGTGATGGCACCGGCGGATGTATCGTTGCGAAAGGCGCGCTCGAAGGCATCGCCGAGCATTGCGAGTTTGGCTCGGGCGAGCGCGAAAAGGCGTTCGAAGCCAATGCCGAGCTTGCCGCGCGCGGGATGCGCGTGCTGGCGGTCGCCGGGCGGTTCACAGAAGGCCCCTCGGCCTTCACCGGAGTGCGCGCCCAGGACGAGCGTTCGCTTCGGTTGTTCGGGTTGCTCGGGTTTCTGGATCCGGTCAGGCCCGAAGTTCCCGCCGCGGTCGCCGAATGCCAGCGCGCGGGCGTGAAGCTCAAGCTGATCACGGGCGACCACGCGCTTACCGCGCACGCAATCGCCGACGCGACCGGCCTTAAGCACGACGACGACGGAATTGTGACCGGCGAGGAGCTTGACCGTGCGGGCGGCGCAAAACTCGCCGCGCTGGTACGCACCAAAAGCATCTTCGCCCGGGTGCGGCCGGAGCAGAAATACGCGATCGTGCAGGCGCTGAAGGATGCGGGCGAGATCGTCGCGATGACCGGCGACGGAATCAACGACGCGCCCGCGCTTCGACGCGCCGATATCGGCGTCAGCATGGGACGGCGCGGCACCGAGGTCGCGCGCGCGGCGGCGGATATCGTGCTGCTCGAAGACAATTTCACCGCGCTGGTGGCAACCATCCGCGAAGGACGGCGGATTTTCGACAATCTCCAGCGCGCCTTCGGCTACCTGGTCGGGTTCAAGGTCATGCTGGTGGGGCTTGCGCTCGCGGTTCCGCTGGCCGGGCTTCCGATCCTGCTGACACCGGTGACGCTGGTGTGGCTCGAACTTATCGTACACCCGGTCTCGGCGCTCCTGTTCGAAGGAAGGACGCCTGAGAAGGACGTGATGGCGCGTCCGCCGCTCGACCCGGCGCGTCCGATTCTCGCCGGCCGCTCGGCGCTGGTCTCGGCGGTGAGCGGAGCGATGCTGGCCGCGGGTGCGCTCGGCATCTACGTTTCGCTGCTCGGACACGGCGAGTCTTACGCGCGATCGGCGGCGATGGTGGTCGCGGTCGCGGGGAGCCTGCTGCTGGTGTGGGCGGAACTCTGCGGCGCCGGCGCGTGGTGGAGCGTCGGTTTTCCACGCGAGGCGCGCTTCTGGATCGTGACGGCAACGATCGCGCTCAGCCTGCCGATTTTCATGGAAGCGAGGCCGATCGCCGCAGTGCTCGGGATCGATCCGCTTAACGGGCGTCACTGGATGGCGGCGATTGCGCTCGCGCTTGCAGCGGTCGGATGGCGAAGCGCGGGCACCGGCGCGCGTTCCTGACACCCGGCGCCCAGGTTGTGCGCGGGCCGAGGGCTATTCGAGCCCGTACTTTGCGATCTTCGCGTACAGTTTCTTGCGCGAAATCCTGAGCAGCTTCGCGGCGCGGGCCTTGTTGCCTTCGGTCATCGCGAGCGTGCGCTTGATAAGATCGCGTTCGACGTCAGCAAAGGTCGCAACCCCGTTGGGCGCAGCCGAGGCCGTATGCTGCGCGGGTGCCAGGTGTACGCCCGGTTCCGAGGCCAGCGCGGGCGGCAGGTCGACCAGCCGCAGCGTGGCGGAGCGTCCGAAGGTGAATGCGCTCTCGATCGCATTGGACAGTTCGCGCACGTTGCCCGGCCACGGATAGCGCTTCATCGCCTCCATCGCATCCTCTTCGATTCCCACCACGAGCGGCGTGCGATGCAGCTTCTCGTTGAAGAGCACGATGAAATGCTGGGCGAGCAAAGGCACGTCGCCGAGCCGCTCGCGAAGCGGCGGCACCTGCAGCACGCTCGCCTGCAGCCGGTAGTAAAGATCCTGGCGAAGCTGCCCCGCTTCCACCGCCTGCTCGGGGTCGCGGTTGGTCGAGGCGATAAGCCTCACGTCCACCGGAACTTCCCGGGTCGAGCCCACCGGCCGCACGGTCCGCTCCTGGATCGCGCGCAACAGCTTGGACTGCGTCTCCGCGCTCATCTCGGTTATTTCGTCCAGGAACAGCGTCCCGCCCTCGGCCGCCCGGAACAAGCCCAGGTACTCGGTGTTCGCCCCGCTGAACGCGCCGCGCTTGTAGCCGAACAATTCGCTCTCGATCAGGTCCTTGGGCAGCGCCGCGCAGTTGAGCGCGACGAACGGCGCCGACGGCTCCGGCCCGCATTCGTGAATCGCCCGCGCCACCAGCTCCTTGCCGGTCCCGCTCTCGCCCACCACCAGCACCGTGCCGCGCGTCTGCCCCGCCGCCTCGATACGCTCGTATAGCCGGCGCATCACCGGGCTTGCTCCCACCAGGCCGTGGAAGCTGGTCCGCTCTTCGATCGGCGTCATAGCGGCCTGGCGCTCCAAGGCCTGAAGACGCGCGCCCGCAAGCGCCGATTCCGAACGCACGTAGGCGTCGACCAGCAGCATGATGCGTACGTGGCTCAGACGGTCGAACGTCGAATAAAGCCAGGCGAGATCCTGAATGTCCCTTGGAAAGACCGCCTGAGAGGCTTCCTCGAACAGATGAAGCGAGGCGATTATCTCCTGGAGCGGAACTTTGCGCGCCGCGAGCGTATCGCCCAGCGAGTGAAGGTCGCGTGCGTAGGCGTCCATGTCGCGGCCAAGAAGATTGTCCTTGTTGCGGACGATCGCAGGCTCGAATATGGCGCGGAATTCGTTCTCCGACAGCGTGCGGCGGTCTCCGAAGTGGAGGACGTAGAGTCGATACCAGTTATCAACGACTTCAGAGGCCCGATCGCGCACCGCTTGAAGAACGGGGCGCAGCTCCTCGAGATCTTCCTCCCACAAAAGATGAAAATACCGCGGCAGTCCGCGGGAAGCCTTGTGCTGCTCGGAAATCTTCGACGATTCCGCGCCAGAGCCTGTTTCCGGGCGCATGACGGCGATGCTCCAAGTCGGTTCTGGCCGCGACGATCTATAGCGGCGCGGCGAAAGTAAAAACGCTACGGGGCCATCTTAAGGACTATGTAACGAAAGCGCCACCAGCACACGCCTGTTGCGGGTAAAGCGCCTGCCGGTACGAAGCCGCAAGGCGCGGATAGAGTCCGAGCGCTCCGCTCGTCCCAGCGCCTGTGCGCAAGGCATCAGGCTTCGACCTGAATCCGCTCAATCGCCTGCGGGATGCGGCTGTTGCCGGGCCGTCCACTGAGGCCAGCCGCCTCCAGACGCTCAAGGTATTCGCGCACCGCAAGCCGGATCAGCTTCGCGGTTGCGAGCCGTCCCGCCTTCACCTGCTCGCGCTCGAGTCCGCCACCCGAGATGATTATCAGCGGCTCCAGCAGCTCCGGGCTGCCGAGCAGCGCCAGAATCACGTGCTCGGTGTCGTCCAGGTACTGGTTCATCGCGGCCGCCTGCGCCGGCTGATGCCGCAGATGATAACGCAGGGCCCCAAGCCCGTACGATACCTGGCGCGCCGCATCCTGCATCGCGTAACCCATCAGCCTCCGGTCAACCCGGCTCGGAGCGAACGCGGCCACATGCCGATAGACCGCGAGCAGCAGCCCCGCAAGCGAGAGGTTTATCGAAACCGAGCCCTGCGGATAGGTGTCCGCCCAGAGCCATTCCTTGAGCCCCTGCTCGGCTGAGACGCTGGCGCGTCCAAGCCCCGCGCCGCCGTAAAGCGCGCGTTTGCGGAACGCCTCAAGCAGCCGCGACCCGTCGAGCATCTGCGCGCACATGAAGCTCTTGAGCTCGATCAGGTCCTGGTTTACCAGCGGCACCCATCGCGAAGGAAAATCCATGCTGACCAGCGCGCACTCCTGGAGGAACGTGTAGAGTTGCGCGCAGGCGGCTTCGAGCTCGTGAGGCAGCGGGTTCCGGTCCAGTTCCGTCCACGGCACGTCCACCGCCGGCGCCCATCGCCGCGATTTGGCCTCTTCATAAAGCGTGGTCACGTTGTCGGACCATACGTCCGACTTGCGGTTGAGCACGTAGCCCATGTCGGGCAGCTTGCCGACCTTCTCGCTGCCGCGCGCCACCATCGACTGGTTGTCGCGTATGAATTCGGGGATTTTGCTGTACCCGTACGAGCCGATATCGAGATCCTGGTACGTGAGTCCGCGGCGCAAGTCGCGCGGCCTGCCCTTGATCTTTTCGGTGCGGGCGTCGTACCAGCCGAGGCCGAGATTCCCGGCCATCACCTGGTTCATTTTCTCCAGGACTTCCTGGTCCTGCGTGTAATCCTTGTCAGCGTAGAAAGCCACGGCTCGCCGTCACCTCGTCAAACCCTGATTCCGGCCGCTTCCGCGGCAGCCTTGCCCATCTCGTACATCATGTAGAGCTTCGAGCGCTCCTTGCGCTCGGGCATCCCGCACTTCTCCAGGCGCTCGAAATGCTCCTGCATCTGCTTGAGATTGAAGATGGTGGTGATGCGGATGCCTTCCTCGATGTTCTCGCGCTTGAGTCCGCCGCCGGCCAGGATGATGAAGCTCTCGGTCAGTTCGGTTGCGGCCGCTCCGGCGAACGAGATGTTCTCGGCTTCGTCGAGATGGGCGTGGAGGACTTCGCGCTTTTCGGGAAAATGCTCGAGCACGTACTTGAAGTGCTGCATCCCGTAGCCGACGTGGCGCGCCTCGTCCTGCATCACGAGGCGGAAGATCTTCTTGTCCACGTCGGTCGGCGAGAGATATTCGCTGAAACGGAACATCGTCAGGACATTGCCCTCGGCAACCAGATGCAGCGCGACCGACATCTCGCTGAACGAATCGGCGTCGCGCAGATGCTTGAGCGCCATCTCGTTCATCGGGCTCGCCTGCATCAGGCCCCATCCCGTGGTGAGCGCGCGCTTGCGGAAAACCTCGGTATGGCGCGCCTCGTCCATCGCCTGCGCGGCGATAAACGCCTTGACCTCGATGAAGTCCGGGTTAAGCCGCGGCAGCCACATCGCGGGCGTGTCCGTCGCGATCATCTCGACTTCGGTGAGGAAGGTCATGAGCTGCGAGAGCGCTTTTCCGATCGTTTCGGGCAGCTCGGCGCTCTCCAGGCGGTCCCACGGAATATCGGTGGTGGCGTTCCACTGGCGCGAGACCGCTTCCTCGTAATAGCTCTCGGTGTTGAAGGCCCACAGCTCGCTCTTGCGTGAGACCCACGGCTGCGAGTCGGGCACGCCCGCGGGAATCTCGGCGCCGCGCGGCGCGTAGGAGCGGTTCTCGCGCACCTTTTCCGGAAGCGCGGAAAATCCGTAGTTGCCGATGTCGAGGTCGCGATAGGTGAGTCCGCGGCGCGGATTGGCCTCGTGCGGCTTGACCTTCTCAGTGGCCGACTTCATCCAGGACAGGTCGAGCTCGCCGGTCCTGATCGTGTACAGCCATTTGTCGACGAAATCCTTGTCCTCGAGAAAGTTTCGAGTCGCCAGATAGGCCATCGTCAGCGCGCCTCCGCCCTATGGGCTTACTGATTGAAGCTCACATCGACCTGGCTGGTCAGGTCGAAGAATTCCTGGATCGATTCCATGAAACGGTACAGTTTGTCGTGACCGTCGGGACTGTCGTAAACGATTTTGAGCTGTTCGCCAAGATGGGCGAGCGTGTTGATGTCGTGGCTGGTGTCGGCTTCGCCGTTGCGCCGGATGTTCTCGATCATCTCGCGCCACACGCGGCTGTCGCCCACGAGCACGAAATCGACCTGCCTGGGATCGACCGAGGGCACCTCGCGCACGCTCTTGAGTTCGTAAACCTCGAACTCGAGGATGAAGCTGCGTGACTTGCCGTTGTTCGCGACGCTCACACCGAAAGTTGTGTCGATGAAGCCGAGGCGCTGGAACTTGTCCTGATGCGCCGCCATCTTTTCCCTGAGCGCCTCGAAATATTCGACCGAAGGAAAGCTAACCGCCATGTTTGCTCCGCGCCTGTTCCCCGTCAGGTGAAGGAGAAAATTAGTTAACGAATGTTAGGTTTAAAGCGCCGGCGAATGCAAGCGCTGTTCGCGGCGACGGCGGCTCCAGACCGCGTTTCGCTCGCCGGCTCGAATACGGAAAAGCGGGCCCATCCCCGCCCGGCTGTCGCCCTTTACCGCAACGGCCGACCTCTCGCGAGCGCGGGCGCCGCCGCGGCCCGAGTTATCTCCCGCGCGATTCCGTCATTAGTAACTCCGAGACATGACCCGCCGCTCAATGATACCGCGGCGCGCAAGCGAAGCGCGCGAGGCTCGCTCGCGCGCTTCGTCACCTGACCCGCACCCAGTCGTGGGTCGAGGGATCGTCGGGGACATTGGCGCGCCGCGCGTGTTCGGTGTTCGCGCGATAGGTCGACGAACCTTCCGGGATCTCGATCATGTGGGCGCTGCCAGCCGGTTGGCTGCCGTGAGACATCGACGCGCTAGCGCCTCCGAGCTTTGTGCCGACACCCGCACTCATCGAGTTCCATTGGCTGTCCCCGGCCGTCGCCTGGCCGCCGGTCGCCGCTCCATACTCGCCCATGGTTTGCGCGTGAAGCGTGGGCGGCATGAAGAGCATCAAAGCAAAGCCCGCGAGCGCCCCAACCATAAATCCAAACCTGCGCATCATGGTCTTCCTCCTGACCAGCCGGGCAATCTCTCCCCTTGCCCGGATTTTGCGTGCCTCCGAGCGCTCCGGAGCGCTCGGACGCCGGCGCCGATTTTCCCCGCTCGCCGGCTAATTCGCCGCCGCCTGTTTCCGCCCGGCGCCGCCGGCAAGCTCCTGGTCGATAATTTTCTTGAACGCACCGAACGGCTGCGCCCCGACCAGAAGCCGTCCGTTGATGAAAAACGAGGGCGTGCCGGTAACGCCCAGCTTCTGCCCTTCCTGAACGTCGCGCTCTACCGCCTGCTTCGATTTTCCCTCGTCGAAGCAGGTATCGAACTCCTTGCTGTTAAGTCCGACCTTGCCCGCAAGCGCTTTCAAGTCCTTGACGTCGAGCTTCGACTGATTTGCGAACAGAGCGTTATGATATGGCCAGAACTTGCCCTGCCGCATGGCACACTCGGCGGCCTCCGCCGCTTGGAACGCATAGGGATGGATCGGCAGCGGAAAGTTCACATAGATCAATTCGACCTTGTTGCCGTAGGTTTTTAGGATCTGGTTAACGGTCGGCTCGGCCCGCCCGCAGAACGGACACTGAAAGTCCGCGAACTCGACCATCTTGACCGGGGCGTTGCTCGGGCCGAGCGATGGACGTCCGGCGATAGCGACCTTGAAGCGCGGCGGTTGCAGCATGATCTTGACCGGCGAGCCTTTCTTCAGGCTGGCCAGAAGTTCGGTGCGCGCCTGAGCGTCGCGCTGTTGCTGCATGAAAGCTATGAGGCGAGCCTTTATCTTGTCGAACGGAACCCGCTTGAGCGCGGCGTTCTTGTCGTAGAACTGTTTGGCTTCGGCGTCGGTGACCTTGGTGGTCTTGAGATTGCGCTTGAGATACTCCTCGACGGTCAGATGCTGCTTGCTCGCGGCCTGCTGGAGCAGGTAGTCGTCGGCCATGGCCTCGAGCGTCTGGCGCTTGATTTCGTAGATACGATTGTTAAGCGCGTTCATCTGCGGGCGAATCTTCACGTCGAGTTCGCGCTCGGTTATCCGATGGTTGCCGACGGTGGCGACGACGTCGGCGCTGCTGTTTACGGCCGACGCGTTACACAGCGGCGTCATGGCGCAAACCGCGAGCGCCGGCGCGGCAAGGATTGCAAGCCTGTACGCGCCGATGCGCGATGTGCGACGGGTTGCCCCAGAGAACGAATAATCCAACGACTCTCTCCTCATATAGCGACGCGGAGTTCCTCTGCTGATTAGCTATGATCGCATGGGAGCGGGCATGAGCCAAAGGGGTCGAACAAGGGATTTGTCTGCCTCGTTTCGACCAGCCGTCCCGCGATTCGCGCTCGGGAACCGGAGCTCGCCGCCCGAAACGGACTCCGACGAAAGGTTGCACTCGCCAGCCGCCGTGCGATCATCGTGCAATCTCGCAAACGAAACCGTATCGAGGTTGGATAAGTCGATGGTCACGGCACGCGAATACAACGAACTCCGCAAGGGAACCTGGGTTGGCGATCTCGGCATCGAGATTACCGCCGTCGAGCCCGGACGGCTGACGGCCGAGGTAAAGGTCCGCAAGGAACTCCTGTCTCCCAACGGATTCCTGCATGCGGCTTCGGTGATCGCTTTGGCGGACAGCCTGTGCGGATCGGGGACGATGGAGACTCTGCCCAGGGGCGCGCGCGGTTACACGACTGTGGAGTTGAAGGCGAACCTGATTGGGACGGTGCGCGACGGCCATATCGCCTGTGAGGCCACGCTCGTACACGGCGGGCGAAGCACGCAAGTATGGGACGCGAAGGTCAGCGCGAAGCAAACCGGCAAGGCGATCGCGCTTTTCCGATGCACCCAGTTGATTCTATATCCGGAGCCCCCAAAATAGGCCTCTGATTCACGCCGGGCGCTCCCGCGCCGCCGCCTGGTGACAGGGAGTTTCATCGTCGGCACGGAAACGATAAAGTTGTCGAGTTGAACGTTCCTTCCATACCCCCGGGGATGCCTCGGGGTTCTTTCTTCGGAGCCACCCCGGAAAAAACTTTACGGAGGGCAATGAATGCCCAGCAAATTGTACGTAGGCAATCTGGCCTACTCGGTCTCCAATGACGATCTCCAGGACCTGTTTTCGCAAGTAGGCCAGGTACAAAGCGTCGCGGTGATAACGGACAAGTTTTCGGGACAGTCGAAGGGTTTCGGCTTTGTCGAGATGTCGACCGCGGAGGAAGCCGCCAACGCTATCCGCCAATTCAACGACACCGAACTCAAAGGCCGCAATATCAAAGTGAACGAGGCAAAGCCGCGCGAATCGAGTTTCGGCGGCGGAAATCGTGCCGGCGGCGGTGGCGGACGCGGCGGAGCTGGCGGCGGGCGTGGCCGCAGCCGCTGGTAAAACAGCGCAACCTTCGAGCTCGTAAGAGGGCTCCGTACATTGATTCGATGAATCGATCCCCGGTCCGGGGCTGAGTGCCGCGCCGGGCCGGGTGGTTGTTTTTGCTCGCTATCCTTCAGCGGCCGAAAAGCCGCCCTCGGGAAAAGGAGTACCGGATGGAAAAGCGCCAGAGGGAAAGAGTTCGCAGGCAGAAACAGATGGACAAGGAACACCGCCGTGTTCAGCGCGCCGTCGAGCGGCGGGAACGCGAAGTTAAAGGCGACGGCGCCGGGGATCCTGACCTCGAGGGGATGGTTCCGGGACCGCAGCCAGGTCAGATTATCGATCTGCCCTGAACATTCCCCAGACGCACCCCAGCAGCCCGTAAAGCTTCCGCATCGGCAGTGCCAGATAATCTTGACGCTGCATCCCGGCGGCATCCACAAAACTGAACAATTGGCGGCGGAATCCCGCCCACGGAACCGCTCCGCCAGCGATCGCGGCCTATGCTCGTCGCGCCGCGTTCTGTTGTTGCTACGATGGTGCGAGAGGAGGGACTTGAACCCTCACGCCTTGCGGCACCGGATCCTAAGTCCGGCGCGTCTGCCGTTCCGCCACTCTCGCTCAAGCAAAAAGGTACGGTAAATCAGGCGGTTTTTGAAGAGAGAGAGCAGGCTTCCTGTGCTTGGAGCCGGGTGGCTTTTACGTGACTTTGGCGTTTCTCGCTACGTGCCGCCCCGGACGCACGCAGCTTGATGGCGGCTTCTTGGAGCATCCCAGAATCGACTATCGCGTAACGACGATAGACCGCTTCCGTCTTGTGGCCGGTCATCTTCTGGAGTTGGCCCCGGTCGTGTAGGCGACATTGAGGAGAGAGAAAAACGAAGTCATCGCGGGCGGAGCGCAAGATCGACGGGTGGGCGCGCGAGTTCGCGGGCCTTCGGCCAGGGCATCTCCCGCGCTCCCCGTTCTCTGTTTCAGAACTGCCCCCATGAAACCACGTCGCTTCCGCTGCCGTGCAGAGCGATACTCCCGGCGGAAACCACCGCCGTGCAGGCGGTCGGGGTCGTCGCGGTATTGTCCGTGCAAAACGTGGGGCGCCCGGTCGCGATACAGGGGCTGTTGACGGTCGCCGCGCCCGACGAAAGCGTCACCTGGCCGCCGCATCCGCTCTCGACGTGTCCCGTGAAGGTGGCGTTGCCGTAACCATCGACATTTACCACCTCTCCGTTGTTTTCGTTGAACACGCCGAAGATTCCGGCAGTGTTCGACGCGGTCCCTTGAATGGCGATGCCGTTATACCACGCGCCGATTCGAGCGCTCTGCGCTCCAGCCGTACAACATCCGCTCTCATTTGTTCCAGCCTGAAATGTCAGCAGGTCGCCACCATAGCCAAGACTGCTGCCGTATCCGAACACCTGATTGCTCAGGTATCCGATCCCCGGATCGTTAACGAAGGTGTTGCCGGAGCCGTAATAGCCGGTGTTGGTGCCCACCAGGTTGGGCAGGTACTCGAACGCGGTGTTGGTTTCCAGGTGCATCCCCGCGAAGGTCGCGTTCATCACCCCCTGCGCGGTGCTCACCATGAACACATTGCCCGCGTAGCCGTCCACCGCCACGAGGCCGCCATTGAAAGTCAGGTAGTTGGCGTTATTCGTGGTGTCGGAAGGGGCGAAGCGCCCGACCGCGCCCGAGACCGCCGTCGTCGCCGCGTTTCCGACCGTCACCGAGCATGAATTGGTAAAGCCGGTAATCGTGGTGGTGAGGCCGTTCCACGCCGCCGTTCCGGACGGTCCCGCGCCCTCGATCACGATTGGCCAATTGCCCGCGCTCCCCGTGCATCCCGTCCCGCCCTGGCACATCGCCGACGTGAAGGGGCATTCCGCCGCGCTGGTCAGCGTGGTGCCGCTCGCCGCGATACTCAGATCGTCAGCAGTCTTGTAGAGCGGCAGGTAGTTGCTTTCATCGGTCCCGGTCGTGGTGTCGTCGTCGGCCACCAGCGCGTGAACATCGTCAGCCGCAAGATTCTCGTTGCCGAACTTGTTGCCGGTCGCGTAAAAGCCGGAGCCGTTCTCGTAACTGGAGCCGGGCACGAGCCAGATTCCGATTCGCGGCGCGAGCGGGTTCGATTGCGGCCCCATCCGGATGAAGGTGTTGCCCGCGACCGAGACGCCCGTCCCCGCGCCGGGCAGCTTCAACCCGACGCGCGCCTGCTGGAAATTGTTGTAGACGACCTGCTCGCCGGTGGACGAACTGACCGCCGCGCCGATCGACGCGTGGTCGTCGAGCGCGGTAAAGGAGTTGTGGCTTATTATCCAGAACGGCTCGTCGTTGATTACCTGCGAAAAGGCCGTCCCGGTGAAATTCCACACCACGTTGTTGGCGAAGACGTGCGTCGCGTAGCCCTGGCTGGCGGCCTGGGTCGCGATATTGCGATACACGCCCGCGCCGCCGTTGAAGGTCAGGCGCTCGATATCCGCGCCCGAGACCTGCGCATCCGGCTCGAACAGGTACTGGCCCGGACACAGATCGATCACCGAGGCGTTAATCTTCGCCCCGCGCGCGTTGATATTGTTCCAGCTTGAGCTTCCGAGCGCCGTGCCGCAGAACTCATACGTGCCGACCGGAAAATAGAGCGTCGCGCCGGTCGCGTTCGCGGCGTTGAAAGCGTTGGTTATCGCCGCCGTGTCATCGTGCGAGACCGGCTGCGAAGTTGCCGCCGTCGTCGCGCTCGCGGCCAGCGTGAAGGTCGTTCCGCTTATCGAGCTTATCGTGGTGTCGAGCTCGTCCGCGCCCGCGCTCGAAGGCGCGGTCGCCGGGATGTCGAAGAACAGATCGCCATAAAGCGTCCGATCCAGACCGTAGGTGCTCCCCGCGTCGGCGCTTCCCAAATCCACGATATGCGTTCCGCTGGTGATTCCGACCCGGTAGTTGCCGGGCGAGGTCTGATAGACCGCGTAGAGCGCCGCGCCCGAGACCGCCGTCCACGCGATCCGGTTGAAGTTGGTCGTGGAAAGCGTCGCGTTGCCGGTCGTGGTGCTCCCGGCCGCCGACGCCGCCGTGTACCCGTGCGCCGCGTCGATCGCGACCACCTCGTAGGTGTAGGTCGTCGTTCCCGCGGTTCCCACCTTGGTGACGGTCGGCGCGCTAGGGGTCGTAAGCGAAGTCGCCGCGCCCGCATGGGCGACGCGGATTCCCATCCCCACGGACCATCCCGAAGCCGACCCGACCGAAAGCGAACTAGAGCCTGCGCTGATTGTGCCGGTGGTGACGTCCGGCCCCGCGCCGGAAGCGCCGTAGGCCGTGACAACCACGCGCCCGTTGACGCTCATCCCGGACAGCGCGGGCGTGGTTCCGCTTCCGACAATCGCGTTGACCGATTCGCTCGCCAGCGAAGCGGCGCCGCTCACCGAGAGCGTTCCCGCGACCGACTCGTTGCCGGCGTTGGTCAGCCCGTTGAGCGACGCGCCCGATTGCCCCTGGTAGAGCACGTTCGCAGGCGCGTTGGGCGCGGTGCAGGTCCACTGGCCGTTCTGGCCGAAGGCCCACGCGCCCGAGCCGCCCGAGGCGCATGGAATCGCCTTCTGGCAGTCCGAACAGTAAAGCAGTAGCCCATCCTGCTCGGCGGGCAGATTGGCAAAATCCAGCGTCACCAGGCGTGGGGAAATCTGTTGGACGCCCGAAAACCTATCGTTGATCGCCGTGCGGAATAGCAGGCCCGCGCCAGGGCCTGAAAAGTTCGGAATCGCCTGGTAACCGCCCGGCGGCGGCAGGTTCTGCGGCGGAAGCTGCGCGTGAACCGGGTAGGCGAGCAGGAGCGTTGAAACCGCAACGGCGATGGCGACGAACCTTAGTCTGCGGTGCATCGTAAACCTCTGATTCAGACGCGGGCTGTTTGTCCCGGACGGCGGGAACCGAGCGCTCTGCGCACCAGATGGGAATGCGCCCGCACGATGCCCGTTACAACGGAAAAGCGGGGGAATCCTGCGGACCTCAGTCCGGGAATTCCACGGGCGGTTTCAACGTCTTACACCACGGTTGGGTTATGTCAACTCTCTCTCACTTCAAGACATAGCTTGTGAATCCAGGATTGAAGGAAGTGGATAGCATAACCATCAGTCTGACGGAGCGGCCGATTGGCGCGTAGTTGATGTGGGTAACATATTCCGCCGCCACGCGGCCTTCCACCGAGGCAAGACCCGGCCCCAGCGCAGTCATCAAAGACTGGGGAACCCGCATAAAGCCGATCGCGCCGCCGACGCTGTGCTCCTTCGTCAGGGGATAAGGATAGTCAACGGGCAGCAGCGCGTAATCATACATGTTCGGCGCTTGCTCGGTGTAGAACACGTCGGCGGTAATTTTATTAAGACCGTGGATCCAGCGTCCGACTTGTATATCCACTTGCGTGGCATTCGGACCCATCGGATCGCCCATCAGATATCCATCGTACGTATAATATAATGAATCACTATGCGCCAGGTAATTGGGTTCAAGAATGGAGTACTCGAAACGCAGGTCGGTCAACCCGTCGGCGGTCAGGCGTGGCAGATAAAATCCCCCCTGATAGGAAACGGACAGAAACGGCAGAAAGCGCCCAATAACCGGGATCTCGAATGTAAGGTTATCAGCGCCGTTTATTTCCTGGTAGACGATCAGGTTTCTGTATCGCGGGAACCTGAACTTCAGGTAGATACCTCCCCGTTGATGCGTATTGCCGACGAGGAAACTCCCCGTGTGCAACGCCGTTGCCCGGCCCAGGAAGCCAAGAAAACTGTAGTTATCGTTGTGCCGCCCGCCGAAGTCGATCATGTGCGTGAATCCGAACTCGAAATCGGGAAGCGGCTTGAAGCTGACAATCTGACCGTCGATCCAAGGATCCGCAAAATAGCGAATTCCGCCGTCGAGCTGCCCGAAAAATACCTGGAACCGGAACGGCCCCAGGTACCGCAGGAACCATGGCAGATAGGTAGGATGAATGTTTTGGATCCGTACCGCCGGAAAAGGAGGCGCGTTATCGCCGAGCGAGAGCGCGCCGAAATGCCCCGTACCCCACCACATTTCCTCCTGCCCGAAGGAGATGGCGAAGTTTCCCAGGCTCATCACGCCTTCGGCTCCAAGGAGCTGTCCTCGACTTCTGCCCGGCACGTCGCGCGTAAAGGGTCCCGCGGCCGCCCCTTCAGCATAGCCGGTAAAAAAGCCCCCAAGGCCTGCCCAGCCTTCCATCCGCATAATCTCGTTGCTGCCCGGCGCGGTCGGAAGTCCGTCATTGTTCGGCAACAGCGGCGTCCCTTCCTCACCGTAGATTCCGCCGCGCCCCGGAACGTCACAGCCTTTGCCCACAGCTCCGACACAATCTCCAGTAATCCATCTGCGCGGCTCGCCGCGGGAGAAAACATACTGCGCTTCAACTCGGTGGAGCGGATGGAACATGGTCGGCAGGTTGTCCTCCTGGCCGGTTTCGAGCCATCCGATTTCGTCATGCAATTGGCTCCGCAGCGCGTGGACCATCTCCACCGCAATCCTGTCCGGATCTTTCACTTCTCCCAGGTTCTTCTGCGCTTCCAGTGTCAGCCGCGCCGCCTCGATCCGGCTGATAGGCTTTATTTCATCGAGGTACGTATCGAGATAGCCGAGCCCGTCAAGCGTGGATAGCTCGCGATAAATGGGGCTGTCGAGCGGAATATAGACGACGTACGTCGAAGCGTTCGCCGATTGCGCGAATCCCGCAAACATCAGCACAAACACGAGCAGCGCGTCCGCTCGTGCACCCAACCCCCGCCCCGTTTTGCTCATTCCCGCCGACCCCGCACAATCAGCTTCATCCGTTCACGCCTGAGTCGCGCCAACTTGTCCAGCACCGTCAACCCGTTCCTCGGATATGCGTGCCGGCTGCGGCCGGGCACGCGTCCGGCGCACACTGCGGCCACGGCGCCTTGAGGTACGTAGCCGGCAAGGTAAAGCCAGAGAACCCGGCGCACGTAGGCTTGTGTCTCGCAGTACGGCGGTATTCCGCCATATTTACGCACCGCTCCCGGTCCCGCATTGTAAGCCGCCAGGATTTCGGGAAGTGATACGGGCGCGCCTGGTTCCCCAAGCTGCGAATGCTTCAATTGCGCCAGGAATCGAGCCGCCCCCATCGCGTTTTGGGTAGGGTCGAAAGCGTCGGCTACTCCATAGCGGGAAGCCGTCGCCGGCATCAGCTGCATCAGTCCTTCGGCGCCGGCGGATGAGACAGCGTCGGCCCGATAACCCGACTCAACTCGCGCAATCGCGGAAAGCAGCGTAGGGTCCAGTCCGTAAAGGATGCTTACGCCCTCGAAGAGCGCGCGCAGCCGGCGGGGCGAGGCCCCGGCGCTCCGCGGCGCGCGAACCGCCGGCTGCGCAAATATCGGCGCAACCGCAGCCGCCCATATCCCCGCCACGAGAGCGAGTGTCAATCGGCTTCTTCCCACCGCGCGACCTTACAGGCTGGCGCCCACAATAGCGAGCATTCCGAGGCCCATCACGCTGTTCGCCACCACCTGGCTCACGTCGGTTGCGTACTGCAGGCCGCTTATGTAAACGAGCTTCTCGGGAACGTATACGGTGTCCCCCGGCTCGAGGGAGGTCTGCATCAGGTGGCTCCCGGACACCGACGGCAACAGCGGAAAGATGCGATTCTTTCCGCTCTCCTCCAAGCCCTGCTTAGTGAGAATCGCTCCGTCCGCCCTCACCACGTAGATGCGATCAGTATCCGCTCCCTCGGTCGGACCCCCCGCGCTCTGCAGGTACTGCTCCACGGTATAGTGGGGTCGATAAACAATAGCGTTCGGGTTATACACCTGGCCCAACACCTGAACGGAGCCGGGCCGAGTAGGTATAATCAGCTTATCCTTGTTCTGTAGTACTATGTTGTCGACCGATTTTTCGAGTTCATTCAGCGGCTTGAGGTGGATAACTACTCTTCCGACCGCCTGTCGCGCGCTCGTCTGGGCGAGAACGCTGCTCATGAATGCCACCGCCTGGGTGCTTTGTGCCGCCTGCCCCGGTTGCGTTGGCATCATCGAAAGCCTTGCGATCTCCTCCTGGAGACGGCTCCGCGCCTCATCCAGCTCCTTCTGCTGCACTTTCTTCACTGACTGCCTTATGAAGACCGCGGCCGGCAGATAGGCGTTGGGCCTGAACCCCCCGCACTCTCGCAACACCGTCGCCAGGCGTTCTCCGGCGAAGATCGGGTATGGACCGGGACGCTGAACCTGGCCTTTGATTACAACCGACCAAGGCTTGTGCCAGTTGGACGCCTCCTGGATAAAGAGCTGGTCGTTCGGCTCAAGCGCCATCCCGCCGCCCTGCGGCGAGTTTAAGTCCGACGCGAGATTAATATCCATTCGCACGTAACGAGCCACCCCGCCGTTGGTCAGTACAGTGCGCATCAGCTCGGCGCTGTCTTTCGCGGCGCCTTTCTTGAAACCCCCGGCCTCGTATATGAGATCCCGGACCTTCATCCCCGCAGTCAGAGGATATCGTCCGGGACGGCGCACCTGCCCATAAATTGCCACCACGGGAGCCTGCTGAACCTCGCTTTCGCTGTACAGGACAAGCGTGTCTCCGCGTTGCAGTTCCGGGTCATCGGGTGGTGAAGGATCAGATAGCGCCTTGTTGAGGTTGAACCTGATCAGATCGGTCTTGCTCGCGTCGCCGTGCACCCGCTTGATCAGTGCGTAACCGAGGAAGGTGTGGTACGAAACGCCTTGCGCCTCGCGCACCAGGTCCGAAGCCCTCATCCCGGGATGCCATTCGTAGGTGCCAGGCTGGTTGATGCTTCCCTTGACCACGACCACGTCACGCTGGCTCGGAAGGACCGTGAACACCTTGATCAAATCGCCGTCCTCAATTGGAAAGGCCGAGGAGCCCGGGGCGGTGAGATTCACGTCGAGCGCGATCCGCTGCTGATGGTTCTCGATCCGCTCGACCTGTACGCGCTCAGAATAGCCGAAGGCGGTCACTCCACCGGCCATCTGAAGCACCTGCTGGAGATCCTCCCTGCCCTTGAGCTCATAGATGGCGGGACTTCTGACATCGCCGATAACGCCCACCACCGGGCCGATCACCGGCACAAAGATCACGTCGCGCGAATGCAGCCTGATATCGCCCGAGGTGTCGCCATGCAGCAGCATGTTGTAAAGGTCGATATGAGAGATCACCTGGTTGTCGCGCCGCACTTCGATCCTGCGCAGGCTGCCCATCTTGCTTATCCCGCCCGCCGCGACGAGCGCGTTCGACACATGCGACAGGGCACTAACGGTGTAAAGTCCGGGATGGTTAACCTTGCCGATCACGAAGATCTGGATCGTGCGAAGCTGCCCCATCGTCACATCGACCTTCACGCCGGTGATCTGGCCCGCACGCCCCTCGATAAGCTTTTTCGCCTGGCCGAATGTCAACCCGGCGACCTGGATCGGCCCAAGCTGGGGCATCAGCACAGTTCCGTCGCGATGCACGCTCAGATGGTAGGTGCGGTTGACCCTGCCCCACAGTATGATGTCGAGACCGTCACCGGGCCCCAGCACATAGTCCTTCCCCACTGGAACATTTGAAACCGGAGCAAAGGTCGAGACCGGCGAATTGAAGATGTCGTAACCGAACTGCTTGATCCTTGTCGTCGTTGGCTGCGCGTAGAGTTTGTAGGGCGTCTGGAGTTCGCGAAACCGCATTTCGATCTGCGACGGCCCCGAAGGTGTCGGCTGTGCGAAGGGCACCGCGCCCAAATAGTTCGGCCCCATGGGGTTCTGCATCTGACCCTGCGACTCGACCTGCATGACGCAATTTTTCAATTGCTCCAGTTGCATCCCCGAAAGCCCCATCGCGCTACCCACCTGGGTGATTTGGGCATCACCCATGTGGCGTGCGGCCATCCCGGCGCACAGCCGCTGGATGTCCTGAGAGCCAAGCGTTCCCTGCGCGGCCGATTGCCCAAGTTGCTGCGCCTGGCCACTTGAGATGCCGAGCTGCTGCGCCATGCTCTGGAGCGAGCCGCCCTGGGCCAAACCCGGCGACGCGCTGAACAGGAGGCAAACACATCCCATCAGCGCCGCTATAAGACATCTCGCCACACGATCTCGCCGATTTTTCTCGCAGCGTTGCATCTTCCCTCTTCGCTCCTGAGCCACACTCTCAAAACGAGCGCTTCCTCGCGCCAGAAGCGCGCCCATCGCCAGCGCCTCTTTTGCCGCGAATACCACTCTGGCAAAGTAGAGCAAGAGGCGAGGCTCCAATGCTCAGGACACTTATTGTCGCGCTCGTGCCCATTACACTGCTTGCTCTGCTGGCTATTCCGTTCACGTCAGCGCAGAACCTGCCCCAGGCCTTGAACAGTCCGCTGGTTCAGCCAACGCCGGGACGGGCAGTGGTCGTGTGCGCGGGTGATACCGCCCCGAAAGGAATGGTTATCACGGCAACCGGAAGTTCTTCGGTCTGCGCGGGCTCGTGCACCGCGCGAAAGATCGAGCCTCTCACCGGAAGCATAATGATAATCTGTGCCCGCCAGCCTATTCCGGATCACTACACGCTGGAAAGCATCACCACAAGCCCGCAGTGCAAATGTCTCGGCGATCTGGACAATGCGTATGTAATTCGCAGTATCCCAACACCCACGGCTAGTCCCACGGCGGGTTCCCGTCTCGCCACCCATGCGCCTTTCGGCGCTCCCTCCGGCGGAATACCGATGCATGGTAGTATACAAAATCAATTCAACGCCGGTCAGATGCAGAATTTCCAGATTAGCCAGTAGTTACCAAATACTATACATGGCGCGTAACGGTGTTTCTTGATGGGCATGACGGTTTTTACGGTCCGGTGAGAGATTACTACGGCTTCTCCCTTCCGAACATCTCCGCCCCGCCGTCATTCGCCTCCACGCCGGGCGTCCTCGGTCGCGCCTCGCACCCGGTGGAATCGAAATCCGCCCACGCCCCGCGGCGGACCGCTTCGGACTTCCACTAACATAATGCAACCTTGAGGTTTTTCCGCGCCCATTCGCAAGCGAAAGTGAAATGATGCAAAGGCCGGCCCCGAAAAAAGTGTCCCGCGACTTACGGCGGCGAAATTCCGGCGGAAACGGCTGAGCCTCGTCAATCGGAATAATCCGGAACCCTCGCGGCTTCAATGCGCAAAGGGCCTTGCGAGAGCGGTCTCTATGCTGCCGGGCATTCTCTGGCACTCTTGATCGCCCTAAGGGCGGATTATGGTCGCCGTCGCGCCCGCGAGATTCCTTCCTCAGGCGCCACAGCCTAAAAACTTGCTCGTGGGGAGTCAAGCCGCCATGAATTCAAGCACTTACGGGCGAAAAGATGAGCGCGCCGCACGTTAGTGGCCTGATTTGGCCAACCGGGAGATGCCGCTGACAATAAGAAGTGTTACTGAAGATGCCTTTAATTGCGCGAGAGCCTGATTTTTTGGAAGCCCGTTTCGGAAAATCTCCCGCCCGCCCGGCCTCAGGCCAAAACGTTGACCAAGGGGATCTTGGAGAACTCCGACGCGAGTGAAACGAGCGCTCCCTCTTGCAACAACTGTTCCTGGACGTTGGCTGACAACTGGGCCACGTTTGCGTCGACCAGGTTGCTCTGCGCGCTCTGTACCGAAGTGATCTCGCCGTTGGTGTTGGTCACCAGGGTCTGGAGCCCGTTCATCGTAGCACCAAGAGCGGTGCGCGCCGTGGCTAACTGCTGCAATGCTGACTGGAGCGCGGGCAACGCCGCCGCAACCCCCGCCTTGTTGCCGGCCGAAAGCGCGCTCACGAGCGAAGTCAACGCGCCAATCGCCCCGCTGGTATTGTCACCGAAAATAGCCTGCCCGTTGAAGCTTTCCTGAAGGCTGGTGCCGTTGCTGAAAGTGACGGAATTCGACCCCGCGTTACCTGCATACACGCCGCTTGCGCTGTATGGCTGCGTGAGTGTCTGCGTCCCCGAGAATATGTACGACCCGAGCTGCTGGGTATTGGCCGCGTCTATCACCTCCGAGAACATCCCCTGCACCGACTGCGCGAGGCTCTGCATCTGCGAAGTGCTGACGGTCGCGTCGGAACCCTGGGTCGCAGTCACGATCGCGGCATTGAGGGCGTTCTCGGCCTGGCTGAGCGCCGAATCAGCGCCCGCAAGCCGCGTCTGCACTCTGCCCGCCAGGGTCACGTCGTTCGACATAGCCGATTCGCTCGCGATCATCACGGTATTCTGCTCCCAGGCTGTCGGGTTATCGGAAGGCTGGTTGACCTGCTTGCCGGTGGCAAGTTCGCTCTGGCTCTGCTGGAGATTCTCTTCCACCGCGCTTATCGAATACGCGAGCGAATTGAACATCGTGACATCCGAGATAGTCATTTACTGGATCTCCTGGACGAGGAAGGTTGCCATGTCGTTGACCGCCTGGACCGCCCGCCCCGCCGCCTCCAGGGCGGACTGGTATTCGACCAGTTTGGTGAGCTGATCGTTGAGCGAAACACCGGTGATCGAGCCCTTGAGCGTCGAGAGCGACTGGACGGTGGCCGCGGCCTGCTGCTGATTATTGTTGGCCGCCTCAACCGAGGAGCCGAAGTCGCTTTGCAATTGGCCGAACGCCTCGATGAAGGTGTTGTTCGGATAGGCCGGATCGAGTCCGCTGGCCTGCCCCAGGGCGGCTATCGCGGTTGCGTTGCTGCCGTCGCCGGGAAGCCCCGCCGCGCTCGACGCGGCGGCTAGATTCTGCACGTTGATCGCGGGGTTCAGTTCGATCGGCCCGGTACCGGTGCCGGGAATCAGGAAAAGGGCGTTGCCGGTTGAACCGTCCAGCCCGTAGCCCGCCGCATGCTGCGTGTTGATGGCCGAGGCTATGGAAGTAACCAGATTGTCGAAGCTCGCGCGGACCCGGTTTACGGCGGCAACCCCGGAGAGCAGACCTCCTATCTGGCCTCCAAGACTGCCCGTCGGGATCGGTTGATCCCCGTTCGAAAGCGACATCTCAAGGCCGGTGCTCGCGCCGGAGCCGGTGATACCGAGCGTGAGCGCGTTGGCGCCGAAAACCAGCGGCACGCCGTTCACGCTGACGTTGCCCTGCGAATCGGCGTTTGCCCCGATCAACTGGGAAAGCTGCGAAACCAGGCCGTCGCGCTGGTCAAGAAGCGCCGCCGGATCGTTGCCCTTGGCCTGTTGCGCCGTTATCTGCGAGTTAAGATCGGCTATCTGGCTGCTGATTTGATTGACCTGCGCAATCAGCGAACCGAGCCCTCCGAGCGCGCTGTTCGCTTCCGATGCAAGCTCGGAAGAGACCTGTTGCGCGGTCTGAGCGAAGGTTCCCGCCGCTGTGATCGCGGTCTGCCGGACGGTCGGATCCTCGGGCGAAGCCGAAAGGTTCGTGAAGGCGTTGAACATGCTCTGCATCGCCTGCCCGAGGTCGGCGCCCGAGCTTGGCGCGAGCAGGGTCTGGGCCGCCTGGGTGACCTGGGCGAAGGACGCGTTCAGGCTCTCGGTTGATTGCGCGCTGTTTATCTGGGAAGTCAGGAATGGCGCCTGCGCCCGCTGCGTGCCGAGCACCTCGACCCCGCCGCCAGCGCCGTCGGGGGCGGGAATCGCGGCGAGGTTGACGGACTCGACGGAATAGTTCGGGTTTGAAGCGTTGGTGATATTCGACTCGACCGCGGCGATTTCCGCCTCGGCGGCGTTTATCCCGCTGAGCCCCACCGAGCTAAGATTGACCGGCATTGCCCGCTCCTGCGCCAAGCTCGCGGATTCGCATCGAAACCGCGCGGCTCACCTCAAGGATGGTTCTCGCCAGGGCCTCTGCGCCCGCCCCGATAGCCCTGATTTCCTCGCGGTCAAGTTCGTGGCCGTCGCGCGAGAGCCGCGCGGCGAGCGCTTCAAGCCTCTCCCGCACTGCCCGTGCGGCCTTAGGATCGCCGAGGCTTCCAGCGAGCCGGACCAGTTCCTCGGCGACCTCGCTCATGGCATCCCGTTCAGAGCGCGCGACACGACCGCCGCGGTCTGCTGCATGTCGGGGCTGTAGGTGCCCGAGGCAATCTGCGAGCTCAATTGCGAAACAAGCTCTAAACGGAAGGAAGATGCCCCTTTTGCGCCTCCGGCGGAACGCGAAACCGCGCTGGCCAGAGCCGAGACGCTGGTGCTGACGGATTGCGTGGACGGCTCGATTCCATAGTCGCCGTCGCCGTCACGCGCCTGGGAGCCGGTCGCTTTACCAGGCGCCAACGCGCCTTGTGTTCCGGATACTGTACCGATTCCGGACGCGGGCAGGCCAGGAACGTTGCTTATTGAATTACTCATGTGCTTCACTCCTTCAACAGGGTAGGTGGTGGCAATACCGGTGCCATCGCTGGCACTTCCGGCGGCAGCATCACGGGACCCAGCCGATCGCTCCCGCTCAAGCTACCGCCGCCCGCGCCGATTGCCCTCCCGGCCACATTCCCGCTTTCGTAGTTGCGGGCGATCCGCTCGGCTTTCGCACCGTGTCCAGGGTGAATGGACTTGCTCGTCATCGAGTTCTCGATCGCCTTTTCCAGCGGCGCCATCGCCGACGATTTCGCCAGCGTCTGGCCCATCGTCTGATCGAAGAAGGCGGCGTAGATCTCGGAGTCGGCCGCGCCGATTCCCATCGGGCCTTTGCCGTCGGCGCCGAGCGCCTTCCGCATCTCGCTCGCTACCATCCCGGCAAACACCGCTCCGAGTCCCTGCGCGGCGCGCCAGGCCTTCACCTGTTTCCGCTCCGCTGCGCCGAGCACCGGGCGGGTGAAAATGCCAGTTGTCGAATTGGACATCGTTTCATCTCCCACGCCCCCTGTCTGCGGGGGCTTTCTTATCGGACGATCAAGTGGCCGTGCAGCGCGCCGGCCGAATCCAGCGCCTCGAAGATTGCGACCACGTCGTCGGGCTTAGTTCCGACCGCGTTCAGGGTTTCGGCAATCTGCTCGACGCTCGCGCCCCGGGGCACCATGAAGAACTGCCCGCTCGACTGGTTGATCTTTATCTTCGAAGTCTTCTGGCTGACCGTCGTTCCGTTGCTGAACGGCCCCGGCTGCGAAACCTGGAGCTGCGGCTGAATCGTGACGGTCAAATTGCCGTGACTGACCGCCGCGCGTCCGACCGTAACCTCGCCTCCGACCACGACCGTACCGGTGCGCTCATCGACGATAACCCGGTCGGAATCCGCAACCTCGACCGGCAGCTTGTCGATTGCCGCGACGAACGCGACCGGCGAGATCCAGGGAGGCAGGGCAACCTTGAGCGTTCCGGGATCCATCACGGCGACCTGCGCCTGCTGAAAACGCAGGCCGATGGCTCGTGCCGCGTTTTCGGCAAGCACCGCGTCGGGCCGATCGAGTTCTATTTCAACGCTTCGCCGCGCGGTGAAATCCTCGCGCACCCCGCGCTCGACGGTCGCGCCGCCGGGGATCTGTCCGGCGGTCTGAAAATTCTTTGCCGCCGCCGCTCCGCCGGCGCCCGCGACAAAGAATCCCGCCATCGTGATAGCACCCTGCGCGAGCGCGTAAACCCGTCCGTCGGCTCCCCTCAGCGGGGTCATCAGCAGTGTGCCCCCTTGCAGCGAGCGCGCGTCGCCGAGCGCCGAGACCAGGACGTCGATCCGGCTTCCGGGGCGCGCGAAGGGCGGAAGATCCGCGGTCACCATCACGGCCGCCAGATCGCGCGTCTGGATATCGTTCGGATTAAGCGCCGCCGGAAGAGTCACGTCGCCGTGGCGCAGGGTGTTGAGCAGGAACTGGATCGAAAACAGTGTCTGTTGGGTGTCGCCGGTATTCTGAAGCCCGACCGCCAGACCGTGGCCTATAAGGTGGTTGTCGCGGATGCCGCGGATGTGGGCTAGGCTGCCGAGCGGAGCCGTCTCGCCGCCGAGGCCATGCTGAAAACCAAGGATTCCACCCGCGGGTGCGATAAACGCCGGACGGTCCGGCGGAGGCAGCAATATCGCCTGCCCGGCAAGCACAAAGCCCGTCCATGCCAGAAGTATAGGCCCAAGTGCGATTATCTTCAGCGTCGTCCTCATCAGAACATCCATAGCCAGTCGATCATCCTGGTGCCCCAGCCGTCGCCCTGCTTGTCGCGGATCTGGCCGCGACCGGTGATGCTCACTCGCAGGTCGGCGACGTTCTGGGACGCCACGGTGTCGTTGGAGTCGATATCCTGGGGGCGCACGATGCCGCTTAAGTGAATCGTGTCGTCTTCGCCGTTGATGCGGACCTGGCGGTCGCCGCGAATCGAAAGCGTGCCGCTGGGATTGACCGCGACGACCACCGCGCTCACCGTCGCCGTGAATGTGTCGGCCGCGGTCATGTCGCCCGAGCCGGTGGCGCTGTTGTCGGAACTGCCTTGTATCATGTCGGCGAGATTGAGCAGCGGGTTGTGCGCGGCGAGTGATTCGGTCGCGGTGAACAGGTTGGGAACCCCGGCCTGTAGCGAGCGCTTGTTCGAGAGGTCGGTCTTAGCGCTGCTCTCGCCGTTGATCGACTCGACCACCTCGACCGTAACGACGTCGCCGACCGCGTGTGCCTTGTAATCGGAGACCAGGTCCACCGTCGAGGCCCGAAGCGGGATACTGCCGGGCGAATCGGGAACGAAGGCGCTGGCGTCCTGCTGGCCGATATCGGCACCGTGTTCGGCGGGGCCCGCTCCGGCCGTGGGAGTGGCCGAGATGGCATTTTCGAGCACAGGGTCCGGGGGATCGGGCGGGTCCGGCGCGGGGCTCCCCGAATGGCCGTGATTAGGAAACAGCATTCTCGGCGCGGCGTGCGCAATCATGGGAACGAGCGGCACCACGCCCGCGCATCCCTGGATGGCGACCGCGAAGCCGAGAATTCCCGCGCTGGCAGCAATTCGCCGACTCATTGCAGCACCATCTCCGCGGTCCTGATGCCGGTTACGGTCGCGTTTACCGTCGCTCCGCTGCTCGGGTTAACCATCGAAGCCGTCTCTCCAATCGAGGCCGCCTGGCGCGCCTCGAGCATGGTGCGCACCAGAACCGGGCCGTTTCGGACCAGGACCGTGACCATGTCGCCCGGATGAACTGCGAGCGGACGAGCAAGCTCGGTGCGGTAAAGCGGCATCCCGGCGCGGATGGAAGTGACGGCCACGTAGGCGCCATCGGAGGGAAAATCGCTCAATGCGCCGGGCGCGCCGCTGAACGCGTCGACCCATGCGATTGTGAAATCGGCGCCGGAAACCGGCTGGTTGGGCACGATATCGTGTGAGGCGGCAAGGACGGAACGCTTCGCCTGGACCGTCGCGCTGCAGACAATCGTGCGGCCTTTGGCAACGAGCTCGACCACGAAGCCGCGCGAGGCGAGAACGCTCACTCCGGGGGCGACGCTCTTTAGCGCGGCGCCCGGAGGCGGTTTGCATCCGAGATCGATCGCGTCGATTCGCGCGCCCACCGGCATCCGTGCCTTCGCCTGCCGGGCAACCTGCGCCACGAGCGTTTGCGCGCCGGCCGCGCTCGCGCCTTCGGGCACGGCGGAGCCGGGCACGCCCGCTGCCACGACCGCGTGCGCCGCGAGGATCATCGCCGCGCCGGCGCAGACGGCCGCGCGGCGCGCACGCATCGTCTTTCCGGGCGTCGCCCGCAGCAAGGTCCGCGGCCGGCGCGACGGTGATTTCGTCTCACTGTACGAGTCCATTTGCGGTACTCTGCATCTGGTCCGCGACCTGGACGGCCTTGGAGCTTGCTTCGTAGGCGCGCTGCGCCTCGATAAGGTCAACCAGTTCCTGCACCACGCTCGCGTTGGACATCTCGAGAAATCCCTGCTGGATCGAACCGAAGCCGTTCTCTCCCGCGATTCCGGTCTGCGGCGGTCCGGCGGCCTGGCTCTGCGCGTAGAGATTCTGCCCGATCGGCTGAAGGCCGGCGGGGTTGAGGAAGTTGATCACCTGGAGCTGGCCGAGCTGGGTCGGAACGGTCGCGTTGTTGACCAGCGCGGACACCGTGCCGTCGGGGCCGATCGTGATGTTGCGCGCGCCCTGCGGGACGTTGATCCCGGGAATCAGCGGATAGCCGTCGAGCGTGACGAGGCGGCCGTTCTGGTCGATGCGGAAACTGCCGTCGCGCGTGTACGAGATACTCCCGTCGGGCATCGAGACCTGGAAAAACCCCTGGCCCTCGATCGCCACGTCGAGCGGGTTTCCGGTCTGCTGGAGCTCGCCCTCGGTGAAAATCTGGTCCACGGCGGCGGTGCGCGTGCCGAGGCCGATCGATTCGCCGGTCGGGACGTAGCTGACCTGCGAGGACTCGGTTCCGGCCTGGCGGGTGGTCACGTACAGGAGATCCTGGAACCGCGTGCGGGAGACCTTGAAACCGGGAGTCGAGGCGTTGGCGAGGTTGTTGGCGATAACCTGGATGCGCGTCTCCTGCGCCTGCATCCCGGTGGCCGCAATCGAAAGTGCCTGGAGCATCGAATACCCCCTTTCGTCAGGCTTGCATCGTTAACGTCTGGATAGCGCGCTGTTGATCGTTGTTGATCGAATGGACCGCGTTCATCGCGGCCTGGTAACTGCGCATCGCGTTCATCACCGCGAGCATCGAGCCCACCAGTGTTCCGGTTGAGCCTTCGAGAAATCCCTGATGGAACTCGGTTCCCGGCGCACCGGCAGGAAGCTCGCCGCCGCCAACGGGCACATAAAGTCCCCGCCCTATCGGCTCCATCTGGACGCCGCTCGGGTCGCCGAGCGCGATCTGCCCGAGAGCGTCTCCGTTGACGCTGACCAGGCCCGAGCGATTGATCGTGATGGTCCCGGGGGTGAGCGTGAGCGCTCCGCCGCCGGAGGTCGCGACCGGATAACCCGCGGCCATCAGCGTACCGTTCGGAGCCACGCTCAGTTCGCCGTCGCGCGTGTAGGCCTCGCCGTTGGGCGTCTGCACGGTGATGAACCCGGGTCCGGTCAATCCGACGTCGAGGGGATTGCCGGTGCGATTAACCGGGCCCTGCGCCATGTCGATCGCGGGCGAACCGCCCGAGACCGCGTACTCGTAGGGCGAACCGTCCCCGCTCATCGCCTGAACGACCGTGAACAGCCGGCGAAAGCCCGGCGTGGTGGCATTGGTGAGATTGGTGGTCGCGGTCTCCAGGCTCGCGAGCGTGCTCGCCGCGCCGGAGGCCGCAAGGTAAAGTCCGTTCATCGTATCCTGTCTCCCTTCATCGCCGCCTTGAGCGTCGCCAGCGCGCCCCTGATCGTGCGCGCGGCGCTGCTTTCCGAGCCGCCCACGACGGCGGCGATTTCGGCCAGTGTCAGTTCCTCGAAATAGTAGAGAGTGAGCACGAGCCGCTCGTCTTCGGTCAGCACGTATTCCATCAGTTCGCGGACCTCGGCGGTCTGAGCGTTATCGGCGGCGCTTGGCGCCTGCTCGTCGGGAAGCGAGTCGGGTTCGACCTCGGCGGGATCAAGGAAGGAATCCTGGGGACCGCCGCCCGCGGCCCTGACCGCGAGGCTTATCTCGCGCATCAGAGCGCCGTGGATATGCGAGCGGGCGAACACGCCGAAGCCGACCCCGCGCGCCGGATCGAAGCGGCGCGCCGCCAGCAGCAGTCCGTAGGAACCGGCGGATACAAGGTCGTCGCGGGTGATCCCGATGCGCGAGGAGATCCAGGTGCGATCGACAAGCTTCAGCACAAGCGGCATGTAACGCTCCACCATCGTCGCGATCGCGGCGTCGTCGAGCGCGGAACGGGTGCCCCCGGCGTCGTCCTTCAGATAAGCCTTCACGCAATCCTCCCGACGATCGCCGGCTCAACGCCCGCTGGAATGTCGGTCGCGCCGAGCACCACGATATGGCGCGAGGCGCGGCGCGCGACGCGGTCGAACATGCGCCGGATTTGCGGCGACACGACGACCGCCGGCATCTCCATCATCCGCGCCGCGACCTCGGCAGTGGCCTTGCGCACGGCCTCGGTGACCGAATGAATCACTGCGGGGTCGGTGATGGTTTCGTGCTCGGCGCCCGCCGCGGTGAAGAACGGCTCTTCGAGCGCCGAGTCCACCACCAGCACGGGAAGCTTGCCGTCCTTGCGGCGCAGCGGCTCGCATATGGTCCTTCCGATAAGCGGGCGGATTCGCTCGGCCAGTTCGGCGGGCTCCTTGGAGGCGGAGCCCTCGGCGGCGAGCGCCTCGAGGATGAGCGGCAGATCGCGCACCGCGATTCGCTGGGCGAGAAGAATCTGCAGCACGCGGTACACGGTGCCGAGATGGATATTCACGCCCGAGAGTTCTTCGACGATGCGCGGCACGACCTTTTGCGCCGCTTCGAGCATCGTTTCGACGTCCTTGCGGGTCAGGATTTCGCTCGCCTGCGCGCGCACCACTTCGGCGAAATGGGTTACCAGCACGGTAAGCGCATCGACCACCGTGTAACCCGCAAGATTCGCGTTGGAAGCCTGTTCACCCGCGACCCACAGCGCGGGAAGGCCGAAGGCCGGCTCGACCGTCTCGATTCCCTTCACGTTGGGACTCGGCCCGCGCGCGCCGGGAAGCGCAAGACTCATCGTGGTCCGGATCGTTCCGCGCGCGACCTCGGCGCCGCGCAACAGGATGCGGTAGGTGTTCTGGTCAAGGGCGAGATTGTCGACGATCCTGACCGGCGGCAGCGTGATTCCCAGTTCGTCGCGCAGCTTCGGGCGCAGCGCCTGGATCTTTTCGGCGAGTTTCCACGGCTCGTTGACGAACGGGATAAGCGCCGCGCCGAGCTCCAGGCGCAGGATGTCGGGCCACGGGCTCGCGGCCTGTTCGTCGGGCCGCGCCTTCGGCTTGGCCATCGCGTCCTCGGCCGCGGCCTCGCTCTCCGCGAGCGTGCGGCTGTAGGCGGCCAGGCCCGCAAGCGCCGCGCCCATCAGCAGAAACGGAATATGCGGAAGTCCAGGGATAAGACCGAGCAGGCCGAGCAGCGCGCCCGCGCCCATCAGCACGCCGGGGCTGCGCAAGAGCTCCTTGCCGATAGTGCGGGGAAGGTCGAGCTCGCTCGCGCTGCGCGAGACGATTACGCCCGCGGCGGTCGAGGTCAGCAGCGCGGGGATCTGTGCGGCAAGCCCGTCGCCGATCGTCAGGATGCTGTAGGTCTGCGCCGCGGCGCCGACGCTCAGGCCCTTTTCGACCACGCCGATGAAGAGCCCGGCGACCAGGTTGATGATCATGATGAGGATCGCCGCGACCGCGTCGCCACGCACGAATTTTCCGATACCGTCCATCGCGGCGTAGAAGTCGGCCTCGCGCGCCAGCTCGCGGCGCCGCCGGCGCGCCTCCTGCTCGCCGATAACGCCCGCGTTGAGGTCCGCGTCGATCGCCATCTGCTTGCCGGGCATCGCGTCGAGCGTGAAACGGGCGGCGACCTCCGCGACCCGGCTCGCACCCTTGGTGACGACCGCGAAGTTGATTATCGCGAGCACCACGAAGACGACGACTCCGACCGCGTAGTTGGAGCCGACCACGGCCCGGCCGAACGACTCGATAACCACTCCGGCGGCGCCCGGTCCGAGGTTGCCATGAAGCAGGATGAGCCGGGTCGAGGCGACGTTGAGCGAAAGCCGAAGCAGCGTTGCGACCAGGAGCACGGTCGGAAAGGCGGAGAAGTCGAGCGCGTGGCGGTTGGAGGCCGACACCACCAGGACCACGAGCGAGAGCGCCAGCGAGAACGACAGCATCACGTCGAGCAGCATCGGCCCGACCGGCGCGACCATCCCGGCGAGCACCAGCATCGCGGCCGCGGGCAGCGCCAGCTCGGAGGTCGTGATGAGCGGGATACGATTGCCCTCGGTCGCCATCGTTGCTCACCCGGGTGTCGGGACGCCCGCTTCCTTGCGAGCGCGCTCGGCGCGCATGATCGCGGCCAGCACTTCCGCTATCGCGCGGTAGAACTGGCGCGGGATGAAGTCGCCCACCTCGACCACCTTGTAAAGCGCGCGGGCGAGCGGCTTGTTCTCGACCACTGGAACCGCCGCCAGACGGGCGATCGCGATGATGCGAAGCGCATTCTCGCCCGCGCCCTTGGCCACGATGAGGGGCGCCTGGTCGAATCCGCGGCGATAGCGAAGCGCCACCGCGTAATGGGTCGGATTGGTGAGCACGACGCTCGCGGTGGCGGCCTGATGGACGCCGCGGATGCGCTTGAAGTTTTTGCGCTGAGCGCGGCGAATCGCGCGCTTGACGTGCGGATCGCCCTCCTCCTGGCGAATCTCGTCGCGAAATTCCTGGCGCGTCATCCTGAGGTCGGACTCGAACTCGTAGCGCTTGTGCGCGTAATCGACGCCGCCGACCACCAGCGCGAGCGCCCCCGTCAGGTACAGCAGGCGGCGCGTTCCCGCCTCGAGCGCGCCCATCCAGGCTCCGATCGCTCCAGCAGGTCCGCCAAGCCCGAGCGTCCATCGCGCAGTCCGCCATCCGATCGCCGCGATCACGACGATCTTGACCGCGGCCTTGGCCAGCTCGATAAGCCCGGGGGCGGAAAAAGTGCGTCCGAAGTACGAGAGCGGATTCAGGCGCCTTAAGTCCGGCGCAAGCCGGGCCGGGGCGAAAACAAATCCGTCCTGCGCGGTCGCGCCGATAATCGCGCCCCCGGCGATAAGGGATGCGAAGGCGAGCGCCGCGGCCACGGGACGCGCGAGCGCCTGCGAAACGGCCGCGCCCATGCTGCTCGAACGCGTGGCTCCCAGCGCGTTTCGGAAGGCGACCATCGTGAAGCGCCCCAGCATCGCGCCGCCGCCCGCGATCACAATCACAACGAGCAGGAAAGAGGCCGCGGCCGTAAGCTCGCGGCTGCGCGCGACGTTGCCCTCCTCGCGGGCGCGCTTTCGCTTCTGCGGCAGCGCGGGAAGTATCTTTTCGTCGCGCTCAGCCATGGCTCCACCGAAGCGTCGCGGCCATCACAACCGACCACGCGCGCATGATTCCCGCGGTCAGCCCGTACGCGTCGAGGCCGAGCAGCACGAAGCCCGCCAGCGCGATCGCGGCCGGAGCGGCAATCAGGATGTTTATCTGAGGCGCAAGCCTCGCGATCGCGCCCTGCGCCAGAGCCAGCACGAACAGCGGCACGAGCAGCGGCAGCGCGAGTCCGAAGGCGAGCGAAAACATCCGCCCGCCGAGCGCAATCATCCCCGACGGATCGGGAATCCCGATTCGTCCGAGCGGCGCCACCCTGAGGCTCTGTCCGAGCGCGATGAAGAGGCTTCGCTGGAAGCCGGCGATGAAAAACAGCAGCCCCGTCATCGTGCCGAGCCCGTCGGCGAGCGAGTTCGGCATCATCACCGTGCCGCGCAGGATCGCGCCGTCGGCAAGCTCCATGTTGCTGCCGGCCAGGTCGCCCATAATCGTCACCGCACCCACCACGATCGCGCCCGCGAGCGAAAGCGCCGCGCCGACCGCCGCCTCGCGCACGACCAGGATCGCCACCGCGAGAAGCCCGCCGGCTTTCGGCATAACGATCGTCGCCGCCGGCATCAGTCCCGCGGCGAGCAACAGCGCGAGCAGCAGGCGCACCCGCACCGGCACCGAGATCCCGAGCATCGCGGGCAGCGCCACGGTCACCGCCGCCGCGCGCGTGAAAAGCAGCCCGAAGGCGAGCGCCGCGGTATTGCCGACCGAAAGGGTCACCGCGCCACCATCCATGGGATAGCGAAGAGCGCGTTGTTCATGAAGGCCGCCAGCGACGCCGCCATCCAGTTGGCCGCAAGCCATGCGACGGCGGTCGCCGCCGCGAGCTTGGGCGCGAACGAGACGCTCGAATCCTGAACCTGTGTGGCCGCCTGCAGCACGCCGAACACGACCGCCGCGAGCGTCATCGCGGCAAGCATCGGAAGCGACACGAGCAGCGCCACCCGAAGCGCCGAACGAAACAGGTCTGATGCGATTGCGGGAGTCATGACTTCGCGCGCCTCACCTGAAGCTGCGCCCCAGGCTGCCGAGCAGCAGCGGCCATCCCGAGGCGAGCACGAACACCATCAGTTTGAGCGGGATCGACACGATCGTCGGCGGCAGCATGAACATTCCGAGCGCCATCAGCACCGCCGAAGTGAGCAGGTCGATCACCAAAAACGGCAGATATATGAGGAAGCCGACGCGGAACGCCGAGGTCAGCTCGCTCGACACGAAGGCCGGCACCAGCGCGTAAAACGGCAGCGCACCGGGATCGCCGTCGGGCAGCTTGATATTGTCGCGGACGAGCAGCGTCCGAGCCATCTCGACGTCCTCGACCCGCGTCTGCTTGAGCATGAACCTGCGCAGCGGCGCCTCGGCGCGCTCGGCCGCCTGGTCCACGCTGAGCTTGCCCGCCAGGTACGGATCGATCGCTCCCTGGCGGATTTTCTGCCACGTTGGCGCCATAACAAGCATGGTCAGAAACAGCGCAAGCCCGGTGATCACCATGTTGGGCGGCGTCTGCTGAAGACCGAGCGCCTGCCTGAGCAGCGAGAGCACGATCACGATACGGGTGAACGAAGTCAGCATGATGAGCAGCGCGGGCGCGAGCGCGACCAGCGTAAGCAGGCCGGCGATCTCTAGCGGCAGCGCCGCGCTCTTGCCGGTCTTAATCGACAGATCGAGCGCCCAGGCGCTGTCGGCCGGAGCGGCCGCGCAAAGGGCGAGCGTCACGCCGCCTATTCCCGCAAGGCGTTTCATCATTCGACCAGGTACTCGCTGAAGTAGACCGCCACGACGCCCTTTCCGAAGCGCTTGCGCAGCGCCTCAAGCATCGCCTGCCGGAGCTTGTTCGCGCCGCTCGGGGTGGACAGTTGGGTCGAGGAGCATGCGGTCACGATAGTCACAATCCGGTCGCGCACGACCGGGACCGTCCTTTTGACCTGGCCGGCCGCCGACGGCAGCACCGCCAAGATCGGTTCGAGACGGATGTAATGCTCGGCGTCCGAGTCGGCGAGCCTGAGCGTCATCTCCTTGACGTCGACATAATCGACCTTTGGCGGCGCGGGCTTCGCGTCGCGGGCGCTGTGAAGCGCCTTATGATGCTGCAGGTAGCGCCGGACGCCGAAACCCGCCCCGGCCAGAACCACGAGCGTCCCAAGCGCGATTAGAATCTTCTTCGCCATCGCTCAGCTCGTCTGGATCTGCACCACTGAACCAAGGATGTTGTCCTGGGTTTGAAGCGCTTTCGCGTTGGCCTCGAAGGAACGCTGCAGGAGAACCAGCGCGACCAACTGGCTGGTCAGATCGACGTTGGAGTTCTCGAGCGAGCTCGGCTGTATCGAGCCGGCCGGCCCGGCGCCCGCCGTGCCGATCGTGGGCGGGCCCGAAGTGGCGGTCTGCTGATAGACCCCGCCGGAGGACAACGCCAAGCCCTGCTCGGCGGTGAAGGTCGCGACCGCAACCTGCGCGACATTTACTATTTGCCCGTTCGAGTAAGCGACCGAGACAATTCCCTTGCTGTCGACCTGGACCCCGCTCGGACGCCCGGGCGCGTTGCCGTCGGCGGTGCCCGAGGTGCTGGTCGGCGCTCCGTACTGGGTGAACGCGGAGAAATCGAGGCTGAGCGAAAGCGGCGCGGCGCCGCTGATGGTCGCGGTGAGCGGCGATGCCGGGAGGCCTCCGCTTACGACCTGGCCGTTTGAGTTGAACCCGATCGTGCCGGTGTTGTTGGCAAGGCCGGTGGTGCTGCCGTCAAGCGTCGCGAGCCAGTTCCAGTTCTCGGTGCCGCCCGAGGCGCCCGCGTTCTGCAGATAGAACGTGAGCACGTGCGAGTTGCCGACGCTGTCGAACACCTGCACGCTCACGCTGGTGTCGTAGGTGGCGGGATTGGCGGGATTGATCGCGCCGGTGACGACGGGACTAGAGCCGTCCAGGTTGCCGCTCATCGTAACCTTGGTCGAAGCGGTGGGAGCGAGGATCCCCTGTGGAATCACGATCGGCGCGAGCACGCCGCCCGCGGTTCCGTTCGCGTTGACCGGGTAACCCATCACCTGCGAGCCGTTGAAGCTCAGCAGGTCGCCGTTGTTGCCGATCGTCATCTGGCCGTCGCGCGAGAAGGTAAGGGTGCCCGAGGAATCCTGAAAGACGAAGAAGCCGTTGCCCTGGATCGCGAGATCGGTGGGCGAATTGCTCTGCACGATCGCCCCTTCCGAGAAGTCGCGCGTAACCGCGTCGGCGATCACGCCGCCGCCAAGCTGACTACCCCCGATATAGTCGCCGAGCAGGGTGCCGAAATCGACCTGCTCGGCCTTGAATCCCACTGTCTCCTCGTTGGCGAGATTGTCGCTGACCGCCTGCATCGCGTTCTCCACGCCCTGCAGCCCGGTCTGGGTTATTGAAAGCGAATCACCGGCCATGTTGTTTCTCCCTGTCCGACAAGTTGGTTACGGCTGTGCGACGCTTGCGACCTGGCTCTCCGGAACCGCCAGGTTCCCAAGATCGAGAACGATCCCGCTGCTCGACATCGCCACGCTCTGGACCGTGCCTTCCTCGAGCAGTCCGCTCACCGGCACCTTGCTGCTGTTGATTATCGCGACGTTGTAGTTGCCGTCGCCGACCGAGGACGGCGGCTGCCACGAGAACGTCTGAGGCGTTCCGCCCGCGACCTGGCCGAGGTTGACGCTGTCAACCTGGTTGCCTAACGAGTCGGTAACGAGCGCGGTGTAATTGTCGGTCGCGGATGGCAGGTAGACGATCGAAGTCGCCTTGCCGCCGCTGACGCCGACGCTGCTACCCGGCGCGACAACCTGGCGGCCGATGAACGCCGACGCCGCCTGCATCAGGTTCGACTCGGGCGACTGCTGCACTGCGGTGCTTATCGTCTGGAGCTGGCCCAAATTGGCAAACTGGACCATCTGGCTCGCGAACTGGGTCGGATCGGTCGGCTGGGTCGGATCCTGGTTCTGAAACTCCGCCACCAGAATCTGGATGAAGTCGTTCGCGGTCAGGATCTGGCTCGACAGGCTCGCAAGAGCGCTTGAGCCGGAGCCGCTGGCGCCCGAGGGCGCGGGCTGCGTGCCGCTGACAGTAGTCATTCATTCACCTCGTTGACCGTGAAAATTTCTCCGGAGCCGCGGTTTGCGGGCCTGGCCTGGCGGGGCGGGTAACCGTCCCGGCCGCGACGCTCGGAATCGTTGCGATAGTTGACCTGGGCCGCGCGAAGTTTGAGCCCCGCGGCGCCGAGCGCATTTCTGAGCGTGTCCATCTCGCCCGCGATACGCTGCGCCGAACCGGCGTCGGACGCGACGATCTTAACGTCGACGGCGCCGGAGGTTTCGCGGATCGTCGCCTGTGCGTTATTTCCATCGCCGAGCGTCACCTGGAGGTTCACAACCCTGCCCTGCTGGGGGTCGGGAGCATAATTGGCGATGCGCGCGAGCGGCGCGGCGGGCGCCGGAGCGTGCGCTGCGGCGGATTCCTCCGGCGCGGACGCCGAGTTGGCAAAAACCGTGTTGATCGGATCGCGATGCGCCGAAGAGGCGGCCGGATCGCTCGTCGAACCCTGGTTGTGCGCGCTCTCCGGGGCCGACTTGGAAGCGGCTTCGCCTTTGGCCGACACGCTCGCTGCTCCCTGGTTCGCAACCGCGCTCGAAGCACTGGAGACCGACGTTTCAGGCGCAGCATTCGCCCCGGAATCCCCGGCATTAATCGTACCGGCGGCAGGTTTCGCGCTTGCGGAGGGCGGCGCCTTCTCGCCATTGCTCGCGGACTGTTTTCCCGCAGCGGGCGTCGGCGTCGCGACGCGCGGATTTCCCGCCTGAGCACCGCCCGGTTCGCCGCTCGACGGAAACTCCTCTTTGGGAAGCGGTCGCGAGGTCGCAGGCGGCGCGGGATTCTCCGGCAGCGGAGCGGGACCCGGCGCGACAGCGGACGCGAGCTTTTCCGCCGTGCGGTTCGGAGCAGGCGCAGCACCGGATGGGCTTGCGGTCAGAGCACTCGCCGGCGGCGCGATGTTTAGCGCGTTGCTTGTCGATACGGACACGCCTGCCGCGCCGGACGATTCCTGGTTCGTGCGCGAATTCAAAGCGGCGCCGTGTGCCGTTGCGATGGATGCGGGAGCGTCGGTGTAAAAACCGGCACTCGGCGCGACCGCGCCTTGCGCGGCCGATTTTGCAGAACCCTGGTAAGCGTCGTTCGCGGCGCCTTGATAGGTGTCGCTCACGGCAGTGTTCGCGCCGGATGCGCCCACGGACTGAGCGTCCATCTTCGCGCTCGCGGACACCGAAGAATCGGCGCCCGCAAGCAAAGCGAACGTCTGAAAGCCGCCAGCGCTGGCAGTCGCGAGCGAATCGGTGCCGTAGCTTCGCGTGTCCGCGTGCGATTTGCCGCTCGCGGACCCCGCCTCGGCCGAGACCGCCGCGCCAGCGCCGGAAACAGCGGTGGGAGCGGGCGAATCCTGCGCGGAGGACAAACCGCTCGGCGACGAGGCGCTCATGGACCCGGCCGAGTCGTGACGCACACCCGCCAGGGCGAGCAGAATTCCGGCGAGCGCCGCGCCGAAGTCGGCCTCGGATGAGTTTTTCGAGTTCGACGAGTCGGCAAAGGCGCCTTTACCGCGGTCTTTTGTGCCAGTCGTTCCGAGCGCGCCGAGCGCGCTTGCGATTTGCGACGCTGCCATTATTGATTGCCTCGGTCGAGTGGTTTCTTCCATCCGAGAAACTGCTCGGCTTCGATTTCGACGTTGCGCTCCTGCTCGTGGCGCTTCCTGCGGCCGAGTTCGCCGCTGGCGTCGCGCGCGGCGTCGGCTAGCTTTCGCGTTCTCCAGACCTTTTGCTTGAGAAGCGCGACTTCCTTGCCGACGTCGGTGGCGCGGCGATGACTTTTCAGGCGGATCTCGCCGAGCGCGCCCAGTTCCGCGAGCATCGCGGGCGATTCCATCGAGAGGTCGGCGCCGGCGCGGGTCTGTTCGATAAGCCGCTCGATTTCCTCGAGCGCGCCGGCCCGTTCCTTGAGTTCGCCGACCTCCGCGCGCAGCTTGAGTTCGCGCAGCCTGATGAGGCGTTTGAGCAGCGTTTCGCGGGTCATTGTGAAATCGCCTCGCCCAGTTGCTTGAGACTGTCGTCGAAGTTCACGTGTTCGCTCATCTTCTGCTTGAGGAAGTTTTCAAGCCGCTCATGCATCGCGACGGCCTCGTCGGCGCGGCGGTCGGCGCCCGGATGGTAGGTGCCGAGCGCGATCAGCTCCTCGGCTTCGCGCCACCTAGCGTAAAGCTCGACGAAGCGATGGCGGTTGGCGTTGTGCTCGGGCGCGCTCACGCGATGGGCCACGCGCGAGATCGAACTGAGGATGTCGATCGCGGGAAAATGGCCCCGGGAGGCAAGCTCGCGGCTGAGCGTGATATGGCCGTCGAGGACCGATTTCGCCAGTTCGCCGACCGTGTCGTTCTCTTCGTGCAGCAGGACCGTGTAGATGCCGGTGATGCTGCCGCCGCCGGCGCTGACGCCCGCCTGCTCGACCAGTTTGGGGATGACGGCGAAGACCGAGGGCGGATAGCCGCGCGCGGTGGGCGGCTCGCCGCTGGCAAGGCCGACCTCGCGCTGCGCCATCGCAACCCGCGTCAGGCTGTCCATCAGGAGCAGCACGTTGCGTCCTTCGCGGCGCAGATAGGCGGCGATCGCGGTCGCGAGGAACGAGCCCTTTATCCGCATCGGCGCGGGCGTATCGCTCGGCACGACGATAACCACCGAGCGCTTCAAGCCTTCGGGTCCGAGGATATCCTCGATAAACTCGCGCGCTTCGCGTCCGCGCTCGCCGATAAGCGCAATCACGTTGGCGTCGGCCGAGGTTCCGCGCGCCATCATCCCCAACAGCACGCTCTTGCCCACCCCGGGCATCGAGAACACGCCGATCTTCTGTCCCACGCCGAGCGTCAGCAGCGCGTTGACGGCGCGCACGCCGACGTCGAGCGGGGTCGCGGTCAACCCGCGGCCCATCGGAGCGACCGGGGGCGGCTCAAGCTCGATTTCTTCGGCGTCCGGCGGAATCGGCATCCCGTCGAGCGGACGGCCGAGCCCGTCGAGCACGCGGCCGAGAATCCACGGGCCGGCCCGGAAGGTGAGATGAAGCGGGGCAACGAGGCTTCCGGGCGAGACCTGGCGGGTTTCGTCGATCGCGAGCAGGAGCAGGCGATCGTCATTAAAGCCGACCACCTCGCAGACCGCGGCGGCGCCGCGATCCCTGACCGCGACCAGCGCGCCGACTGGCAGCTCGGGGCCGGTCGCCTCCAGCAGAAGGCCGACCGAGCGGGTAAGCGTGCCGCACGGCACCGGTGTGAGCTCGGGTATGGCGGCGATATATGGCGCCGGATCGATCATCGCTTTTTCGCGCTCTTTCTGCGCGCCCTGGTCTCCATGATTGCGGCCTTGATCTGCGCGAAGGCCTCGTCGATACCGCTCTGCACGAGCAGCCGTCCCGCTTCGACCCGGACATGGCCGGGCGCGAGCGAAGGATCGTCCCTTACCGGCAGGCCGGAAACTTTATCCTGAAGAATCGCGCGGTCGGCGGGATTCAGATGAATCGCCGAGGGCTGCTCGGGCGCCAGCGCCCTGGCCGCGTTAGCGGCGGCGGCAGCGACAAAGTCGGCGCGCACCGAGTCGATCTCGATCATGCGCGCGACGATCGCGAGCGCGAGAGCGACCGCGAACGATTCCGCTTCGTCGGCAAAGCCTTCGCGCGCAAGCCGGATTTCCTCGAGCGCCTGTTCGAGCGCGGCGGCGGCACATCCGGCCTGCTCGCGGCCTTCGGCGGCGCCCGCCTCGAAGCCCTCCTTGCGGGCGGCTTCGCGAGCGGCGGATATCTCGCTCTCGGCGGCGGCGCGTCCCTCGGCAAGGCCTTCCTCGTAGCCGCGGCGGGCGGCGGCGGCCTTCTCGCGGTCGAGTTCCGCGGCGCGTTCGAGCTGGCGCTCGGGCTCCCTGTAGGAGCGCAACTCGTCCGGCGTGGGGAAGGAATATCTCGCCGCAAGATAGAGCGTCACGCTTCACCTGCCCCTTCGGCGGACGCTTCATGATTCGCGCCGTTGCCGTTGCCATTAGCCTGCGAAAGCCATCGCCGCAAAATCTCGGTGGCCGCGTCGGGATTGTTTTCAACCGCCTCGTTGATCCGGCTGCGAAGCTCGGCAATCGCCTCCGAGGTGGCGGGCGTCGCCGCGCCGGCACCTGCGCTCGACGCGGCGACGGGTTCGGTGGAGGGGCCTTGCAACTGCGCGGGTTGTGCCGCGGCGGGCCGCTCGAATACCGTCACCTGCTCCGGGCGCCGCTGGAAGAGCCGTTTTATCATCCTGACCCCGAGCCACAGCAGGACCAGGACAAGAAGGAGGCCGGCTCCGATCGCGCCGTACAGGTAGAGCGGATTGCTGAACAGCGACCGCAGTTCCGTAACCGGGTTGGGGACCGGTGGAACGTACGGCTGAGAAAGCGCGGCGCTCTGCACGTCGATCGAATCACCACGCCCGGGCTGTGCTCCCACCGCCGCGGCCAGAAGACCCTTGATTTCGGCGAGCCGCTCTTTGGAAAGCGGCCTGAAATGGCCGCCGTCGTAAGTGCCGTCGAGCACCGCGGCGACCGAGATTCGCTTGATACGGATGGGCGAGCTTATCGAGGAGATCGTGCGGCTCGAGGGCTTGTACTTGACAATGTCCTTGCTCGCGTAGTCGGGGCTCGTCACGGTTTTCGCCGCTGTCGCAGTCTTCGCCCGCGGCGTATTCGGAGTGCTCGCGGCGGGAGTTGGTTTCGGGGTCGGCACCGGGAGATTCGAGGTCAGCCCGGGAATTCCAGTCGCAAGCTGCGCGAGGCCGGCGGGCGACACGGCATGCTCCTCGCTGAGCACGGCGGGCTCGGGGCCCTTGCCGTAGGTTTCCTCGCGCCTGGTGATACGCGAGGTGTCAACCGCGACCGAAACCTCGACCGCGTAGCGGTTCTTGCCCATGATTCGGCTGAGCAGAGCGGAGACCTTGTCGCGCAGGCGATGCTCGAGCTGGTTGCGAAGCCGGATAGCCTCGCCGAGTTCCCCGTTGTGGTCGGGAGGATACAGGATGGTGCCGTTCTGGTTGGTGACGCTGACGTTGTCGGCGGAGAGGCCGCGCACCGAGTTGGCCACCAGATGGGCGATAGCGCGGGCGGTGGTCGAATCGAGCGTCGCGCCCGGCACGGTCGTGATCATCACCGAGGCGTGCGCGGTATCGCCGTCGCCGAGCGCGAACGGCGACGGCCGCCCCATCGCGAGCATCACGCGCGCGTTCTCGATCCCGCGGATCTGCATGATGGTGCGCTCGAGTTCGCCTTGGAGCGAGCGCTGATAATCAACCTGCTGATCGAAATCGCTCTGCCCGAAACCGCCGCGGTCGAACAGCGAAAAACCTTCGCCGCCGCCGGCGAACCCGGGGCTTGCGGCAAGCACCTGCTCGGCCTGCTCGAAGCGGCGCGCGGGAACCGAGATCGAATCCGGCCCGAGCGTGAAAGGAATCCCGCGCCGCCTAAGCATCAGGGCGAGCACCGTCCGGTCGGCGGGCGAGAGATTGGAGGCGAGAATTTCGGGAGCGCCGGGATCAAGGAGGTAAAACGCGCCGAGCAGCACCGCCGCCAGAGTCAGCGCCGCGATAATCAGATTGAAAGCCTGGCGATTCGTCGCCCGCAACTGGGCGGCTATCGCGAGCGGGCGGGCGAGAAGTTCGAGCAACTGCTGCATCGCTTCGCGTTCAGACCTGCAGGTTCATGATTTGCTGATAGGCGCTGAGCGCCCGATCGCGCAGCGCGATAACGAACTGGAACGTGGTGTCGGCCTGCTCCGAAGCGAGCACCGCCTGGGTCAGTCCGACTTTTCCCTCGGCATATCCCGCCGCCATCGCGTCGGCCTGCTTGAGCGTGGTGTCAACCTTTTCGAGCACCCGCTCGAAGCCGCCCTGAGCGGGCGCGTCCGGGGCCGCCGCGCTTGCCGGGGCGAGATCGGGAATAACCTGGGTCGGCAGTAACGGCGTCATTTCAACAAGTCGATGGTTTTGACCGCGGCATTCGCGGTGCTTTGGATTACGGAAAGGTTGGCCTCGTAGGCGCGCGACGCCTCCATCAGGTCAACCATCTCGTAGATCGGATTGATGTTCGGCTCCTGGACGATTCCCGACGGCCCGGCGAGCGGATTCGACGGGTCATAGACGGCCCTGGGCGGCGACTGGTCGCGGATCACCTCGGCCAGGCTGACGCCAAGCCCGCTATCGCCATCGGCGCCGACCGGCGTCGCCTGGAAGACCGGAATTCGGCGCTGATAAGGGCCCCCGTTGGCGGAGACGGTCGAATTGGCGTTGGCAAGGTTCTGTGCGATCAGCGTGATACGCTCGGACTGAGCGTCAAGGCCGCTGGACGCGATCGCGAAGATGGTTCCGACCGACATTGCTTCCCCCCGGGTCCAGTCCCGATTTAACTTGCCATCGCGGTCTGCAGGCGCCCCATCGAGTCGCCGTACAGCTTGAGCGTCGCCACGTAGCTGAGTGCGTTGTTATCGACCCTGGCGAGCTGCTGATTGAGATCGACGTCGTTGCGGTCGAACCGCATGTTCTGCGCGACGACCGCGGTGGCGGCGTCAGCGCTCTGCGCGCTTCCCCGCGAAAGCATCGCGTCAACCGCGTTCTGAAAATCGATGTCCCGGGCGAGATAACCCGGCGTGTCGGCGTTGGCGACGTTCTGAGCGAGAAGCTTGGCGCGCGCCGAGCGAACCTCGAGCGCCGCCGCCATCAATTGCTGGGCTGGCCCCACGATGTTCATGCCCGACGGCGAGGAGCAACTCGCGCGCCAACCCACACTTGAGACTTAAGCGCGCCCCTCGCCGGGACGCGCAAAATCGATCCGGCGGGAAGCGGCGTTTCCTTTCTCTTTCCTTCCGGAAGACGCGATCAGGAATCTGCGTTACCGAAGCGCCAGCGGGCGAATGCGGTTAAGGGCCGCGCGGGCGCAGACGCCCAGCCCGAACGTGTCAGGGCGGTTGTTTCAGGATCGGGCCACGCGATGTCGCGTCGGAGGACACGCAGGGAGACGGCGCACCATGCGCAGAGCGGGTCGGACATTTCTTTTCCGACGGCCCTCACCCGGCGTTTCGCGCCGGCCTCTCTGGGACGCGGACGAGGTTATGAAGAAAAGCGCAGCGGAAACTTCAGCGGGGATTCCCGCGCAGGTAGCGCAGGTACTTGGCGTAGACGCGGCGATTGTAGCGGTTTCGCGCGCCGACGCTGCCGGAATGGTAATCGCTGATACGGCGCCAGATGTCGCCGCCGCGCGCAAGGCATCGCTTGAGGATGAGCGCCCCGTAAAGGAGATTCTTTCTCGGATCGAGCAGTTGCAGCTTGCTCACTTTTAGACGGGGTCCCCAAAACCGGTAGTTTATCTGCATCAGGCCGATATCCACGTCGTCGGGCGCTCCGAGGAGGATTTGCTCGGCCTGCTTTCGGCTGTGGCAATAGACTTCGTGGCCCTGAATATCGAGCGCCCACGGATGGTAGTCGCTCTCGACGCCTGCGACGGCGGCGAGGATGGCCAGTGGAACCCCGGTTCTGCGCGACGCGGCGACGTATGGATCGGTGGCCGGCGCCGTCGCGCCCGGCGCCATCCCCGGCGATAAAACGGGCGTCGCCAGCAGCGCGCAGACAACGGACATTGCGGAGCGCAAGGACGGCCTCATCGCGAAGCCCGCACGGAAAGAGGGCGCATCAGGCCACCAGGTCGCCGTCAACCCGCAGCCGGATTTTGCCCTCGCGCTCCATCTGCATCGCAAGGTTGGTAATCTCCTGGCGCGCGGCGGTTACTTCGCGCATCGGAACCCTGCCCGCGGTTTCGATCTCCTCCTTGACGACCGACCTGGTCTGATCGGCGAGCGCGGCAAAGATGGGCTCGCGGTCGGCGTCGCTGAAGCCCTTGAGCGCAAGCGCGAGGCGCTCGGGCGCGACCGCGGCGAGGATCTGCTGGAGGGTGCGGTTCTCGAGGCTGAGGAGGTCGTGAAAATGGAACATCTCCTGCTCGATCGCGGCGGCGCGCGCGCTGTCGCTCTGGCGGATTCGCTCGACGATCGCGGCGGCCGCGTCGGCGTCGAGCTGATTGAGCATCGCGGCCGCGTGGCGCACGCCGGCGTCGCGCTCGGTGTCCTGGCCGCCGGAGTCGCCGGTGAAGTTTTCCTCGATCGCGCGCAATATCGCGTCCATCGCGGAGCCCGGGACGTGCTCGCTGCGGGCAAGCCGCTCGACGCTTTCGGCGCGCAGTTCCTGCGGCAGCGCGCTCAGCACCTCGGAGGCGTACTTGGAGGGCAACTGCGAGAGCACGATTGCGACCGCCTCGGGCAGTTCGTTGCGCAGCATCGCGGCAAGCGCCGACGGCTTGACGCGCCCGCTTATCGCGCGCCAGTGGTCCTGGCGCATTATCTGGTCGGCGCTTTCGGCTCCGAAGGCAAGCACCAGCGCCTCGCGCAGATGGCCGGAGCCGTTCTGCCTGCATGCCGAGAGGAATTCCTTGCCGACCGCGGCAAGCGCCTCTTCGTTGGCCGAGGCGTGCGCCATGTGCTCTTCATACGCCTGCATCAGGCGCGTCAGCTCGTTGCCGCTGAGCCGTTTGAGCACTCGCGCAAGAACCGGCTTTTCCAGCGCGGTGAGCAGGAGGGCGGCCTTGTTGGTTACGTTTCGTCCGTCTTTTGCTTCCTGATCAACCATCGATCGTAAACCACCCGGTGAGGTTCGGGCTCCATCGCGGTCACTCTCGCAACCAGCAGGTCGCCGGATTTGGCGAGCGCCGCGGAGGCTATCTGCTTGCCGTTGAGCTTGAAGGTGACGGCCGGCGCAAGGCTGTTGCGCGCCTCGATTTCCATCCGATCGCCGGGCCTGAAGGCGGCAAGGCTTCCGGCCGGGATTTTGATCCGCGCGACGACCGCGGTGACTTCGACTGCGATTTTGGCGCGGCTTCGCAAGTCAGCCATAGGCCCGGCTACCTCCGTGCGGCGGCGCTTTCGACTACGACGCGCCGGCCGTCGAACTCCACTCGCGCCGCGCTCACCCTGACCCCCTGGGCGAGAAGCCACGCGTCTTCGCCCGAGGGCAGGATGACCGAATCGCCGGGCGCGAGCGTGCGGACCTCGCCGAGCGAGGCTTTCCATGCCCCGAGAACGACCTCGACCTCGAGCGGGATCGCCGCCACAAGGGCGGCAGCCGCGCGCGAATTGCGGCGAACCGCCGGCGTCGCATCGTGAATACAGTTGATAATCTCGGCCTTGAAGCCGAGCGTGAGCTTGCGCACCGCGGGCTCCGTGCCGACCCGGAAGCGAAACACCATCAGGTAGTCCTCGGCAACGAACGGGAGCACGTCCTGCATTTGCTCGGCGAAGCGAACCAGGCGCAACTGGCCGATTCCCGCTTCGTGGTAGGCGGCCTCGATCCGGCGCACCATCGCGGCAACGAGTTCGTGGAGCAACGCGGTCTCGATTCGGGAGAAAGCGGCGCTCTCGCTCGGGGGCTCGGCGCGCGGACCGATTCCGAGCCGGGCATCGACCAGGCAGCGTGCGGTGTCCGGCGCCACGGCGAGCAATCCGGCGGTCTGGGTGCCTTCCAGGGCGAGGACCACCACCGGCGTGCCGGGGGGCGCGGTTTGCGCGAGGGTCGCAAAGTTTTCGAAGCCGATGCCCTCGAACTCGACAGGCTCGGGATGGGCCAGTTGGTCGCGCAGCACCCGCGACCAGTCCGAAGCGAGCGCGCGATGGAGGTTTTCGAAGACGCGGCGCCGCTCGGGCCGCACCACCGGACGCCACAGTTCGTACGGGCGGGTCTCGATATCGCGCGGGAGTAGGGCGGAACGTTTCATCGGGTTTCAGGCGAACGTTTGATCACGATTTCGACCCGGCGGTTGAGCGCGCGGCCCTCCCCGGTCGAGTTGCTCGCCACCGGACGGTACGGGCCGTAACCGGCCAGCGAGAGTTGTTCGGGATTGATCGCCGAGTGCGACAACACGTAGCGCAGCACGGTTCCGGCCCGTGCGGCCGAGAGTTCCCAGTTGTCGCGAAAATTACTGTTGTGAATCGGCTTGGAATCGGTGAACCCGTCTATTTCCATCGCGTTCTTCAGAGGCGCGATAACCTTTATGACCGCGTCGAGCACCAGAAGCTGCGAGGGCGTGATGTCGGCGTCGCCGCTGGCGAAGAATCTCGCGGCGGAAAGCGATATGACGAGGCCCCTGGAGTCCATCTTCAGCGTGACTCCGGACTTCGGGAACTTTTCCATCGCGTGACTCAATTGATGCATCACGCCGGCAAGCCGGCCGGCGCCCGGCGCTCCCGGGCCTGACTGCGCCAGGCCGGGACGGGCGCCGCCGGGAATCGGCCGTGCTCCGACGGCACTTGCGACGTTCGTATAGATGCGCGCGCGATGCTGCCTGCTGCGGTTCGAGACCGCGTACAGGAGAACGAAAAGCGCGAACAGGAGCGTGATGAAGTCGGCGTATGAGACGAGCCATCGCTCGGTCGATTCGTGGCCGGCGCCCGGCTCGCCTTCCTCATGCTCTTCCATCGAATTGCACGCCTGCGTGGGTTGTGATTTCCCATCGTCCGTCCTCTGCCAAGCGCCGCGCCGCCAGCCACGCCCTCTTCTTAAAGTGACATTTTAGATTTTCACAGCCGCGGTTCACGCGCTTCCGCCTCGACCGACGACGCGTCGAGGCCCGACGGGGAGGCCGTGACGGGCCTGCGCCTGCGGCGCGAGAGCCCCGCCCTGGTGATGTGGTATTGGAGCGCGCGGGTGGTGATTCCGAGCTTGCGCGCGGCCACCGCGCGATCTCCGCCGGCCGCCGCGATCGCCGCGATAATCATCTCGCGGCGCGCCCCCTCGCGCACCGTCCGCCATCCGCTGGTCTGCGACTGATCGGGACCGGGCCCGACCATCAGATGACGCC
>JAKAVC010000068.1 GCA_021817345.1 Deltaproteobacteria bacterium | reverse complement strand
GTCCGCTTGCCATGAGCGGGGTCGCTCTCGATGTCGCGGATGTTGTTGGTATGGAGGATTGCGGCAACCAAGAATCCGAGCGGAATCGACGCCCACAGCGCGGCCCATGAAAACGAAAGCGCCATCACATAGTAGGTGCCGATTACGATCGCCGGTCCCATGAAAATGAAGACCGTCAGTTCACCGAGTCCCGCGTAGCCGAGAGCGACCGGAGATGCCGTGTAAAAATATCCGGCCGCGACACTCAGAAGCCCGATCACCAGAATCGGCCATCCGCACAGAAGAACCAGCACCAGGCCCGCTATCGACCCGAGCGCGAACGCCGCGATTCCGCCCCACCATACCTGTATTGGGTCGAGCAGCCCGCGCTGGATAACCAGGCTCGGGCCCAGCGACTCCGCGGTGTCGGCGCCGCTCAGATAATCGTAGTAATCGTTGATCAGGTTGGTGCCCGCCTGAATCGCCATCGCACCCGCCAGCGCGAGCGCGAGCCGGCCGAGCGAGAAGTATCCCGCCCGCACCGCGACAGCCATCCCGAGCATCACCGGGACTGCGGCCGCGGTCAGCGACATCGGCCGGATCGCCTGAAACCAGATCGCGAATGCGCCCGGACGGGTTCCGTCGCCCTGGGAAACAGCCTCGGCGTCCGCCATTTGCACCTACATGAGGATTTTTTTCTCGCGCATCATCGCGATCTCATCGGCCGAAAAGCCGAGCAGGCCGGAAAGCACCTCGTCAGTATCCTGTCCAATCGTGGGCGCGGGCCGATAATCAGGCTTCATCGCGCTAAATCCGGCCGGCAGTCCGGGCACGATCCTGCGCCCGCTCTCCCCGTGCTCCAATTCCACCAGCATCCCGGAAGCGAGGAAAGCGCTGTCCTGCATCAGATCGACGGGTCCGTAAACCGGTCCCGCGGCTATCCCATGCTCGCGAAGCCTGGCCACGAGTTCGTCCCGATCGAAGGTCTTGGTCCGCGCCGCGATTTCGGCCTCCAGCGCTTCAACGTTGGCAAGGCGCTGCGCAAGCCGCGTGAAGCGGCGGTCTGTGGCGAGAACGGGCACGCCGAGCACCTCGCACAGAGCGCCGAACTCCTCTTCGGTTGCGATTGCGATCGCGATCCAGCGGTCGTCGCCGCGGCTTGGAAACACTCCATGCGGCGCCATCGACTCGGCCCGGTTGCCGATCGGGCCCTGCTCGCGCCAGTTGAGGAAGTAGTCCATCATCGCCTCGGGCAGCATCGCGGTCACCGTCTCGGCCATCGAGAGGTCGAGGTACTGGCCCTCGCCGCTCGCGTCTCGATAATGCAACGCCGCGAGCATGAAGAAGACCATCGCGACGCCGACCGCGAAATCCGGCCAGGTGCCGCCGATGCCGCACGGAAAGCTGTCCGGGTAGCCGGTCAGATGGCACATCCCGGCGAACGCCTGAGTTGTCGGGCCGAAGCCGACCGTGTTCGCGTACGGCCCGGTCTGACCGAGCGGCGTGCCGGAGAGCATGATGATGTCGGGCTTGACCGCCCGCAGCTCGTCATAGGAAAGCCCGAACTTCTTCATGTTACCGACGGTGAAGTTCTCGGTTGCGATATCGCTTTTGGCGACCAGCCGAAGGGCGACCTCGCGGGCTTCGGGATGGGCCAGGTTGAGCACGATGCCGCGCCTTGAGAAATTTATCGAATTGTACATCCCGCTTCGGTTGATTCCGACCATCCCGTCGGTGCCGCCCAGGAAGCGCACGATATCCGGCGCGAGTGTGCTTTCGACGCGGACCACCTCGGCGCCCAGCGAGCCGAGCCACGCGGTCGCGTGCGGAATTGCGAAGATCCAGCCGAAGTCGGCGACCCGGATTCCTTCGAACGGAAGCTGGCCCATCAGATCACCCCGTCGCTCTGAAGCGCTTGAAGTTCGCTCTCGGACAGGCCGAGGCGCTCGACGAAGATCTTGCGGTTATGCTCGCCGAGGCGCGGCGCTCCGCGCACAATCCGCCACGGCGTGCGGCTGAACTTGCACGGCGCGCCTGGCATCCGCACCTCGCCGGCCACCGGATGCTGATGGTCGACGAAGAAGCCTCGCGCCTTGTAGTGAGGATTGTCGGCAACTTCGCGCGGCGTGTTGACCGGAAAGCATGGAACGTGTTCGGCCTGCGCCTTGACGAAGACGTCGTGCTTCTTCTGGCTCGAAAGCCACTCGATAAGCAGGGCTTCGATCGCGTCGTGATTGGCCGCGCGCGAGGTCAGGGTCGCGAACATCTCGCTCTCGGCCCACTGCGGGTTTCCCATGATCGTTTTGGTGCCGCGCCAGAACTTGTCGGTCAGCGGACTGAACGAAACCCATCCGTCCTGGCACGGATAAACCCACGGCACCCCGATCTTGTCACGGGTGCGGATTCGCACGCCGTAGGGCGCGTCGGGCGTGTCATGCGAATAAACCCCGATACTTGGCCGTATCATGCTGACCATCGCGAGCCACAGGCTTGCGTCGACGTGCTGCCCGGCGCCGGTGCGCTTGCGATGGAACAGCGCGCACATCGCGGCCGCCGCCGCGGTGAATCCCGCCAGGTAATCCGCCTGGCGTCCGGCGGGCTTGAGGGGAGGCTGATTGGGCGGATCGGTCACCTGGTTGATCGGGGTCTCGTAGCCGACGCCGCTCATGTGAGTGGTGACGAGATTTCCGCCGCGCGCGTCGCGGTACGGAGAATCGGTTCCGAACGATGTCAACGAGACGACGACGAGCTTCGGAAATCGCGCGGTGAGAATTGGCCAGCCGAGCCCAAGCTGGTCGTTCAGCGCGGGCATGTTGGGATTGAGGACGATATCGGCCGATTCGAGCAGGCGCAGAAGAAGCTCGCGCCCCTTTTTACTCCTGAGATCGAGCGTGACGCCCAGCTTGTTGGTGTTCAGGTAAAGATGCAGCCCGCCGGTCTCGGGATCGGGTATCTCGGCCTTGAACGGACCTTCGTGACGCTCCGGCGCGCCGACTCTCGGCGGTTCGACTTTGACGACCTCGGCCCCGAGATCCGCGAATGCCTTCGCCGCCATCGACGCCGCCAGTATCGGCATCCGATCGAGGCACGGAAGTTCGACTATCCTTATCCCTTTTAGCGCCTGCGGCTGCTCGCTCTGTGCCTCCAAGCATTCTCCCCCGAGTTGTGGTTTGGATTAATCGCTTCTGAGCCGGTCAAGAAGCTCCACCAGCTCACGCATCGAGCGCATCACGTAATCGGGCCGGCACTGCGGATGGTTTGCGAGGTGCTCATACGAGGCCGCGCCGGTTGCGACCGCGACCGCCGCGCCGTAGCCCGCATTCGCCGCCGCCATCACGTCGCGCGGCTCGTCCCCCACGTACATGCACGCCTGCGGCAGCATCGCGGCCCGAATCGCCGTCTGCCTGAGGCTCGCGGTCTTGTCGAGCGCGTCGAGCGAGGCCGCGCTCTGCGTCACGACGTGGTCGAGATGCGGCGCGAGACCGACCATCGCAAGTTTCGCGACAAGCCGCTGCGGATCGCCGGGGCGGCTGGTGATAACCGCGGTCGCGTAGCCACGCCGCTTCAGTTCCGCGAGCGTCTCGCTCACGTACGGCAGCACCTCCAGGCGCTCGGTCTTGTCGATCTCGGCGACGAAATAGGCAAAGGCGAGTTTCGCGTAGTCGATTCTGAGCGTCTCGGGCAGGCCGAGAAACATATCGCCGCGCTGGACGGCTTCGTTATACCGCTCGCGCGTAAGCGTGGCACCTGCCAGCTTGTCGAGCGCCTTTCGCGCGGCCAGGTAGAGCGGACCGTGGATATCGACCAGCGTCCCGTCGAGGTCGAAAAAAACCGCCTTGAAGTTGCGCCGCGCCGATGTCTCCTGCTGCCGAACCAAAATTGTCTCCCGAGTATTTTCTTTGAAGCCCTTTGGTTCGGAGCTTGTCAAGCGGAGGCCATCCCAAGCGCATCACGCGCAAGCGTGCGCGTGGAGAACGCTGGCCGCATCCGCAAGGCAACCAGGAACCTTCCTTCCGCTCGGTTGCCGAGCTCTACGAGCGAGCCACGCTTTGCAGCGGACACGGCGCCGAGCGCGAGCACCGTGGCGTCGGCTTCGTCGAGCGTCAGCGGGGCGCGTCCAAGGGAGATTCCCGCCGTCCGCGCGAGCCTTGAACAGATCGTGCGCCGAACCGCGAGCGCCTCGCGCCGGCGCGCCTTCGACGCAAGTGTGACACGGCCGGACCAGAGCCGAAACTCCATGTCCGGGTAGCACTCGAAGGCGCGAACCCCGAGCATCTCAAGCGCGGCGTGGACCGCGAATCCCACGATCATGAAGCGCGTGAAGAGCGCGCCGCTGTTTATCGTGGGATGCTTCATGTTCGCCGAAGAAATCTCCACAAACCGCCCGAGAAGCTCGCGGCTGAGCGTCCGAAGATGCGGCTTGCACCCGCGCGCCCGAACGCATCGCACAAAGTACTCTACCTTCGGCGTCGGATACATCGAAAGCCTGCCCTTCCCGAGGCGGGCGAACAGACGCCGCAACGCGCCGTCGATAATCCGCCGCGACGGCGCGGGCACCCGCGCCTTCATCGGCATCGACGACGCATCCGCATCCAGCGGCGCGCGCGGCGAATCAACCAGCGCGACCGCCCCGCGCGAAAGTTCCGGCGCGGCCTCGGCAAGGCGCGCGGCGAGCGACGCTATCGCCCCCGGCGCGCAAAGCCCGGCGAGCGCAATCCGGCCGAGGCGCAGCCTTCCGCGCGCGATAATCGCAAGGTCGAGGAAATCCTCGCCGACGTCTATCCCGGCGACCGCCGCGGCGCGGCCGAGGCCGACTTTGCGGCATCAGAACCGTAAAGAAGCCGGTACTCGCGCTTGCCGCCGATCACCCGCTTTACGTATTCGCGCGTCTCGCGGTAGGTGATGTTCTCGACCCATTCGTCGTCGCTTCCGGGCGAAAGCCGAAGCCATTTCTCGACCGCATGTTCGCCCGCGTTGTACGCCGCCGCCGCTTTCATTTCATCGCCGCCAAACATGGCGAGCAGCTTTGCAAGATAGGTGGCGCCAAGCGCGACGTTGAGCTGGGGATCGTAGAGATCGAGCCGGCGCGGGTCGGCGCGTCCGTCCTCCCGGGCCATCCGATAACCCGTCGAGGGCAGAAGCTGCATCAGGCCGCGCGCGTCCGACACGGAGGTTGCGCGCGGATTGAAAAGGCTTTCCTGCCGAATCAATGCGAACAGGAACCACGGATCGATCCGCTCTCTGCGGGCCGCCGCGCTGATGAGCCCATGATAGCCGCGCGGATAACGGATACGCTCGGCCACGTCGGGATTGAGCTCGCCGCGCCGCTCCATCCGCGCGGCCGCGATAATCGCGTCGTAGTAGGCGTCCGAGGCGAGGAATCCCGCGAGAACGACCCGGCCGAGTGAAGGCTTGCGCGCGGCGTGAAAATAAAGCGCCCAGATCTCGCCCGGCGCAAGCGTGTTCAGGCCGAGCTTCTGAAGCGCGATTGCGCGCTTGAGATGAAACGCCGCGGAACCCGAGAGCGCCGGCAGGGGCTCAAGCTTCGGAAGCTCGGCGGCCGAGGCCGGCAGAAACGGCATCGGCGCGCGAACCCGCGTCGCGGCCAGCGCCGGATAGTAATTGCTCTGAACGTCCTCGGACAGTCTGGCGAAAATCCTGCGCGCGCCCGACCGATCGCCCGATTCTTCGAGCGCGCGCGCCCGCCAGTAGGTGAACTTGTCGCGCTCGGAGGGACTTCGCGCCTTCGTGCGCATCGCTTCGAAGCTTGCCGCGGCAAGCGCGTAGCGCCCAGTCATGTAATACATCCACGGCGCACGAAAGCGCGCTTCCGAAGCCGCCTCGCTGTATGGATAGCGCTCGAGGATGCGGAGATATTCGCCGCGCGCGAAGTCGAATTTCTTCTCCTCTTCGAGAATCCTGCCGATTCGGAGCATCGCGGCCGGCGCGAGACGGCTTCGCGGAAACCGCGTCACAATTTCGCCGAACGTGCGGCGCGCCTGCTCCATCCGGTTGCGGTCCCAGTAGATAAGCGCGAGACGATCGAGGGCGACGGGCGCCGAAACGCCTTCGGGCGCAAGGCGCAGATATTCAAGGTAAGCGGCCTCCGCGCGGCGCGGCGAGGAGCGAAGCGCCGTCGCTTCGAGGAACACCAGTTCGGCTCTCATCTGAGGCGACGGCGAGAGCCCAAGTCCCTCGCGCACATGGCGAAGCGCGAGCGCGGGCGCGCCTTCGCGCAACAGGAGCGCGGCTTCGCCGAGATGGTACCGGGCGGAGCCCGTCTTCTCGAGCGACGGATGCTGCGCGAGTATCGAGTAGGCAAGTTTCCGCGCTTCGGCGTCTTCGGCACTGCGCGGATATTCGTTTCGAAGCGCCATCAGCGCGCCGTAGGCTCCGCGCCAGTCACCCATCGCAAGCGACGCGCGTCCAAGCACCATCCGCGCGCGCGCCCGGACTCCGGATGCCTTCGCGCGCTTGAGCGTGCGCGACGCGGTCTCGAAGGCGTCGGAGGCGCGGCCGAGCTTGAGGTAGGTCTCGGCGAGCGAAACTTCGGCCTCGGGCGCGTTTACGCTCTCGGGATATTCGCGCAACAACCGCTCGAAGCTCGTGACCGCCGCGGCGGGCTCGCCGTTCTCCATCTGGGCCCGGCCGAGATAGTAGAGCGCATAGTCGGCGAGCGTCGGAAAGTGCGACGCCGCGTAACCGAGCCGCTCGCTCGCGACACCATATTGGCGATTCTCGAAGGCGCGGTAGCCGTCAACGAAGGCCTCGGACGGCGCGCCGCTCGTGGCGGCGGCGCCTTGCGCGGAGGTTGCAGCCCGAGCCGGCTCGACCGGTGCCGCGGTCTCGGAAGAATACTTCGACCCCTCGGCCCGCGAAGACCGAGCCGCGGAAGACGCGGCGCGAGCCGAGGCACATCCCGCGGCCGTCGTCGCCACCGCCAACAACATCATCGCGGCCAAGCGCCGCCCGTTCGTGGTCACCTGTTCTTGGTTAGCCGATGCACGCGCGGCCTTCAATTGGGTGGGCGAAAACGGCGCTGGAATACGCCTGCTTGCGGATGAGTTTCACCTCTGGCACGGTCGTTGGACTGGAAGTACCGCGATGGCTCAGCCGGCAAAACTGATTCTCGCCTCGGGCTCGCCAAGAAGACGCGAGCTGCTCATGCGCGCGGGAGTTGAATTCGAGGTCGTCGAAAGCGGAATTCCGGAACATCGGCTCGACCACGAGGAAGCGCCGGAATACGCGCTCAGGATGGCGTCGGAGAAAGCTCTCGCGGTTGCCCAAAGGCGCGCCGGCGCGTTAGTGCTCGCGGCCGATACGGTGGTCGAAATCGGCGGCGAGATTCTCGAAAAACCGGCCGACGCCGAAGACGCGCGCCGGATGCTGAATCGGCTGTCGGGGCGCACGCACACCGTTGTCACCGCGTTTGCAATCGCCCGCGGCGCCGAGGTGCTCGAAAGGCGCGCGGTCCTGAGCCGGGTCACGTTTCGCGAACTTTCCGCGCGCGAGATAGACGAGTACATCGCAACCGGCGAGCCGTTCGACAAGGCCGGCGCATACGGAATCCAGGCGCTCGGCGGCTCATTTATCGCGCGCGTCGAAGGTTCGAGGGACAATGTGATGGGCCTGCCGGCGCGCGAGGTCGTCGAAGCGCTGCAACGCCACGGTATCGTCGCGCGCGATGCGGGATAAGCAGGCGGGCGTATCGCGATGCTCACCGGGGAAGAGATCGCAGCGAGGCTTCGTTCGGTTGGCGAAAGGATCGCCGCGGCGCAGCGAGCGTCGGGGCGCGCGCCCGGCTCGGTGCGGCTGATTCTCGCCTCAAAGACCCAGCCCGCGGAGGCGATTCGCGCCGCTTACGATGCCGGAGCGCGCGATTTCGGCGAAAACTACGTGCAGGAGGCCGTGGCAAAGCGCGCCGCGCTCGGCGAGCTGGCGGGCGCGACGTGGCACATGATCGGGCATCTGCAAACGAACAAGGCCGCGCTCGCGGCAAGGACGTTCGACTGGATCCAGACGCTCGATTCGGAGCGGCTTGCGAACGCGCTGGCGAAAGCGCATCCGGCGCCGCCGATGCCGGCGCTTATCGAAGTGAATCTTGGCGGCGAAACGAGCAAGGCGGGCGTCAGGCCAGAGGAGGTCGAGCGGCTGGTGGAAAGGATTCGCATGAGACTCGAATTGCGCGGCCTGATGACGATTCCGCCGCCCGCGAAACGGGCCGAGGACGCGCGGCGATATTTCGCGCAACTGCGCGAATTGCGCGACCGCGTTGCGGCGGCGTCGGGGCTTGCGCTACCTGAACTCTCGATGGGCATGACGGACGACTTCGAAGCGGCGATCCAGGAAGGCGCAACGATGGTACGAATCGGACGCTTTGTGTTCGGCGAGCGCGCCAAATGACGAAGCTCGGCTTTATCGGCGGCGGAAACATGGCCGAGGCGCTGATCCGCGGCCTGCTCCAGAAAAGTCTCTTCAAACCGTCGGACGTAATCGTCTCCGACGTGGCCGCGTCGCGCCGGCGCAAGCTCGCGCGAGCGCTCAGGGTCGCGACCACGTCCGACAACCTCGAAGTGCTCGGCAAGGCGCGGGCGATCGTCCTCGCCGTCAAGCCGCAGCAAATCGACGCGGTACTGAACCAGATCGGCGGCGCAATCGCACCGTCACGCGCCGGTTCTCGGCGCGGGGGCAAGCCGAGGGCCTCGCGCGACCGGCTCTTCATCTCGATAGCCGCCGGGGTAACGCTTTCGCGCCTTCAGAGCACGCTCGGCGAAAACGCGAGGCTCATCCGCGTGATGCCGAATGCGCCCGCGATGGTTGGGCGCGGGATGGCGGCGCTCGTCCCCTCGCGCGGCGCCTCGAAGGCCGACGAATCGTTCGCGCTCAAAATCTTCCGCGCGGTTGGCGACGCGGTAGCGCTTAAGGACGAGTCGATGCTCGACGCGGTGACCGCGCTTTCCGGAAGCGGCCCCGCCTACGTTTACCTGTTCATCAAGGCGCTCGCTGACGCCGCCACGAGCGAGGGATTGCCCGCCGGCCTGGCGCTTCGGATGGCGCTGAAAACGGTCGAAGGCGCCGAGTATAATATGAGAATGTCGAAGCTCACCCCCGACGAGATGATCCGGATCGTGGCGTCGCCGGGCGGAACCACGGAGGCGGCGCTCAAGCGGTTCGCGGCGGCGAATTTCTCTGGTATCGTAGCCGACGCGGTCAAAGCCGCCGCGGAGCGCTCGCGGGAACTGGGTCGGAGCAATTAAGGTCAATCCTCGGTTTATATCGTGTTCGCCTGGACTAATCTCGTCATCTTTATTGCGCAGGTTCTTCAGCAGATTCTCACGATCTATTTCTGGATCGTGATTGTCGCGGCGGTGCTCACTTGGGTTGAGCCGAATCCCTACAACCCTATCGTTCGGTTCCTCTATTCGGTTACCGAACCGGTCTTCGACTGGATCCGCGAAAGGCTACCGGTCTTCTTCGGCGGAATCGATTTCTCGCCGCTCGTCGTCATCTTCGCGATAGAATTCCTGCAGGTCTACCTGATACCGACTGCAACTCGCGCGCTGCTTCTCGGTTTCGCATGAGCCGCGCCCCGAAGCCGGGCGATCCGCAATCGCTGCCGCCCTGGCTCAGGCTCTCGCAGGATTGCGTCACGATAGAGATTGCCGCGCGACCCGGGTCGCCCCGGCGCGGAATCCTGCGCGTCGACGAACAAGGCCCGGTCATTGGTATTCGCGCGCCAGCCGAAAAGGGCAAGGCAAACCAGGAACTGGTGGAAATTGTTGCGGACCTTGCGGGAGTTCCGCGCGCCGCGGTCACTGTCGTCAGGGGCGCGGGCTCGCGGCGAAAAGTGCTTAGAATAGCAGCCGCCGACAACCTTTCCGCCGCGAAAAAACTGATTGAAGCCTCATCAGCGCGAGGCTGAAACAGCCGAGGCGAACAAAGGCCGAAGCAAGAGCGTCCAATTGACAACCTAGCAAGCCGTGGTTACGTCTAAGATGCGGACGGTGACTGCGGACGGAAGTTTCTACCATGCCGATCTACGAATACAAGTGCGACAAGTGCGGAGTCTTTGAAGTAACCCAGCGGATCACGGAGGATCCCCTGCGGCGCTGCCCCACGTGCAAAGGCAAGGTCGAGAGACTCCTCTCGGCAAGTTCCTTCATCCTGAAGGGCAGCGGATGGTACGCCACCGATTACGGACGCAAGGGCAGCGGCATTTCATCGTCGAGCCCGTCGAGCGGAACCAACGGCTCTTCTTCGGAGTCGAGCACGACCGAGTCGAGTTCAGCCAGCGCCAAGAGTTCCGACAAATCCGCCGACTGACGCGCGTCTTTGGCTGTTTGTGAAGCCGCGGGGTAGCCTGCTCTGCGGCTTTTTTGTTTCAATTACCCATCGTTTCCAAGGCGGGAGCGCGCCGGCGCATAATCGCGCCGTGTCTTTCCACGGGGAGCCACATGATGCGTGCGATCGTTCTCGACAACGGCCTTGTCTTCAGGAGCGATTATCCCCCGCCCGCGCGACCGCCGGGCGAGAGTATCGTGCGTGTCCTGACCGCCGGCATCTGCGGCACCGATCTGGAATTGGCGCGCGGCTACATGGGCTGGCAGGGCGTGCTCGGCCATGAATTCGTCGGCGAGGTCGTCGAGAGCGACACCAGCGGCCTTGCCGGACGGCGGGTTGTCGGCGGTATAAACGCCGCGTGCCGGCGATGCCGGCTGTGCGCGCGAGGTCTCGAACGCCATTGTCCCAACCGCACCGTGCTCGGCATCCTTGGCCGCGACGGCGCCTTCGCCGATCTCCTCACGCTTCCCGACGGCAACCTTCATCCGGTGCCCGACTCGGTTCCCAACGAGCTGGCGGTGTTCACCGAGCCGGTCGCCGCCGCCTATGAAATCCTGGAACAGAAGGCTATCCCGCGAAACCATCGGATTCTCGTCCTCGGCGACGGCCGGCTAGGCGCTATCGTCGCGATGGTGCTGGCGGCCGAGGACTATGACGTCATCGTGGGCGGACGCCATCGCGAAAAGTTCGCGGCGCTCGCCGCGCTCGGCCTTGCGGCGCATCCCGAAGCGGAACTCGATGGCGGTTACGACGTGGTGATCGATTGTACCGGCTCGGGCGCGGGCCTCTTGCGCGCGTTCGAACTGGTCCGCCCGCGCGGAACCGTGGTGCTCAAGAGTACCGCCGCGGCGGGCGCAAATCTCAACCTCGCGCCGGCGGTGGTGAACGAAATAACGATGCTTGGCTCGCGATGCGGCCGGATGGGCCCGGCGCTCGATGCGCTGGCCGCGGGCAGGCTCGACCCGCGCCCGCTTGTCTCGGCTGTCTTTCCACTCGACGACGGTCTT
>JAKAVC010000012.1 GCA_021817345.1 Deltaproteobacteria bacterium | reverse complement strand
GGTCGAAATAATCAGAAGAATGACAATTAGAGCGATGATCATAACGAGATCTGTCCCCGTTCCTTCCGCGGCAGCCCCCGGTGCGGGACGAGGTCCCCATTCGCCTTGATTGGTGGAAGGTGCTCCATGCGCAAGCCTCCCGAGCTCTCTCCCCTACATTCCGGCTGACGGCGCCCCAGCGCCGCCGCCCGCGCCGCTTGCGGGTAGCTGCGCCACCGCGATCGCGATCCCATCCGCGCCGGCCGTCTTGGCAATATCGAGAATCCGGACCATGTCGCCCAGCATCACCTTGGGATCGCCCTGGAAGACGACCAGCTTTTCAGACTTTTTCATCAGAGCGTCGTGCAGGACCGGCGCCAGTTGCGACAGGGTTACGCTCTGCTGTCCGACGAAGATCTGGTGCGAGGACGTGTAGGTTACCAGCACGCCCTTGGGTTTTTCCTTGGTTTGCGCCTGCTCGGCCTTGGGCAGGTCCACGTGCGCGGCCGATTCGATCGTGACCGCCGTAGTGACCATGAAAATGATGAGCAGGACCAGGAAGATGTCGGTCAGCGGGGTGATGTTGATGTCCGCGAAGACCCCGCCGCCTTGATTGGTGCTCATTGCCATTGGCAAATCCTCTCGACAGCGCCCATCAGCCTGCGCCCGGCTAACTGCCGAGCGACTTGAGCTCGTTGGTGATTTGAGCGCCTGTCGCCCGCTTGGCCGCGATCGCTATAGTCCCTGCGCCCGCTGCCTTGGCGATATTCAGGATGCGCACCATGTCGCCAAGCAGCACCTTGCGGTCGCCCTGGAACACGACAACCTTGGTCTTAACCTTCGCGAGGTCGTCGCGAAGGGTCGGCAGCAGTTCCTGCTCCGGGATGTCCTTTGAGTTCACGAACAGATCATGCTGCGACGTGTAGGTGACGATCACGCCCTTGTTCTCGGGCGTGGTGTTCTCGGCGAGCGGCAGGTCCACATGGGCGGCGGTTTCCACCGTGACCGACGTGGTCACCATGAAGATGATGAGCAGGACCAGGAAGATATCGGTCAGCGGAGTGATGTTGATATCGGCGAAAACTCGGCCGCCGCCGTTGCTGCTTTTGGGACCACTAACGGCCACTGGACTGCCTCCCCTGCAGTGCGGCGTCGATCAGGCGGTCGCCATTGATCTGCAACAGCGCATTGATGTTTTCGATTTTGACGGAGAAGTAGTTGTAGAAAATAACCGCGACGATCGCGACTGCCAGTCCAAGGGCGGTTGCGATGAGCGCTTCGGAGATGCCGGCCGCGACTACCGAGAAGCCGCCCGTACCCATGATCGCCATCGACTGGAACGATTCGAGAATACCGACGACAGTGCCGAACAGCCCGATGAACGGGGCCGACGCGCCCGAGGTGGCGAGAACCCAGACGTAACGCTTGAATTCGAGCGTCTCCTGGAAGCGGCGTTCCTCATCGAGGTCGGCGAGCTGATCGCGGTCGAGCGTCTGCGCCGCGGCGATCAGGCCATGGTAGACGCGCTCGGCCGGAGTGGTTCGGGCCTGGGTCGCCTGCAGTGCTTCGTTGAATTTTCCCTGGCGCAACGGAGTGATTAACGAGTCGGCGAGTTTTGCCGCTTTGCCCTGGATTCCCCACAGAGCCCAGGCGCGCTCAAAAATGATCGCGAGACAAACGATCGACATGATCAGGAGCGGGTAGGTCGCATAGTAACTCCGCTCGATCATCGCAATGATACCAAACTGACTTTCCATCGCTATCTTCTCACCTGTGCCGTGATTTGAGCGGTGCAAAAGAGGTCCCGCTCGGACCTTGACTCACAATGTGAAAAAATTAAGAACCCCACGCGGCCACCAAATTTTCCGTGAACCGGCCCGATCCCGCAACGGCCCCAGTTGCGACTTCCCCGTCGGAACCGGATTCACGACCTGTCTCGATGGCACGCGGCTAGTGCAATGCTACAAAGATGGAATTTTGTCAAGAGGGAATGTCGCAGGATGCATCAGCGAGCGCGAAAATTGCGCCAAACGAAATAATTCCACCTCCGCGTGCGTATTGTGACGCCGCATAATGTCTCCGCGCGTAAGACCCGCCGTTCCGCCGCCGTGCCGTCCGATGGAAATTCCGCCTCGGCAGAGCGCGCTTGCGAGCCTCGGCCGCCGGGCGCGGATTTGCCTTGACTTCTCGGTTTTGCGAGTTTATCCAGAGTGTGATTACGCGGCGGCTGTTTTCTTTATAAAGAGCTTCCCGATTTCCAGAACGTGCAACCCATGACTATGACGGCACGGAAAGCCGACTTGTTCAGTTCCGCCTTGACGCTTTCCCTGTCGGTGGCGATGGCGGGTGCGATGGCCGCGTGCCGCCGCCCGCGGCAAAGCCTGGCAAGGCATCCGGTGACGAAGGCCGCCGCTACCAGTCCCTTCGAGGCGAGCAACCGGCTTCCGCCCGATTTGTACAGGAACATGCCGATCTATCCAGGGATGACGGTGGTCCACGTGCGCAAACCCAAGGGCGGAATGCGTGAGATCATGTTCCGGCTTGGCAACGCTCCCGCGCTTGAGAAGCTCATCGATTTCTATAAAGAGGGCTTGAAGAAAAACAACTTTACTATAACTTCTTCTTTGGTGATGCGGGCTCGCAACACGTGGTCGTGCGACTTTCACAAGATGGGACGTCCGGGCAGTATCGCCTTGTACCCGAGCAACAAAGATCGGTCGGAAATGACCCTCGACCTGATATACGAGATGCCGACCAAGGGCGCGCAGCAGTTTCTTGAACCGGTTGAGAAGTTTGACGTAATAGGGCCGGGCAGGCCCGGTATGGTTGCCCAAAAGGCTTCGAATGAAAAGGTGAAGAGGAACTAAACAGATGGCACTATTGGACGGAAAGGTTGCAGTGATCACCGGCGCCGGACGCGGAATCGGCCGCGAAGAGGCGCTTTTGATGGCAAAGCTCGGCGCCAAGGTCGTCGTCAATGACCTCGGCGGTCATTTCGACGGAACCGGGCAGTCGCGCTCCCCGGCCGAGGAGGTGGTCAAGGAAATTCGCTCCGCCGGCGGCGAGGCGGTGGCCAACTTCGAAAGCGTCAGTGACTTCAAGGCCGCCAAGCGTATCATCGAGTGCGCGCTCGACAATTTCGGCAAGCTCAACATCGTCGTGAACAACGCCGGTATCCTGCGCGACCGCATGATCTTCAACATGAACGAAGAGGACTGGGACGCGGTCATCGCGGTCCACCTGAAGGGCACCTTCAACCTCGCCCGCCATGCCTGTGCCTACTGGCGCGAGCAGCACAAGGCCGGCAACATCCTGAACGGCCGCCTCATCAACACCAGTTCCGATTCCGGCATCCTCGGCAACGCCGGCCAGAGCAACTACGGCGCGGCCAAGGCCGCGGTCGCCGCGATGGCGATCATCATCGACCGCGAGATGCATCGCTACGGCGTTACCGCCAACGCGATCGCCCCGGTCGCCCGCACCCGGCTGACAATCGACGCGACTCCGCAGACCGCCGCGAGCATGGGCAAGGTCACTGAGGGCCAGTGGGATCCGTTCGGCCCGGCCAACGTCGCCCCGCTGGTCGCCTGGCTCGGCAGCGACGACGCCAAGGACGTCCACGGCGAAGTGTTCCGGGTCGGGATGGGCTCGGTGTGGCTGATGAAGGGATGGCATTCGGTCGGACGCGTGACCAAGAAGGGCACCGTTTGGGACGCGGCGGAACTCGGCGGCAAACTCAAGGAAGAGCTTGCCAAGGGTGCTACCAAGAAGGAGAGCATGGCCGAGGTGATGAGCGGCGGTATCTGAAGCCTGTGTCATCGAAGTCATCGACATCGACAAAGCACGAAAGCGCGGCCCGCAAGGGGCCGCGCTTTCGTTCAATCCTGTTCATATGCGCCGCCAACACCGCGCGCAGCGTGATGGCGGAGCACATCTTGAAACGTGAACTCGCCGCGCGCGGATTCGACGGCCATGTGCGCGTGGCTTCCGCCGGAATCGCGCCTTACGCGCGCGACGGCGCGCTGGTCTCGCTCGATACCCGGCTCGCCCTGCGCGACGACGGAATCCATCTCGGCGAAGAGGCGACCTCGACCGACCTGAAGCGCCATCCGGAACTGCTCGAACAGGCCGACCTGGTCATCGCGATGACCCGCGCGCAGGCGACCGAATTGCTGCGCCTGTTTCCGCAAGCCTCCGCGCTGCCGGTCCATACGCTGCGCTCGTTTGCGGGCCAGGATGGCGATATCGAAGACCCGTTCGAGAAGGGCGACCTCGTCTTTGCCGAGGTGCGCGAGGAGATAAAGCGGCTCATCCCGGTTGTCACGGACCAGATCATCGGCTCCGCTCCGAGCCTCGACGACTGAGACGAGCGCGAAAGCGGCGATGGATACTTCGAACCCGTCCGATTCCGAAATCCGCGCGATCCTGTCAAACCCGACCACGGTTGCGGTGGTCGGATGCTCCGATAATCCCGCGCGCGACAGCCTGAAAATCGCGCTTCTGCTCAAGAGCCGCGGCTTTCGCGTGATCCCGGTCAATCCGATGCTCGGCGCAGACGCGCTGATGGACGTGCTCGGCGAGCGATGCTACCCCGATCTCAAGTCGATTCCTGACAAGGTCGAAATGGTGGACGTATTTCGCCGCTCCGAGCATGTGGCCGAGGTTGCGGAGCAGGCGATTGCGATCGGCGCGCGCGTGCTATGGTGTCAGTTGGGCGTTATCGATCGCGCAGCGGCGGAGAGGGCGCGCAAGGCCGGGCTTACGGTGGTGATGGATCGATGCCCCGCGATCGAATATGCGCGGCTTTTCTGAATTCACATGGCGATTCGTGACAAGGACGGGCGGGTGAAAATCCCACGATGGGACACGCTTGGGAGCGAGTCGGTTTATCGCACGCCGATTTTCGAGCTTCACCGCCGCCGCTCGCGCCATCCCGGACGCGGCGAGCACGATTTCTACATCCTGGAAGCGCCCCATTGGATCAACGTGATCCCGCTGACGGCGGACAACCAGGTCGTGATGGTCCGTCAGTTTCGCCACGGGATCGGCGACTTCACGCTCGAAATTCCGGGCGGGATGGTCGATCCCGAGGATGCGCATCCGGCGCACGCGGCGCGGCGCGAGATGCGCGAGGAGACCGGCTACGATTCGGACCTGATCGTCGAGCTCGGCCGGGTGCATCCGAATCCCGCGATACAGCCGAACTTCTGCTACACCTATCTTGCGCGCGACGTGCGCAAAGTCGCCGAGCCGACGCCCGACTCAAGCGGGACGGAGGAAACCGAGGTCGTGACGGTTCCGCTCGGCGATATCAAGGGGCTCATCGCGAGCGGGCATATTACTCACGCGCTGGTTATCGCGGCGTTCTCATTCCTGCACGTCTATAATCCGCCGCCGCGCTAGCCTTTCGCCCTGTCATTCTGAGCGAAGCGAAGAATCTCGCGGCCTCGTCGTCATCACCTCGACTCCGCGCTGCCCGACCTGGCGAAGTGACGCCATACGATGAAGTATTTCGTCTCCAGCGTCGGCCGGTATCCGCTCTTCGCGAGCACGTCAGGCGGGACGAACACCAGCGGCAGAAGCTGAATCGGAGAATCGGGAACCACGATTGGGACCGTGCCCTGGGTGACAGCCTGCTTTATCCGCGTGGTCCAGTAGCCGGATGTTTTCACGATAAGATTGAAGAAATCCTGATCGCCCAGCATCTCACGCGCCTTGAAAAAACCGTACTTTTCGACTTCGGCGCGTGCGTCTAGATAGACGCCGTAGGTTTCCGGGAAGCGAATCAGCTCCGGGCGGTTGGCCTGGAAACACAGGAACGACGGCGCAATCACATTTTCAACCGGCGCGCTGCCGTCGCGTATTGCGCCCGCAATCCTCGCGATCTGGCGCTTCGGCATGAAGCCGAATCCATAGACGCTGCCGTGAAGCCAGTTCTGGTTCTTGAGCGGGCTTATCCACGCCAGTGAGACGACGATGAAAAGGCAGGCGCTCACGAGCCGGGACAGCACGCGCATCGCTTCGTCTTCCTGGGCGTGCAGAAAACCGCCTCCAAGCCGTATCATCCAGTCGAGTCCGATTCCGGCGACGATCGCGATATACGGCAGCGGTTCCAGGTAATTGTGTCCCCACGCGGTCGGACTGATTACGCCGTAAAACAGGTAGCTCGCCGCGACCATCGCGAGCACCAGCGCGATTCCCTCGTTCATCCGCCGCTCAGCCCCGAGCGCGACGCATCCGAGTACGAACAGCGGAAACTCGATATCGAGTATCTGGAGCGGATAGGTCAGGATCGGATCGCCCGTGTCGTGCCCTTTGAGAAAATGAAACAGGAAGGTCTGGAACAGGAAATCGTAGCCGTACAGCCAGTAGCAGAGCGCGGTCACCGCGGCGAGCCCCGCGCCGAGTTCGAGCGCGAGAAGCGCCGCCTCGCGCCATCGCCTGCGCACGACCGCGAAACCGAACAGCACGGCCGACGGAATCGCCGCAGTGAGCTTGATTCCGAGGGCGACGAGCAGCGCGAGCGCCTGGCGTCCGGCCCGCGCGCTCGATCGCTCGCCCTCGCCAAGCGCAACGAGCGTCGCCGCCACGGTCAACGGTGCGAGGAAACATTCGCGCTCATAGACGTGATAGCGGAAGACGAGCGAACTGCTTGCGTATAGAATCGCGGCCCAGGTTCCGGCCGCGCGGCCCGCGATCCGCCGGCCGAGCACGAAGACCAGCAGGCTCGTCACGTAGATGGCCGACTCATTCAGAACCTCAATCGAGAAGTGGCTTGCGCCGAACAACCTGAGGTAGGCTCCCGCAGTCCATTCCAGGAGCGGAAAGTGCGGCTGCACGAAATCGACATACGGGCGCATCCCAATACTCACCAGGTAGGCGCTCTCGAGGTAAAAATCGTCCTCGACCCAGACCTGCGGATAGAAAAGACGCACCAGCCGCGGGACAAGCAGCACAAGGACCAGCCAGACCCCGATCGTCCCGGCCTCCCTGCGGGCGCTGTCGGCGGCTTTGCCGATTCGTGCGGGAGTGCGCTTTGACGAAGCTCGCCCCATCGCGAAAATCCCCGACTTTCCCGGCTCATTCACCCCGGGCGGGATTCAAAGCCGTGGACGCCGGCCTGCTCGCGATACTGCTTGGCTTCGCGCTCCTGCTTATCGCGCGAACCGGCTTCAGGCGCGGCGTTGAATTCATGCCGTGGCCCGACGGCCTCGAATACGCGGCAGTCGCCGTGAATATCGATCGCGGTATCGGCCCGGTTCTCCACTTTGGTGGCTATTCATACCCTCCCCGGTACACCGATGGCTACCCGCTGATGCTCGCGGCGGCGTATACGATACTGGGAGAGAAGTCCGAGCGCCTGTGCTACGCGACGGTCGCGATGGGGCTGGTCGCGATCGCCGCGCTCTATCTCCTGGCGCTTCGGATATTCGACCGCCCAAGCGCGTTCATCGCCGCGCTCATCCTCGCCGCCTCGCCGCTCTTCGTCACCTACTCGACGCTGGTGATGAGCGACGTGCCGACGCTGATGGTGACGATCGTGGCGGCGCTCGTACTCTGGTACGCGACGGAATCCGAGCAGGACGAAGAGCGGCGCGCCACAGCGCTCGTTTCGGCGACGATTTTCGGACTGCTCGCCGGGTTCAGCATCATAATCAGGCCGACGAACGCGACGATGCTCGTGGGGCTCGGAGCCGCGCTCATGATAGTGCCGCCGAGTGGTTCATTGCGTCGTTGGCCGACGCCGGCGCTCGCCGCGGCGGGGCTTGCGATATTTCCTGTTTGGCAGGCGCTGGAGAACGTTCGCTACCTGGGCGGCGCGTTCAGGAGCGGATACGTGTTCTGGGTGCCGGAGGTTTACGGGCGGCTTTCGCGGACATTCGGGCTTCGCTTTCTGTTCGGTCCGACGATGCCGCGAAATCCGCATGGCAACCTGGTTTCGTATTCGTTCGCGCTCGCGGGACTGGACGGGATGCTCCGCGATCCGGGCGTCGCGCGCTACATCCTCTATCCCTTCGCCGCAGCGGTCTTCGCCGTAATCGGCATCGCGGCGGCGCTGAGGTCGTCGAAGAGCCGCGCGACGCGCCGGGTCGTATGGTTCGGGCTCGGTTTCCTTGCGCCGCTGCTCGCGGTGTACATGATCTACTTCTTCACCGAAATCGCCTTCATCCTGCCCGCGTGCTTCATCGCCTTTGCGGCGGCGGGTTACGGTGCGGTTGTCGCCAATCGCAGGATGAGCAAGCTTGCGAGCGCGCGGCGGCGCTCGCGTCGGGATTTGGCCGCGATGGGCGCGGTGTTCGCGCTCGACCTGCTGCTCGTGGTGTCGCTTCTGGCGGAAACGGCGGCGCGGCTTTCGGCGCGGCCCGAACCGTCGCGGATGGTGCCGGCGCTAAGCGCGACGGGCAACGAGTTCGGGCCGGGTTCGATCGTGGTCAGCAATGTTTCACTGCAATTCCTGGAACTTTATCTGCCGGATATCGGAGCGCGCCTGGTGGGACTCGATTCGTTCGACCCGGGCGAGCGCTTCACCGACTACCACCTGGGGCGGCTGTACGCGAAACGGGCGGGCGGATGGAGCGGCGCGGTGCCGCCGGTGGTTTTCGACGGCGAACACGCCAACGACGCTGAGATATCCGCTCTCGCGAATGGCGCGCGCGCGGGAAGATCACTTTACCTGCTGCTCGCAGCGCCGGAGAGCCCCGGCTACGCGGAGCTTTTGAGCGGTGAGATGGAGCGTCTCGACGCGTCGTTCAATATCGAGCCGCTGCGCAACGAGAGAGTGGTTCGGCTGTTCCGGCTGAAGCCGCGATAAGAGCGCAAAGATGCGACGTGCGGGCGAGCGTCACGCTTTGGCGGTGACGGCGCGCTCCTCGACCGGCTTGGCCGGGCCGCCGTAGCGCCAGCGCGCGATCGCGTAGGCCGGCCATACGGTTGCGCCGAGCGCGATCGCAACCAAAAAATCGCCGTGCCCGTCGCCGTGCGATATCGCAAGGCCGAAGGTCGCAAGCCAGGTAAGAACCGGAAGGCCCGCGACCAGGTAAAGCCCGAATCCGCCTGCGCCCACTTTGAACAGCCCGTCGCGCGCGGGCCGAAGCCTTCTTAGCCGCACCATCGCCGCCATCTCGAGCACGAGCGCCGCCATGTAGAAGAAAACATCGAGCACCACCAGCGCAACGAATCCGAGCGGCACCAGGAGGGTGAAGAGCGCGCACGATGCCAGTATCGATTTCCACGGAGCGACCGTCGCCTGCCATACCTCGGTCAGCGAGCGCGGCAGATAACCCTCGCGCGCCAGCACGTAAGGCATCCGCGACACCCATAGCATCGCCGCCTCGAACACCGAGAACGCCATCAGCGCGCCGCCGATTGCGAGCGACGCGCCCAGAATTGGCCCGCCGATCGCGTACCCGACGTGCGAGAACCATCCTATCCGCCAATTCGCCGCGCTTGTGTTTCCTGAAACCGAGACCAGCAGCGGGAGCACGTAGCCCGCGACGACCAGCGGAATCGTCACGATGATCGCGCGCAGATAGTTGCGGCCCGCGTCCTCGAGTTCGCCCGCGACGACGCTCAGGTTCTCCCATCCCGAGAAATTCCAGATGACCACGGTAAGCCCCGCGCCGAGCGCGCCCGCGAAGCCCGAGGGAAACAACGCCTCGGCCGGCGCGACGAAATGGATGATCCTCGGAAGTCCCGCGATCACCAGCGCCGCCATCGGGGACAGCAATAGCGCGGCGAGCAGCACCGAGGTGAAGCCGACCGGACGAATGCCTGCGAGATTGAGGAGTCCCGCCAACCATACGATCGAAACCGCCAGTATCGCCTGCACTGCGGGCGAAATCGGCCTGAGGAAGCTCAGGTAACTCGCGAACAGCACCGGGTAAATCGCCATGTCAACCGCGGTGTACAGCATCGTGAAGTACGCCTCGGCGAATCCGGCGAACGGCCCCAATCCTTCCTTCACCCAAAAGTAAAAGCCGCCCTCAACGGGCATCAGCGCCGTCAACTCCGCCGCCATCAGGCCGGTCGGAAGGCTGAGCGTCAGCGGAACGAGCAGGCAGAGCAGGACGACGAGCTTCGGCCCCGCCGCATGCACCGCGTCTTCGAGGCCGTAGGCGCCGCCGCTGATGACCAGGTACATCACGCATATGAGAGGCAGCAGGCCGAGCCGCCGTCCCGTCCGCGACAACGGTTCTCCGCGAGAGCGGGATGGGACAGAATCGGGGACCTGAGTAACGACGACCGGCATCGGATTAGCGCAACTCCGGCCTCAGGCTCTATCCGAGTGCGAAAGGGCGGTGCAAGGAGCCAAAAAAACAATGCAAAAGCTCGTCGCCTCCCCGCGCGAAAAGTCTATAATGGGGAGGTGTCGAACGAACCCGGGCGTGGCTCCACTCATCGGCCCGTGTGCGAAAGGGGTTTGGTTGACGCTCCGGTACCGCCATGTTAGCTGTGATTCAGGAACCCCCACGGAATTCCCACTGGATGTTGAGATTTTGCGTAAGGTCCGCGCTGGTGTTGTTGGCCGCCGCCTGCGTTGGTCTTGCCGGTTGCGCGCGCATGTCGGACAACAGCGCCCATCCGGTTCGGACCGCCAGCGCTGAGGGCCCAAGCCCGTTCGGCGGAGTTCCCTTCGTCAAGATTCCCGACTCCGCGAAGGCGATGGGCGCGTTTCTTCGGGCCCAGGCCGCGATCAACAACGGTGACCGCAAGGAAGCCCTGGCCGCGCTCGAAGAAGCGGTCAAGTACGACCCGAACAATGCAAAGCTCAGGGTGATGCTCGCGACGATGTACGTGCGCGACGGGCGGCTCAAGGACGCGCTCGAGCAGGTTGACCGCGCTATCACTCTCGACCCCAAGTCGGTTCGGGCGCTTTTGCTTGGCGCCGGGATTAACTCGGCGCTCGGCAAGGATCAGACAGCCGAACAACAGTACAACTCCATCCTGAGCCTCGATCCCCGGAACCAGGAAGCTCATCTTTACCTGGGCACGCTTTACGCCAAGCAGGGAAAGTATGCGAAGGCTGAAGCCGTCTTCAAGAAGCTGATCAAGCTCAATCCTAATTCGTTCCTCGGCTATTACTACGCGGCGCGCGTGATGGTGGTGGCGAAGAATTACAAGGCTGCCGAGAGCTATTACGCAAAGGCCCTGAACCTGAATCCCCAGTCCGAGCTGGTGCTGCTCGACCTCGCGGTGCTGCGTGAGATCGAGGGAAAACCCAAGCAGGCCATCGAGTACTACAAGAAAGTGCTCCAGGTGAACCCCAATAACCAGCTGGTGCGCAAGCGCCTGGCCGAATTGTACGTCGGGCAGAAGAATTACAACAAAGCCCTGCGGCAGCTCAGGCATCTGGAGGCGATGGAGACCGACCCGGCCGACACCCGCACCAAGATCGGACTGGTCTACTTCGAACGCGGCGATTTCGATCGCGCGGCGACCGAGTTCAACCTGGTGCTCGCGGCCCAGCCCAAGAACTTCCGCGTGCGCTATTACCTCGGCACCGTCTACACGGAACTGAACGAGAACGACAAGGCGATCGAAGAGTTCAACAAGATTCCCAAGGCCAACGATCACTACGTTGAGTCGCGCCTGCAGCTTGCCTACCTGTATGACAAGGAAAAGAACTATGACTCGGCGATCGACGCGCTTAAGCAGGCGCTCAAAAAGCGCCCGAACAACATCGAAATAATGGGTTTCCTGGTCGGGGTTTACCAGGAGAAAAAAGACTACGCCAGCGCGATCGCGCTCGCGCGGAAAATGGTCGAGCTCGATCCCAAGAGCGACAAGTACCATTTCACCCTCGGCGCGCTGCTCGACGAAGACCATCAGCGCGACGCCGGGATGGCCGAGATGCGCAAGGCGATCGAATTGAACCCCAACAACTCCCAGGCGCTTAACTACCTCGGCTACACCTACGCCGAGCAGGGCAAGAACCTCGACGAGGCCGAGCGCCTGGTCAAGCGCGCCCTCGATATCGAGCCTGAGGACGGCTTCTATATCGACAGCCTCGGATGGGTTTACTACCAGAAGGGCGAATACAGGAAAGCGATTGAGCAGTTGGAGCGGGCCGTCAACCTGAGCGGCAACGATCCCACCATCACCGAGCATCTGGGCGACGCCTACCGCAAGGTCGGCGACTTCAGGGAAGCTTCCCACGAGTACCTCGACGCTCTCAAGAGAGCGAAAGAGTCCGACCAGATCGCGCGGCTCAAGGACAAGATTCAGGACCTCAAAAATGCGATCAGCGGCTCGGCGGCGACCGCCACTGGCAGCCACTAGCCGTCGAAGCCGGAACCCGAAACGCCGCCCTGGCGCGGCGAGCGCAGCGGTTCTGGTTGCGCTCGTGTTTGCCGGATGCGCCGCCACGACACGTGCGCCCGCGCCCGCCGTCCCACCGCCCGCGGCGGCAGGCCTTGCGCGTCTGACCGAGGCGCTTTCGCGCCGCGACCAGCAAATCGAATCGATGCGCACCAGCGCGGTGATGGAATATCGGGGCGGCGGCCAGGACGTTAAGGCGCGCGAGGAGATCGCGATGCGCCGGCCGGCGAGCCTGCGCGTCGAGGCGCTTACGCCGTTCGGCGTCGCGCTGGTCGTGGCGGCTCGCGACGGGCATCTTCAGATTTTCGAGCCCTCGAAAAATACCCTGATGAACGGGACGGCGAGCGCCGCGACGCTCGACAGGTTTGCGCGGATTCCGATGGCGCCGCCCGACGCGGTGCGGCTTCTGATGGGAATCGCGCCGCGCGGCTCGAATTCATCGCCACCGGTTTCCGTCGCCACGGTGGATGGGATGCTGGTTGCGACCTACCGGGAGGCGAACGGCGACGAGCGCGATCTCGGATTCGAGGGCGGCGAGCTTGTCCTGGTGCGCGAGCGGCTTGCGGGCGGAGACTTGAACTATGAGGTGCGCTATCGCGACTATCGGGATATCGGCGGCGTGATGTTTCCGTACGAAGTCGAAGCCGATTTTCCCCTCGCGAAGAGCCACGTGAAGTTCAACTACAGCCGCCCGATCATCAACGGCAACCTGCCCGATTCGCTGTTCGTGCTGACGCCCGGTCCCGGCGCGAAACGAATCGATATAGGCATGGCGCAAGGCGGGCGCGGCGTTTTCGATGGCTAGCGGAAAGGGCGGAATCAATCGCCGTGATTTTCTGAAAATCGCGGCGGCCGCCGCGGCGGGGCTTGGCGCGGCGGGATGCCACGTCGATTATCCGTCCTTCAATCACGCCGAGCAGCAAGTCCTCTACAGTTCGACCACCAGCGATCCGCGCACATTCAATCCCATCCTCGTCACCGACACCGCCTCCGGACAGGTGACCGGACGGCTCTTCGACGGGCTGGTCAATGTCAACCCGCTGACCACGCTGCCCGAGCCCGCGCTCGCAAAAAGCTGGGACATCGCCGACGGCGGGCGCACGATCACGTTCCATCTGCTGCGCGACGTCAAATGGTCCGACGGCAGGCCGTTCACCGCGCACGATGTCGTTTTCACGCTTGCCACCATCTACGATCCCGAGGTTCCGAACAGTTCCCGCCCGACCCTGACCGTGGATGGGAAACCGATCGTCGCCGAAGCTCCCGATGATTACACGGTCGTGATGCGCATCCCGAAGCCGTTTGCGCCCTTGCTCTACGCGATCGGCTTTTCCATCATCCCGGCGCATGTTCTTGAGCCCGCGCTCAGGGCCGGCAGCTTCAACCGCACCTGGAATATCAATACGCCGCCGCGCAAGCTGGTCGGGCTCGGCCCATACGACTTGGCGCGCTACGTGCCGGCGCAGATGATGCAGTTCCGGCGCAATCCCGACTACTGGATGCGCGTCGAGCGGGACAAGGTGCTTCCGCGGCTTCGCGGCGAGACGGTGCTGATAGTGCAGGATCAGAACGCCGCCTATCTCAAGTTCATGGCCGGCCAGACCGACGTCTATTCGCCGCGGCCGGAAGAAGTCGCCGATCTGCTCGACAAGGCGAAGTCGCTGGGCATAACCGTTCAGAAGATCGGAATCGACACGGGTTCGCTGTTCTTCTGCTTCAACCGCAACCCGCGCCATTACGTGCGCGCGGGGCGCACGAATCCGAAACTCAAGTGGTTCACCGATCTCAACTTCCTGCGCGCGATGGCGCATTCGGTGGACAAGCAGGGGATGATCGATCTCTGCTTCCACGGGCTCGCGGTGCCGGCGGTTTCCGACGTTTCGCCCGCGAACAAAATCTTTCACAACCCGAATCTCAAGGACTACGCCTACGACCTCAAGCTTGCCGCCGGCCTTCTGGAGTCCGCCGGATACCATCGCGCGGGCTCGGGCGAGCGCCTCGATCCCGAAGGCAACCGCATCGAGTTCGACCTGACGACCAACACCGGCGTACAAACGCGCGACCAGATGTGCGCGATGTTCCTGCAGGATCTGAAGACGCTCGGAATAAAGGTCAACTACCGGCCGCTGGAATTCACCACGCTCGTCGATAAACTCACCAACAGTTTCGACTGGGACTGCGTGCTGATCGGGTTTACCGGAACGATCGAACCGAACAACGGCGCCAACTTCCTGCGCTCGTCGGGCAATCTGCATCTGTGGAATCCGAACCAGAAGACGCCCGCCACGCCGTGGGAGGCAAAGATCGACCAACTTCTCGACGAGGGCGCCTCGGTGATGGATATCAAGGCGCGCGCGCCATACTACTGGCAAATCCAACAAATCCTCCACGACCAGCTCCCGGTGATCGAGACGGTGCGGCAGATCGCATACGACGCCTACAAAACCTCGCTCGAGAATTTCCGCGATACGGTGTGGGGCAGGTACCGCCCCGAACTGATCCAGTTCCGGGAGAGTTGACGGCCACGCCGCGCGCGAAGTTGATCTGATTCCAGGATGGGAAAGTTCATCGTCAAGCGCGTCATCAACATGGTCCCGCTGCTCATCGGGATCACGTTCATCTCGTTTCTCGTGATGTCGATGGTGCCGGGCGATTTCCTGTCGAATCTGAAGATGAATCCGTCGGTTTCGCCCCAGATGATCGCGCAGATGGAGGCGCAGTTCGGGCTGAATCAGCCGCTTCTGGTCCGCTACGGCAAATGGCTCTGGGCGGTCGTCCATCTGAATCTCGGCATCTCGCTGACCTACCGGGTGAGCGTGCTCAGCCTTATCGGCTCGCGCGCGGTCAACACGATAATCCTGTCGGCGGCGAGCATGCTGTTCGCGTGGTCGCTCGCGATTCCGATCGGGATCATCGTCGCGGTCAAGCAGAATTCGATCTGGGATCGGGTGCTGTCGTTCCTTGCGTTCTTCGGGATGTCGGTGCCGAATTTTTTCCTCGCCTTCCTGGTGATGTATCTCGCGCTCAGGACCGGATGGTTTCCGGTCGGCGGGACGTACTCGGTCTTCTATCCGCAGCTCGATTTGTGGGGAAAGATTGCCGACCGCATCAACCATTTGATCCTGCCCGTGATGGTGCTCGGGACGGCCGGGATGGCCTCGCTGATGCGGCTGATGCGCTCGCAGATTCTCGAGATCAAGAATTCCGATTTCGTCAGGACCGCGCGCGCCAAGGGGCTTTCCGAGCGCGCCGTAATCTACAAGCACGTGCTGCGCAACGCGCTTAATCCGTTCGTCACGATGGCGGGTTACGGACTGGCCGACCTGCTCGGCGGCGCGGCGTTGGTCGAGGCCGTCATGAACCTGCAGGGGCTCGGCCTGCTGCTGCTCGACGCGGTGCGTTCGCTCGACGTGTACCTGGTGATGGGGTCGGTGCTGATGGGCTCGGTGCTGCTGCTGGTCGGAAACCTGCTCGCGGATATCGCGCTGGTCGCGGTCGATCCGAGGGTTGACTTCTCCTCGATGGAGTCGCAATGAGCGCGGCGGCGCCACGCACGGATATCCGGCTCGAAGCGCCGCCGCCCGAGCGGCAGGCGAGCCTGGGCGCGAAGCTCCGGCGCGAATGGCGGCTTGCGTCGTGGCCCGTGAGGCTTTCGACGCTCTGCCTTGCCGTGTTTTACATCCTTGCGCTCGGCTCGCCGGTAATCGCGCCTTACAATCCGACACGTCAGTATCGAAGCCTGCCCGATTGCCCGCCGATGGCGCTTCATCTGGCGGCGCCGTCCGAATGGCGGCGGGGATTTTTCTATGCGTACCCGATGCGCATGACGGACGCGGTAAGGCGCACCTACGCCGAGGAGCGCGGCGTCAGAACATGGGTGCATCTGTTCAGCCGCGGACACATCTTTACGACCGCGCCCGGCGCGCCGCCGTACTTTCTCCTCGGCAGCGACGCGCTCGGCCGGGATCTGTTCTCGCGAATCGTTTACGGCTCGCGCGTCAGCATGTTCATCGGGATTCTCGGCGTCGCGATCACCTTTTCGCTCGGGATAACGATTGGCGCACTGTCGGGCTATGTCGGCGGACTGCTCGACAACCTCATCATGCGATGGTCGGAGATTGAGATGTCGCTGCCGTCGTTTTACTTCCTGCTCGCGCTGGCCGCGATAATTCCGTCGGGGATGAGCACGGTCAAGACCTTCTTCATGATCGTCGCGATCATGAGCTTCATCGGCTGGGCGGGATTCGCCCGCGTCATCCGCGGGATGACGGCTTCGGTGCGCTCGGTTCCGTACGTGGAAGCCGCGCGCGCGCTCGGGGCCTCGCGATGGCGGATTCTCAGGCGCCACGTGATTCCGTCCGTGATGGGTTACGCGATAGTCGCGGCCACGCTCTCGATTCCCGGATTCATCCTCGGCGAGAGTGCGCTTTCGCTGCTCGGCCTCGGCATCCAGGAGCCCGCCGCGAGCTGGGGCAACCTGCTCGCGCAGGCCGAAGACGTGCACGCGCTCGCCCATTATCCGTGGATCCTGCTGCCCGGCGTCTTCATTTTTCTGGCGGTGATGTCATTCAACTTCCTCGGCGATCATCTGCGCGACCGGCTCGATCCGTCGCATCTCAGGTGAGATGGGAGGGCCTTTTTTCCGGCGCAAGGCGTCTTTGGGGCCGCGGCCATGGATGGTAGGCTGAGACGCACGTGGCGTTGCTCGAAGTAAAGTCGCTTCGCACCTCGTTTTTCACCGAGGACGGAGAAGTCCGCGCGGTGGACGGCGTCAGCTTTTCGGTCGAGCCGGGCAAGCTGATGGGCCTGGTGGGCGAGTCGGGTTCGGGAAAGACCGTGTCGGTCCTCTCGATCATGCGGCTGTTGCCCGAGTCGGCGCGCATCGTCGGCGGCCAGATCCTGTTCGAGGGCCGCGACCTTACGAAGCTTTCCGAGCCCGAGATGCGCCAGGTGCGCGGCGCGCGAATCGCGATGATCTTCCAGGAGCCGATGACCTCGCTGAATCCGGTCTTCACGGTCGGAAGCCAGATCGCCGAGGCTGTCCGGCTTCATCAGAAGGTCTCGCGCAGCGAGGGGCGCGAACGCACGGTCGAGGCGCTCAGGATGGTCGGAATCGCCGACCCCGAGCGCAGAGTCGATGATTATCCGCATCAGCTCTCGGGCGGGATGCGCCAGCGGGTGATGATCGCGATGGCGCTCGCGTGCAATCCGCGCGTGCTGATTGCCGACGAGCCGACAACGGCGCTCGACGTGACAATCCAGGCGCAGATACTCGATCTTATCCGCGAGCTGCAATCGCGCCTGGGCCTCGCGGTGATCCTTGTCACCCACGACCTGGGAATCGTGGCCGAGTACGCCGATGACGTTACGATCCTGTACGCGGCGCGCGTGATGGAGCAGGCGGCGTCGGCCGAGCTTTTCCGCCACCCGATGAATCCGTATACGAAGGGATTGCTGGAATCGATTCCCGGAGTTGACGGAGCGCGCCATCGCCGCCTCCAGGCGATCCCCGGGACCATTCCGAGCGCGCTCAAGCCGCCGCCCGGATGCCGGTTCCATCCGCGATGCCCGATAGCGATTGCGCGATGCGCCGAAGTTGAACCGCCGCTCGAAGAAAAGGCACCCAACCACTATGTCGCCTGTATCCGCGTATAGCCCGGCCGCGATGCCCGCGACGGGAGCGCCGCTGGTCAGGGCCGAAAATCTCGGCAAGGAGTTCGAGGCCGGCGCGAGCGGACTCTTAAGCCGCCATCGGCTCACCGTCAAGGCGGTCAGCGCGGTCAGCCTCGACATCCACTCGGGCGAAACCCTCGGACTGGTCGGCGAATCGGGGTCGGGCAAATCGACGCTGGGGCGCCTGCTGCTCAAGCTTATCGAGCCGACCTCAGGACGCGTCATCTTCGACGGGCGCGACCTTGCCGCGCTCTCGCGCAAGGAGTTGCGCGCGCTAAGGCGCCAGATGCAGCTCGTCTTCCAGGACCCCTACGCCTCGCTCAACCCCCGGATGCGGGTGCGTTCGATCGTCGGCGAGGGAATCGAGATCCACCGTCTCGCGCGCGGAGCGGAGAAGGAGCGCCGGATCGCCGAGCTGCTCGAACTGGTCGGGCTCGACGCGGGGGCGATGAACCGTTATCCGCACGAGTTTTCGGGCGGGCAGCGCCAGCGGATCGGAATCGCGCGCGCGCTTGCGGTGAATCCGCGTTTCCTCGTGCTCGACGAGCCGGTCTCCGCGCTCGACGTTTCGATCCAGGCGCAGATAATCAACCTCTTGCAGGACCTCCAGGAGCGGCTCCGGCTGACGTACCTGTTTATCGCTCACGACCTCCGCGTGGTCGAGCACATAAGCCAGCGCGTCGCTATCATGTATCTTGGAAAGATCGTGGAGTTGGCGAGCCGCGACGAGATCTACTCGAACCCGCGCCATCCCTATACGCGAGCGCTCCTGTCGGCGATTCCCTCGGTCAATCCGCAGGCGCGCGCCGAGCGTATCAAGCTGCCGGGCGAGGTGCCGAGTCCGGTCGATCCGCCCAAAGGATGCGCCTTCCATCCACGATGCCCCTATGCAAAGGATATTTGCCGGAAGGTGGAACCGGCGCTCGAGACCGGGCACGGCGGACACGCCGTCGCCTGCCATGTCTTTCCACCCGATTGAGCGGATTATTCGGCGATGCCTCTGCTTGAACGCAAAAGAAGTTCAACCGGCGCGGAGAGCGGCGCGGTCGAGACCGCGGCTGCGGGCGATATCGCGTCATCCGCGAACTGGATGCAGGAGCGGACGCGGGTCGCGGTCGGCCGCGGTGTAACCGTCGCCGGCAAACTCATCTTCAACGAGCCGGTCCGAATCGAAGGGCACTTCCGCGGCGAGGTAGTGTCCGTCGATCTGGTGGTGATCTCCGACGAAGCGACGGTCGAGGGGAAAGTACAGGCGCGCAGGCTGGTCGTGATGGGCGAGCTTAGGGGCGACGTGGCCGAGTCGGGAAAGGTCTATATCGGGCCTCATGCCCGCGTGTTCGGCAATATCAACACGGAAAACCTTACCGTGTGCGAGGGCGCGTATTTCGACGGCCGCATCCGAATGAGCGGTGGCGACTAGCAGGCTATCGGGGCCACGCTTCCGTTCAGATTGCGTTTTCCGCTTCTCTCAAGATTCCGCTAGACGGTCTCGAGACGGGCGGCTTTGCCGGCGCGTCCGCGCAGGTAATAAAGCCGCGCGCGCCGCACCTTGCCGTGCGAGAGCACCTGGATTCGGTCGATCCGCGCGGAATGGAGGGGAAAGATTCGCTCCACGCCGACTCCGTAGGAAATTTTGCGCACGGTGAAATTGGTGCGGTTTCCGCCGCGGTTTATCTTGATTACCGTACCCTCGAAGGCCTGGATTCGCTCCTTTTCGCCCTCGACAACCTTAACGTAAACGCGAACCGTGTCGCCCACCCGAAATTGCGGGTGATCAGTACGGAGATTGCGCTCCTCAACCTTCTTGATGACGCCGTTCATGGGGAAGTAACCTCGGGTAGCGAAACCGAAACTCTAACTGAATCGCCCGCCCGACTCAACCGCCCCTTGCCCGGTGGGCACCCAAGCGAGCAGGCTCACGCTATTGCTAGATTGTCGCCGCGAGAGGTCCTACTTACGGCGCGCTGATACTTCCGGTAAAAGAAGTAGACGAGAGGGGGTTGTTCCGTGACGGCAGAGGCCCAAGCTCGCATTTTTCTTACGACCCCCGCCAGCCAGTCGTGTTTCGCAAGTTCGCGAAGCAGCAGGCTGTTCTCTAGAAAGGTTGCAAGCACCGCCTGATAGAACTCGGCGACGACGCGCTGGGTGTCCTGACTCCGGGTCGGAAGCTCTCTGTTCAGCATCTCCAACAACTCGTCGCGGGTAGGGTCTAGCCCCGTTTCGCGCGCCTCTTCAAGCGCTTTCACTAGGGAACCGAGCGTTAAAACCTGCGTGTGCCTGATGACGAAGGTGATCGCGTTATAGAAGTACTGAAAGACCTGGTCGCTCTCATCAATTTGGCCGGAGGCTACAAGGTAGATAAGATCGTCCCGCACCTTATAAAACTTGTACTTTTGGACCTTGCGGCGATCTACTCGCAAGGTGAACCAAGCCCGCGCGTAAAATCCAAATGAGATAAACGCAACGACGGCGAGGACCGCGACATCTGCCTGATCAAGTGTCGGCATCTTCGTGCTTCGGCTTTGTTGAAGAGAGCCGCCCTTTCAAGATCACGTCCTGGAGCTTGTCCCTTTCCGCAACCACTCTGTCGATTTCCCTATCTTTGTCTTCCAGTCTCGCTTTCCACAACCGGTTGATCCGATTTTCATACAGGATAACGAATAGTATCAGAAGAGCGGCGAATGGTCCGTACTTTTTGAGTACCGCTTGAACGACATCCGCTAGGAGCTTGCCCACGTGTCTATAGATCGCAAGGACGCTGCCGATACCGCGCCTCCTAACATGCGCAGCATAGCGGCGTCAATAAAAATTCTATCCGCGCACACTGCGCGAAGACAGAGCCCCAGCCGACCCAGGATCATCGCGAACACGCGCGCACCGAGAGATGGTTGTAATCGCCGGGGCCGCGAATCCCGTCGAGCACAATGTCCGCGTGCCCCATCACCGCCGGCGTTGTCGGGACGCTATTCGTCGGGGCGACGCTATTCGTCGCGATGGACCGTCGTGGGCGAGAACGCCGGGATACATACGGATACGTATTCGGCACCCTCCGCCGAGGGCGTGCTGTAGCGGACCCACTGGCCGCGCGGAGCCTTGACCGCCTGACCCGCTCCGACGTCAAGGGCGCCATCGCGCGTTTCGACCCGGAGCAATCCCTTGAGAACGACGGTGTATTCGTCGAACTCGGGAGTTTGTCCCGGCTCGATCCATCCGCCGGGGCTTCGCATCCTGGCTATACTTACGCTCTCGGAGGCGGTGTTCACCCGGCCCACGAACTCCTCGATCAGTTTCGGCTTGTTGCCCGCGGATTCGACGACGGTGGGTTGCGCAATCAGGCTGAGCATCTGCTTTATCCTTGTTTTCAGTTTTCGAGCCGAACCGCGGGTTCACGCGCCGCGCAGCCGGTCGAGGATGATGGCGAACGCGGCGCGCACCGAGAGATGGTTGTAATCGCCGGGGCCACGAATTCCGTTGAGCACAATATCCGCGCGCTCCATCACCGCCGGCGCAAGCCCGAACCCGGTCCCGAACAGAAGCATCGCGGGTGGCGCGTCCGGCGCGGCGAGTCGCGCGCGAAGCTCCCGCGCGTTGGTCGCGCCCGAGGTTCGCGCCGAGGTATGGACGAGCAGCGGTCGCGTGCCGTTGCAAAGCGCGCTTGCCTGCGCGAGAGCCTGGTCCAAGTCCGAAACGATTCTGAGCGTTTCCAGCGCTTCGATTCTTCGCGAATCGAAGTTCCGCGCAGGCTCCATTCGCCAATGATCGATAACGGCGCGCGCGAATTCGCGCTGCTCGGGGATCGGATGCACGACGAAGACGGCGTCGAGAGCGAACGTGCGGGCCGAGCGCGCGAGGTCGTGGAGATCGAGGCTGGTTATCGCGGAGGTGACGATACGGCCGCGGCGGTCAAGCACCGGATAATGGATCAGCGCTGCGAAGAGTCGGGCCACGTTCAGCGTTTTGGCCGGATCAGCAGGTCGGGGCGGCGCTCGGCGGTGCGCTTTCTGGCTTCGGCTTCGCGCCAGGCGCGAATCTTCTGATGGTCGCCGCTAAGCAGGATGTCCGGCACCTTCATCCCGCGAAAGGTCTCGGGGCGCGTGTAATGCGGATATTCGAGCAGGCCTGCGCTGAACGACTCCTCGGCGAGCGACTCGGGATTTCCGAGCACGCCGGGAACCAGCCGCGCCACCGCCTCGATTATCACCATCGCGGGAATCTCGCCTCCCGAGAGCACGTAGTCGCCGATTGAAATTTCCTGGTCCACCATCGCGCGCACCCGCTCGTCCACGCCTTCGTAGCGTCCCGCGATAAGCAGCAGGCCCGGCTTTCGCGCGGCGAGTTCGCGCACCATCGGTTGGTCGAGAAGCTCGCCCTGGGGCGTGAGCAGCACGCGCCATAGGCCCGGATGCGCGTCCGTTACGGCGTCAATCGCAGCGGCAAGCGGCTCCGGCCGCATCACCATCCCGCTACCGCCCCCATACGGCGTGTCATCGACCTGCCTGTAATTGCCAAGCCCATAGGGACGAAGCGCGTGGGTCTCAAGCGTTATTGTTCCCTGTTCGATCGCCCGGCCGACCATGCCGGCGCGAAAGGGCGATTCGAACATCTCGGGAAACAGCGTGATTACGTGAAACTCCATCGAAGCCATCGCGTGCCAAATCTGCGCCCGTGGGCGGAGCTAAAACTTTACCGGCGCGCTCGCGGCTCGACCAGCGGGTCGCCTCGCGAAATCCGCCGCGCGACGGCGAGCTAGTCGAGCAGGCCGGGGACCGCTTCGATCGTGATACGGCCCGCGTCGAGATCGACCGCCTTAACCACGTCGGCAATCACCGGAACCAGGACTTCCCGGCCTTCGCCGCGCACCACCAGCACGTCGTTGGCGCCGGTCGAGAAAATCTCCTCGACCTTGCCGATAACGCGCCCTTCAGTGAGCGCGACGTCGCATCCGATCGCTCGGTAATAGTAGAACTCGTTCTCGGCCGGTGGCGGCAGGTCGCTTTCGGCCGCCATCACCAGGTCTCCCTTGAGCGCCTCGGCCTGCTCACAGGTGACGACGCCTTCGAGCTGAAGGCGAATCGAGTTGCGCCCGAGCGAGGTGATTGCCAGCACGCGATATTCCCTTGGCGCGCCGCCGCCGCTCAAATTGACGAAAACGCGCCCGAGTGAACGCAGGATTTCGAGGTCGTCGCCCTCGAGCCGGAGCCTTAGCGCGCCCTTCAGTCCGTGCGCACCGATGAGGTGGCCAATCGGGATTAGTTTTTCAGCGGGACTCTTTGGAGGATTTCCAGAGTCGAATTGCACTTCGCCAGCCTTGCGGCGGTAGTTGGTGGCGCCGGTCGGCCGCGAGCGCCGCTCGGCCGGGCTATTTTTCCTCGATAATCTCGAGGACGACCTTGCGGTTGGTGCGGGAGGCGACCGCGTTGAGAATGGTGCGAATCGATTTCGCGGTACGCCCCTGTTTGCCGATCACGCGGCCCAGGTCCTCCTTCGCCACCCGCAGTTCCAACACCGAGGCGGTGTCGCCCTGCGTCTCCTTAACCTCGACCGCGTCCGGATTGTTGACCAACTGCTGTGCCAGGTACCGGACTAGCTCTTTCATGTTCGGCTCCATGTTGCGGAACTCGTCATGAGCTTGCGGGTGCGCTTTGAGCCTCACTTATAAGTTTGCGGACCGTATCGCTAGGCTGGGCCCCGGCTTTGAGCCAATGATCCACCTGCTCGCGCTCGAGGCTGACCTTGGGCGGATTGAAGGCCGGGTCGTAAGTCCCGATCTGGGCAACGAAGCGTCCGTCACGGGGCGAACGCGAATCGGTGACGACGATTCTGAAGAACGGCTTCCTTCGGCTACCGTGACGCCGCAACCGGATAACAAGCATCTTTGTCTGAATCTCCCCTCGGCTATATTAGCTTCCAAAATGCAGTCCGCGCATCATTGCCCTGCCTGCACCCATCCGGGTCAGCTTTTTCATCATCTTGCGGGTCTGCTCGAACTGCTTGATGAACTTGTTCACGTCCTGGACCGAAGTGCCGCTGCCGGTGGCAATGCGCGCGCGCCTTCGTCCGTTAAGAATCAAATGGTTTTCGCGCTCCTGTGGCGTCATCGAGTCGATAATTGCCTGGATACGCTTGAGTTCGCGGCGCGCTTCCTCGGAATCGACCTGTCCCGCGACCTTCTTGAGTCCGGGTATCATCCCGAGGAGATCGCCGAGCGAGCCCATCTTGCGGATCGTCTTCAACTGCTCGGCGAAGTCGGTCACCGTGAACTCGTTCTTCTTGAATTTGCGCTCGAGTTCCCTGGCCTGCTTCTGGTCGTAGTTGGCCTGGGCTTTCTCGATGAGCGTCAGCACGTCGCCCATGCCGAGAATCCGCGAAGCGAGGCGGTCGGGATAGAACGGCTCGAAGGCGTCGAGCTTTTCGCCGACACCGGCAAACAGGATGGGCGCTCCGGTGACAGACCTGACCGATAGCGCGGCGCCTCCGCGCGCGTCGCTGTCGAGCTTGGTCAGGATCACGCCCGAGATGCCGAGCCGCTCATGGAACCCGGCGGCGACGTTGGCCGCCTCCTGGCCGGTCATCGCGTCGGCGACGAAGACAATATGATGAGGCCGAAGCACGGCCTTAAGCCGGTCGAGTTCCTCCATCAACTCTTCGTCGATCTGGAGCCGGCCGGCGGTGTCGATAAGGACCGCGTCGTAACCGGCGGTTTCGGCGCGCGCGAGCGCCCGGCTCGCAATCTCAATCGGGTCTTCGTTCTCGTGGCTGTCGAGCACCGGAACGCCGACCTGAGCGCCGAGGATGCGCAACTGTTCCATCGCGGCGGGCCGGCGAACGTCGGTCGAGACGAGCATTGGATGGCGCTTGCGGTTCTCCCTGAGCCATCGCGCCAGTTTGGCGGCCGAGGTGGTTTTACCGGAGCCCTGCAGCCCGACCACCATTATCTTGACGGGAGGCTTGACCTTGAGGTCGATTTCCCGCGCCGCGCCGCCCATCACCTCGCGCAGTTCGTCGGCGACGAACTTTATCAGATGCTGCTCGGGAGTGAGCGAGCGCAGGACCTCCTGGCCGAGCGCCTTTCGCTTGACGTGCTCGACGAAGTCGCGGACGACCTTGATATTGACGTCCGCTTCGAGCAGGGCAAGGCGAACCTCGCGCAGCGCGTCATCGATATTGTTTTCGGTGATACGCCCGTGGCCCCGGAGCTTCTTGAAAACTCCTTCGAGGCGGTCGCTCAACGTGTCGAACATGGGGTTAGAAGCTGATAGTCGGTAAATCTGGAATCAGTTACAAAGTAACGTGCTATTTGGCGAAGCCCAAAGGCTAGGTTACGTTGCCAACTCTGTCAATCGCGATAAGACGCCCAATTCTCCCTGCGTGGATAGTATCATAACCTCTGGATGGTGTTGTCGCGAGAGGCCCGGCCGATCCCTGCCGACAGCTCAAGCCTGTCCGAAGCGCCGCCGCTCGCGCCTCATGCCTTCGAGATCGCCCAGGTCGAGCTGGCCGTCGCGGCGAGCGCCCCGTCCGCCATGCTCAGCGACGCCTCCATGAAGGCGAGTGCGCGGGTTCTCCGGACGACCCGCGCCGAACCGGACAGCGGACCCGGCCTGACCGTCCTCAGGTAGGAAATCTTTACTTCCGCAGTGACCGCCCATTCGCCGGCTTCGAGTACCGAGCCGATAGCCGTCGAGAGCATCTCGTCGATAAAGAGCGCCAGATAGCCGCCCTGAAGGGTTCCAAAGGGGTTGAGCACGGAGGCAGGCTGGTTTTCCCATGCCCATCGCGCGCTCCCGGGCGCGAACTCAAGCGGGCGCATCCCAAGCTTAAGATTCGGGGAGCGATATTCGGAGACGCGGTTTTCTCTGAGAATCCGGTTGATTTCCTCGACCGGGCCGAGCTTTGCTTCTGCCAACGCGACTGTCCTTCCCGTCGGGGTTGATGAGCCGGCGCGAGCGCACGGAGAAGCATAGTTTCTCAGGCGTACAGGGGCGTGCGCAAGCCTCGAACGTGTGACTTTGCCGCCGCTGGCGGCCCGCTCGGAACAAGGCCGAGAGCGATGGCGCAGTTCTTTCAGGCAGTTTCAAGCGCCCTGGCGATTCGCTCAGGGTCGAATCCGACGATGATTTCGTCGTCGATAGCGAGTACCGGGGTCGAGCGGATGTTACGGCTCTCCAGGAACATCGCGGCCTCCTCGTCAACCATCACGTCCCTGACGGTGAACGCCACGCCTTTGCCGCGCAGGTAAGCCTTGAGCCGCTCGCAAGGGGCGCAAAGCGGCGTCGAATAAACTACCACTTTACGAGGCATCCGTTTCCTCCGTCCTTTGTGACGAGCGGCCCGGTCTCCGCTTGAGGGGGCTTCGCGCGGTTCAAATTTTGTTTTCCTTCTTGAGCTCGCGGTATTTCTGCTTCGCCTGCATCCAATGCTCGTAGGCTTCGCCTTCGAGGAACGGCCGTTCCTTGGTGAAGATCAGCCGCTTCCAGCTATCGTCTTCGCCCCATACGTAAGGCGTGACGACGGTCGGCGCGGGAGCCGCGGCGTTTTCGAGCAGGCGCAGGCCCGCCTCGATTATTTCGCGCTGCATCGCAGGTTCGAAGGGTTTGCCGCATGGATTGCCGAGCGGGAAGTCGGTGAAAACGAAACGCGGCACTCCGACGTACTCTACGATGTCGCGGGCGGTGCCGAAAACCACGGTCGGGATGCCGTTTGCTTCGAGATGACGTGCGACCAGACTCACGGTCTGGTGGCAGACGGGTCAGACGGGGGTCAGCAGGACCGCATCGACGCCGTCCTCGCGGCATCGCTTGAGCACCTCGGGCGCGTCGCGCTCCATCGTCACCCGCTGGCTGTAAGAGGTGTAGACGCCGTGAAAACGCGGAGCGACGCCGCCGATACGTCCATCGGCCGCCAGTTCCCGCATCCGCGTCACCGGGCAATAACTGTTCACGTCGTCGAGGTTGGTCGTATAGCGATCGTAATGCTCATTGCGGCTGAACAGTCGCTCGGCCGGCGTGTCGAAGGGGATCGAATAAACGTTGCCGATCAGAGTGGCGGCGTCGTGACGCTCGCGCTCGCCGCTTTCGTTCAGCGCCGCGATATCGCTGGTGGTCACCAATCCAAGGCGGCATTGCGCAAGCGGCTTTTCGAGCCGGGCGAACGGAATATCCTCAAAATGCGCCCACTTGTATGGGGTCTTGTAACCCTCGGCAAGGTAATACTCGCGGGTTTTGTCGATATAGCGGACATAGTCGCTCATTGCCGCAAACCTCCCCCGTCCTATCCGGGCGATACAGGCGAGAACTCTCACTCGCCTAGCATCGAATCTGCTCTTTTGTCAAAGAAGTCGCCAGCGCAGAAGGTTCAATTCAGGCCGCGCGAGGCCCGGCGCAAACGTGCCCGCCTCGGGGCACACAATCGCGTAACGATAGTCCGCTTAAGCCCGGACCATGTGTGGCGAGCCGGCCGCGAGGGCCGGTCTTCCCGCGATCGGTTGGGCTAGCCGCCGTTCAGCATCTGGGCGAGCATCAATGCCGCGACGGTTAGCGCGGAGCCGAGCAGAATGAACACGAGCATACGTCCCATGCCACTGCCCATCGTGAGTTCCCCTTGGAAAGTGCTCTACTTTCCCACCGCACGAGGCCGACCGGATACGTTTAGCTTATCCCGAATAGTAGATACGCTCATGCCAGACCATAAGCAATCACCCGCGATTGACCGGGGATACGGGTCGAGCAGCGGCAGTCGCTCTTACAGCGCGGTGCGGTCGAGGGAGCGGTACTGGATCGCTTCGCTTATATGATGGGCCTGGATATCGGCGGATTCGTCCAGGTCGGCGATCGTGCGCGCAACCTTGAGAATCCTGGTATAGGCGCGGGCGCTGAGCCCGAGGCGGTTTATCGCGAGTTCGAGCAGGCGTTCGCCTGACGCTTCGACCTGGCAATGCGCGCGCATCTCACGCGCCCCCATCTGCGCGTTGCAGAAGAATGATGTATTCGCAAACCGCTTCAACTGGATGTCGCGCGCGCGGTTGACGCGCTTGCGAATCCGCTCGGACGGCTCGCCGGCGCTGCGGTCGGTCAGTTCCTTGTACTTGACGGCGGGAACCTCGATATGGATGTCGATGCGGTCGAGCAGCGGACCCGAGATGCGCGAGCGATAGCGCTGGATCGCAAGCGGCGAGCAGGTGCACTCGTGCGCGAGATCGCCGTAAAAACCGCACGGGCAGGGATTCATCGCCGCTATCAGCATCACCGAGGCCGGGAACGTGATCGTGCCCATCACGCGCGAGATCGTGATCCGCGTGTCTTCCAGCGGCTGGCGCAGCACTTCGAGCACATTTTTCCGGAATTCCGGCAACTCGTCGAGGAACAGCACCCCGTGATGCGCCAGGCTGACCTCGCCGGGACGCGGCACCGGCCCTCCGCCGATAAGGCCCGCGTCGGAAATCGTGTGATGGGGCGAGCGGAACGGCCGGGTCGCGATCAGCGCGCGCCCGTCGAGCAGTCCCATCACCGAGTGTACCTTGGTCGTCTCGATCGCCTCGTCAAAGGTCATCGCGGGCAGGATGGTCGGCAGCCGCTTGGCAAGCATCGTCTTGCCCGAGCCGGGCGGTCCGATCATCAAGACGTTGTGGCCGCCGGCGGCCGCCACTTCGAGCGCGCGCTTGGCCTGCTCCTGTCCCTTTACGTCGGCGAAATCGACCTCGTAACGGCTTGCGCAATTGAACAAGTCGGCGACATTGGCAACGGTGGGCGGAATTTCGTGCAGACCCTCGAAGAACTCGATTGCTTCGCGAAGCGTGTCCACGCCGAGAATCGAAACTTCGCCGCCAACCACCGAGGCTTCGAGCGCGTTTTCCCTTGGCAACAGAACGCCCGCGTATTTCGAGGCGCGGGCGAGCAGCGCGGCCGGCAACGCGCCCTTGATTCTTTTCACCCGGCCGTCGAGCGCAAGCTCGCCCAGCACCAGGTGATTCGCCATCCGCTCGCGGTTCTTCAGCTCGCCGCCGGCGGCCAGGATTCCGAGCGCGATCGGCAGATCGAAGGCGGAACCTTCCTTGCGGATATCCGCCGGGGCGAGGTTGATGGTTATCTTGCGGTTGGGAAATTCGTAGCCGGAGTTGGTGATGCCCGATTTGACGCGCTCCTGCGCCTCTTTGACCGCGCCTTCGGCAAGGCCGACGGTCTTCAGATTGGGCACGCCCGGGCCGATGTCGACTTCGACTTCGACCGGGAAAGCGTCGACGCCCTGAAGCGCCGCGGAAATAACACTGGCGAGCAAGTCTCACCTCCCGTCAGGTCACTGGAGATGCGTGTTAACAAAATGTAAAACAATGCTGACAATTTGTAAACAAAAATGAACGCATGCCTCGTCAAGGCCATACCACGCCCGCCGCGACAAGTTCCGCGCGCTTAACAGGGCTCATCCCGAGAAGCTCGCCCAGGACGTAATCGTTGTTCTCACCGACCTCGGGCGCGATCGTTCTGACCGAGCCCGACCCGCCCGAAAGCTTGAAGGGAACGCCGCTTACCCGGGTCAGAGAGCCGTCGGCGCGCGCGACCGCCGGCCAGAATCCGCGGGCTTTCAGTTGAGGATCGCGCTCGCAGATATCCGCGCCGTTTGAAACGACACCGGCCGGAACACGCGCCTTCTGAAGCGCGGCCATCGCGTCCTCGGCGCGGCGCTGCGAGGTCCATCGGGTGATATTCGCGTCAAGTTCCGTGCGATTTCGCATCCGGAGATAGAGGGTGCGGAATTTCGGCTCCGACGCCCACGCGGGCGAGCCGATCGTCTCGACGAAGCGGTTCCATTCGCCCTCCGAGCGCACGGCGATTGCGAGCCATCGGTCGTCGTCGCCGTCAAGCGCGCGGCATCGGTAGACCCCGTGCGGCGCCGCGGGCGCTTCCTGGGAGTTGTAGAGCGGCGGCTCGGGCACGCGGCCGTTGACGGTGATATCGAGCAGGCAGGGTCCGATGAGCGCCGCGACCGCCTCCAGTTGCGAGAGATCGACGAACTGTCCCCGTCCGGTGCGCCTTCGATTCCATAGCGCGGCCAGCGCGGCGAGTGCTCCGGTGAATCCGCCCGCCATGTCCGAGTACGAATAGCCGTAACCCGCCGGTTCGCCGTCGATGTCGGTCATCAGGCGCGTGTAGCCGGTCAGCGCCTGGAGCGTCGGCCCGTAGCTGACGAAGTTCGAGCGCGGCCCGGTATGCCCGAAGCCCGACATGCTGACGCAGATGATGTCGGGCTTGACGCGGCACAGGCTCTCGTAATCCATCCTCCACTGGCGCATCACGCGGGCCGAAAAATTGTCGATCACGATATCGCTCTTGCGCACGAGGTCGAGCGCGATTTCGAGTCCGCGCGGATGGCCCATGTTGAGGGCGAGCGAGAGCTTGTTGCGATGCAGGTCGCATTGCAGGCCGCGCTTGCGATCGCCCAGCGGAGGCGGCACCTTGCGTTCGATCTTGACCACTTCCGCGCCGTTGTCGGCGAGAATCCGGGTCGCGACCGGTCCCGCGACAACCCAGGTGAAGTCGAGTACCCGGACTCCTTCGAGCGCAAGCGAACCCATCGTCTAGACAATCCCCTGCGCGTAAAGCGCGGCGATCTCGGCGGGCTCAAGGCCGAGGTCGTCGCGCAGGATCTCACCGGTATGCTCGCCGAGAAGCGGCGGACGGCGCCTGACGCGCCACGGCGTGCCGTTGAACAGGTACGGCGCACCCGGATAACGAAACTTGCGGCCAAGCTCCGGATGCTCGACCTCGACGAAAAAGCCGCGCGCGGCGAGCTGCTCGTCCTCAAGCATCGCCTCGGGACCCTGCACGATCGCGTAGGGCTGCCGGAGCGCCTGCGCGCGTTCGAGCAGTTCTTTGCACTCGTAATCCTTGACCCATTCGTCGAGCACGTCGAACAGATGCTCGGCGTGCTCGGCGCGGTAGCCGATATCCTCCCACCTGGGATCGGCGAGATCCTGCGCCTTGCCCTCGCTTTTGACCCATTCGATGAGCGAGGTCCAGTCGCCGAGCGTGCAGTGCATGACATATCCGTCGCGGCATCGCGCGACCCGGAAGAACCGGCTCCAATGCAGCGTTCCGCGCCTAGGTTCAACGAAGTTCTGACCGAAATAGCTGCCCGCGACGTGCTCGACCGCGGCCGCCGTCGCTTCCTGCATGCTGAGATCGACCCATTGGCCCACCGCGTCGCGATCGCGCGCGAGCAGCGCGCACATCGCGGCGATAGCGCCGTAGTAGGCCGCGCTATGATAGGCCTGAAGGCCGAGCGGGCGAACCGGCTGACGGCCCGGATAGCCGTTGACGTAGAGCATCCCGGAAAGCGCGGTCAAAACCGTGTCGTCCGCCTCGAAATCGCGATAGGGACCAGTCTGTCCGAACGGCGCAATCGACAGCATCACGAGCGCCGGATTCAGGCGATGAAGCTCGTCCCATCCAAGGCCCATCCGCGCCATCTCGCCCGGCGCGAAGCTCTCGACGACAACGTCGGCCGCGCGCGCAAGGTCGAGGAAAAGTTCGCGGCCGCGCGGATTCTCTATATCCAGCGTCAGCGAGCGTTTGTTGAGATTGTAGAACCAGAAGAAGAGGCTGCGGTCGCGATGCGGCCGGTCATCGACGAACGGGCCGATCCGGCGCGCGATGTCGCCTGCGGGGGGCTCGACCTTGATGACGTCAGCGCCCAAGTCGGCCAGCAGCCGGGCCGCAAGATGACCCCGATAGGTGCTTAGGTCGAGCACCCTTAGGCCCGCCAGAGCACCCGCGTCCTCGCTCATTTTTTGACCTTGAGAGGAGCCTTGCCGAGGTTGTCGATCGCGAACGGGCTCAAATCGAGCGTGGGCTCGATTTTCTTGAGCACCTCATTGTGCGGGCCGGTACGAACTCCGCCGCGCACGCGGATAGTCTCGAAAGTGTCGGGATTGACCCATCTGACGCCAAGCACGCACGGTTTGGCCTGTCCTTCCTCGTCCACAGGCATGACCGCGGAGCCGGGCTTATCGAAGAGCGTGACTTTCCTGAGTGCCATAATTGATAACGGCCGCTAAATTGTGGGTGAATAATACGAGCCGCGCTGTTCCTTTTCAAATAGCGTTTTTCGGCAGCGTCCTCCAGACGGCGGCCGCGGTTGCGAATCGCGCTCGCGGTGCGCCATGCTGATATCGGCCCGCGCGGCGGCTTCCGTACTCGCGAAGGACTCCACGCTAAGTTATCCTGTGCGCAAGGAAATCCTGAACAGGACTTGAGAAAGCGGTGCGCCGCTCACCGGCGCGTCGAATCACATCCGTGGCCGAAAGCGACTACAAATCGACACTTAAGCTTCCCAGTACCGACTTCCCGATGAAGGCGAATCTGCCCAAGCGGGAGCCGGAACTCCTTAAGAAATGGGACGGGATGGACCTCTACGCGCGCCTGATGGAAGCGCGCCGTAATGACCCGCCGTGGGTGCTCCACGACGGTCCGCCCTACGCGAACGGGCGGGTCCATCTGGGAACCGCGCTCAACAAGATACTCAAGGATTTCGTCGTGCGGTCGCGCTCGATGCTGGGCTTTCGCACGCCGTTCGTTCCCGGATGGGACTGCCACGGGATGCCGATCGAGCATCGCGTGACCCGCGATCTCGGCGCGCGCGCCCGCACAATCCCGAAGCTCGAACTGCGCCGGCTATGCCGCGATTACGCGCAGAAGTGGATCGATATTCAGCGCTCGGATTTCCGCCGCCTCGGCGTGCTTGGCGACTGGGAGCATCCGTACCTGACTTTCGCGCCCGAGTACGACGCGGCCGAGATCGGCGTGCTGCGCCACCTGGTCGAGGAGGGATACGTTTACCGCGGGCTTCGCCCGGTGCACTGGTGCTTCTCGTGCCGCACAGCCCTGGCCGAGGCCGAGGTCGAATACGCCGAGCACGAATCGCCGTCGATTTACGTTGCCTTCGCGCTCAACGCTAACGTGCCCGACGCCGCCGCGCTTGCCGCCAATCCCTCGGACGGCGCCGAGCTCTCCGCGGCGCATCGGACGGGGCGCCTATTCGCGGTCATCTGGACAACGACTCCGTGGACGCTGCCCGCCAACCTCGGCATCTGCCTCAACGAGACGTTCGATTACGTCGCGCTCAAGGTGGGCGAGCGATATTACATCGTGGCCGCCCGTCTTGCCGACGATGTCGAGAAGGCGTGCGCGCTCAAGGTCGAAAAGCGGATTGCGCTCTCGCGCGAGGCGCTCAAGGCGCTCGACGGCAAGGACATCTTCCGGCATCCGTTCGCCGAGCGCGACGTTAAGCTGATGTATGGCGGACACGTGACCGCCGACGCCGGCACCGGATTGGTCCATACCGCGCCAGGCCACGGCTACGAAGACTTCGTGGTCGGCAACCTGTATCAGTTGAAGCCGCTGACTCCGGTCGGCGGCGACGGCGTCTTTACGGCAGAGGCGGGGCAATGGGCGGGGACGAATGTTTTCAAGGCGAATCCCGCTATCGTCGCGGAGCTTCAGAAACGCGGCGCGCTGCTCCATCACGAGAACTTCAAGCACAGTTACCCGCACTGCTGGCGATGCAAGAATCCGCTCATCTTCCGCGCCACTGAGCAATGGTTCCTGCGCGTTGACCATAAGGACCTGCGCCGCAGGATACTCGAACAGATAGACGCGGTCCGGTGGGTTCCCGGATGGGCGCGCGACCGGATCCGCAACATGACCGAGACGCGGCCCGACTGGTGTCTTTCGCGCCAGCGCGCGTGGGGCGTGCCGATTCCGGCGCTCAGATGCGCAGGATGCGGCGAGGTGAGCCTCGATATCGAAACCATGAAGCGGGTCGAGGAGATTTTCCAGCGCGAAGGCTCGGACGCATGGTTTGTCCGCCCGGCCGAGGACTTCGCGGCGCCCTCGCTCAGGTGCGCGAATTGCGGCGGCGCTTCCTTCACCAAGGAAGAGGACGTACTCGACGTGTGGTTCGACTCGGGAAGCTCGCAGGCCGCGGTGCTGGCGAAACGCCCGGAGCTTTCATGGCCGGCCGACGCGTACCTCGAAGCGGTCGAGCAGGCGCGCGGATGGTTTCAGTCGTCGCTCATGTGCGCGGTGGCCGAGCGTGGGAGGGCGCCGTTCCGCAACGTCATCAGCCACGGGCTTACGCTGGATGAGCAGGGGCGCAAGATGTCGAAGTCGCTCGGCAATTCCGAGGACGCAATCGACGCGGTCAACCGGCTCGGCGCGGACGTGATGCGGCTGGTGTACGCCTCGCTCGACTTTTCGTCAGACATGAACCTCGGCCCGACGATCTACGGCGCGGTGTCCGAGGCGTACCGCAAGATTCGCAACACCTGCCGCTTCATGCTCGGAAACCTGGCCGACTTCGACCCGGCGCGCAATTCGGTCGCGTATCCCGAGATGCTCGAGTTCGACCGTTTTATCCTCGCGCGCGCCGAAAGGCTCAAGGCCGACACGCGCCGCGCCTATGAGAACTACGACTTCCAGGCGGTTTACCACACGGTGCTCAACTTCGCGGTTGTCGATTTGAGTTCTCTTTACTTCGACGTGGCGCGCGACCGTCTCTATTGCTCGGGCGAGGATTCGCGAGAGCGGCGCTCGGCGCAGACCGCGCTTTACCTGGTGCTCGACGCGATGATGCGGATTGTCGCGCCGCTTATCCCGTACACGGCCGACGAGATTTGCTCGCACATGCCGGGCGAGCGCGCCGCGAGCGTGCATCTTCTGAAGTTCGCCGAACCGCGTCCCGAATGGTCCGACGCGGAACTTATCGCGCGATGGGACCGGTTGCTTGAGCTTCGTTCCGAGGCGCTCAAGGTGCTCGAAACGATGCGTCAGGCGGGCATCATCGGTCCGGGACTCGAAGCCGTGGTCGCGCTCGCGGCCGACGGCGGTGCCGAGGGGTTCGGCGAGATGCTCGCGCGCTATCGCGAGAGCCTGAAGGAACTCTTTATCGTATCCGACGTGGCGCTCCTTGCCCCCGAAGAGGCGCGACGGCTGCGCGAGGCCGCGCAGGGACGCGGCGATTTCAACGTTGACGGTACGTTTGTGCGGCTGAGCCCCGAAGTGCCGGTGGCGATCGCCGCTCGGCGCGCGCCGGGGCGCAAATGCCAGCGATGCTGGACGTATTACACGGACGAGGGCGATGCGGAGTTGTGCCGGCGATGCCGGGCGGTGATCCGTGCCTGAGCTGAAAACCACGCAAACGTCCGAGACGTCCGAGACCGCGCCCGAGACACCCTCCGGCGAGCGGGCGGCGCGGATGCGCACGCTTGCGATCCTGGTCGGGATGGTCGCAGTACCGATCGTCGTGCTCGATCAGTGGAGCAAGTATTACGTGAGCGCGCGCATGACGCTCTACCAGAGCATCCCGGTCATCCCCCACTGGTTCGATATCACGTACACGCGGAATCCCGGCGCGGCATTCAGCATGTTCGCCACGCTTCCGGCCTACTTCCGCGTCGCGTTCCTCTTCACACTGACCAGCGCGGCGATAGTGGTGTTGCTCTACCTGATTTACCACAACGAACGGATTACGCTTTCGTCCTTTGCTTTTACGCTGATAATGGCGGGGGCGCTCGGCAATCTCATCGACCGGGCCGTGCGCGGAGGCCTGGTGATCGATTTCATCCGCGTGCACTACTACGAGCTGAACTACCCGGTGTTCAACGTCGCCGATATGGCGATCACGATCGGCGTCGCGCTGGTGTTCATCTCCACGCTTTTTGCGCGTCACGGCGAAAGCAACTGACCCGGCATTGCCAGTTTGACCGGCCGCTTCGTGCGGGGCTAAGTTCCCCGCGAGACTTTGCGGTCCGGGGCGGCGCTGGCTTGCCGGCGCCGGCGGTCGGCCCGGGCCGCGGATTTAAGTAAGATTCGCGCGTCCGGCATCGGCGTTGCCGCAATAGGGCGGCGTCCGGGATGGGCGAAAGGAGCGATGCCAGAAATGAAGGCGATTAACACTGCCACTGGAACCGTCAGTCCCGACAAGCTCGGGGTCACCCTGATGCATGAGCATCTGCTGATCGGATGGGCGGGATGGGAGCTCGACTGCTCTGTCCCGAAATTCGATCGCAAGGCGGCCCTCAAGAACTGCGTCGAGCAGCTTAAGGAACTGCGCGACCTCGGACTCAGCACGTTCGTCGATCCCTGTCCGATGGATATCGGACGCGACGTCACGTTCGCGGCGGAAGTCGCGGCGGCGACCGGCGTCAACATCGTGTGCGCGACCGGCCTCTACAAGGAAGACCTCGGCAACACGCCGTATTTCAAGCAGCGCTCGGTCGAAGAGATAACCGAGGTTTACGTCACCGAGATTACCAAGGGTATCGGCGACACCGGTATCAAGGCCGGGATTATCAAGTGCGCGACCGGCAAGGGCCAGATCACTCCGTACGAGGAGATGTGCCTGCGCGCCGCCGCCCGCGCCCATCGCCGCACCGGAGTTCCGATAACCACCCATACTGAAGAAGGAACGATGGGCCGCGAGCAGCTCGATATCTTCGCCTCCGAGGGCGTGGACCTGAACCACGTGATAATCGGCCATAGCTGCGGCTCGGCGGATCTGAAGTATCACACCGATATGCTCGACCGCGGCTCGTTTCTTGGCTTCGACCGCTTCGGGCTCGATTTCGTCCATCCCGACCGCTTGCGCCTTGCGGCGCTGATCGGCCTGTTGGGAATAGGCTTCGAGCGCCAGATCGTGCTGTCGCACGACAGCGTTGCGTGCTGGCTCGGGCGGGGGCTTGAGATCACGCCGCAGGTGGCGCGCCTGGTTGAGAACTGGAAGCCGACGCACGTTTTCAAGAATATCGTGCCGGCGCTCAGAAAGGCGGGCGTTGCGCAGGAAAAGATCGATACGATGCTGGTGGAAAACCCGCGCCGTTACTTCCAGGCCTGAATGGTGATACCGAAAGGCCCGGCTCGTTGCGCGAGAGCCGGGCCTTTCGCGCTACTTGGACAAGCCCTGGCTCTCCCCGCGAAGCTCTCGCGACGGTGAAGCAGACTCTCCCGCCTCGACCTTGGCCCGCCACTGGTCAATCGCCTCGACCGTGAAACGCCAGTCGCTCCCGACCCGAAAGGCCGGCAACTCGTTGCGCTTCAGCATCCGGTAAATGGTCGAGGGGTGAACCTTGAGGTAGCGCGAGACTTCCTGAACGGTGAGCACCCTGGAGGAAACTTCCTCGAAGCGACGATCCATACCGCACCTCCACCCCTCCGCATCTTCCGGCAAGCTCCGCAAATCGCTTTACGGCGCTACCGGGCGTCTTGCGCTTAAAATACACTCATCGAATGGCAAAGGCCACCCGCCGACCGCTGGCTATTCGGCGCGTCGGCGCGGGGAAAAACCCGTATAGAACCGATATGGCGGGGACGCCGGCTCTACGCGCGCGTCAGGCTGGCGACGATTTCGTCGAAGGCAAGCTTCTTTGTGAAGGCGTGGCCGAGGCGATCGATAAGAACGAACTCGATGCCGTCATCGGCGCGCTTCTTGTCGAGCCTGAGCGCGCGTTCGAAATCGCCGGCACGCCATCCCGAAGGCATCGCGACCGGAAGCCCGGCGGCACGGATTAATCCTTCAAGCCGCGCCGCTTCGCCCGCATCGAGCCCCGCGTACGCGCGCGACAGCCTCGCCGCCGCAACCATTCCGACCGCGACCGCCTCGCCGTGGAGATAGCTGCCATAACCGGCCGACGCTTCGATCGCATGGCCGACGGTATGGCCGAAATTGAGGATTTTCCGAAGTCCGCCCTCGTGCTCGTCGCGTTCGACGACAAAGGCCTTGTGCCTGAGCGAGCGCTCGACCATCGCTTCCATCGCGTCCGGCTCGCGCGAAAGGATCGCGCCGAGGCCGCGCTCCAACTCGGCTATCATCGGCGCGTCCATTATCGCGCCGTACTTGATCACCTCGGCCAGTCCCTCGCGGAACTCGCGCTCGCCGAGCGTCTTGAGCGCGCTCACGTCCGCGACGATCATCCGCGGCTGATAGAACGCGCCGATAAGATTCTTGGCGCGCGGATGGTTGACGCCGGTCTTGCCGCCGAGCGAGGAATCGACCGCCGCGACAACCGTTGTTGGCACCTGCACCAGCGACACTCCGCGCATGTAGGACGCGGCGGCGAAGCCCGCGAGATCGCCCACCACACCGCCGCCGAGCGCGAACACGGGGCTTTGCCGATCGAGTTCCGCCTCGACCATCCGGTCGTAGACGGCGGAGAGCGTCGCGAGCGATTTGCTCGCTTCGCCCGCCGCGATTTCTATTTTTGCCGCTTTGAATCCCGCGTGCGATAGCGACGCAATCGCACGCTCGGCGTAAAGCGGGCCGACGTTGGAGTCCGTGACCAATAGCGTGCGCCCGGGCCTGAGCCGCGCCTCGTGCGCGAGTTCGCCCAATCGGTCGAGCAGGCCCGCGCCGACGTGGACCGGATGGCTTAAGGGGCCGAGCTCTACGCGGAACGTGCGCATCGCGGCGCTCCATGGGCGATAAAGGCCGCGAGCACGCGTTCGGCGGCCTCTTCAACCGTGATGTCGGAGGTGTCGATCGTAACTTCGGCGCGCGCGTAGGCTTCACGGCGCTCGGCGAGCAGTTCCGCGATCCGGTCGGGAAGCGATTTTCCGCCTTCGAGCAGCTTGGGGCGCTCGGTCCTGGACTTTTTGACCCGGCGCGCGATCACGTCGGGCCGCGCGCTAAGGCATATTATCACGCCGGATGCGTTGAGCGCCCGATAGTTGGCCTCGTCCACCAGCGCGCCGCCTCCGGTCGCGACGACCGCCGGACGCGGACGTTTGCATAACGCGCATCGGCACCGGTCGCGCGCGATTTCCTCGATCACTTCGCGTTCGAGGCGGCGGAATCGCGGCTCGCCGTCCTCGCTGAAAATCGCCGCAACGGGTTTTCCCGCGCGCGCGACCAGGCGCTGGTCGGTGTCTAACAGCGGCCATCCGAGCCGGCGCGCGACTATCGCGGCGACCGCGCTTTTGCCGGTAGCCATGAAGCCGGTCAGGATCAGCCTGGGCGCCATCGCGCGCATTCCCGTCGTCAATAGTTGCGAACCTGCCCGAGATAGCCCTGGTAATTGCGCATGATCTCGACGAGCGAGTCGCCGCCGAATTTCTCGATGAAGGCGTTGGCCAGCTCGAACGCCACGACCGTCTCCGCGATAACCGCCGCGGCCGGAATCGCGCATACGTCGGAGCGCTCGATCGCGCCGACGGCTTCGGCCTTGGTGCGGATGTCCACGGAACGCAGCGGGCGCATCAGGGTGGACAGGGGCTTGAACGCGGCGCGCACGCGAAGCGGCTCGCCCGTGCTCATCCCGCCTTCCGTTCCGCCCGAGTTGTTGGAGAAACGCGTGAAGCGCCTTTCGGCGGCGTCGTAGCCGATTTCGTCATGAAGTTCGGAGCCGCGCACGCGCGCCGCCCGAAAACCCCATCCGAATTCGACGCCCTTGACCGCCTGCAGGCTCATCAAGGCGAACCCGATGCGCGCGTCGAGCTTGCGATCCCGCTGAACGTGGCTTCCAAGGCCGACCGGAAGTCCGGTGGCGACCACTTCGACCACCCCGCCGAGAGTATCGCCGGTCTTTTTGCACGCGTCGATCTCGGCGATAATCGCGCGCTCGGCGTCGGGGTCGGCGACCCGCACCTGCGATTCCTCGGTGATGCGCGCCAGCTCCTCCATCGCAAGCCCCTCGGGCGTCTTTGCCTCGATCGGGCCGATACTGACCACATAGCCCAAAATCGAGATTCCGAACGGAGCGAGCAGTTGCCTGGCCAGCGAGCCGATTGCGACGCGGGCGGTGGTCTCGCGCGCGGAGGCGCGTTCGAGCACGTCGCGAATATCCTCGAGGTTGTATTTGAGCACGCCGGCAAGATCGGCATGGCCGGGCCGGGGACGCGTAACCGGCGTCACTTGGTCGCGGTCGGCCGGATCGGCCGACATCCGCTTCTGCCAGTTCTTGAAGTCCCGATTCTCGATAATGAAGGTAATCGGGCTTCCCATCGTGCGCCCGAAACGGATTCCCGAGACCGGGCGAACCTGGTCCTTTTCGATAAGCATCCGCCCGCCGCGTCCGTAGCCCTTCTGACGGCGCGCCAGGTCGGCATTGATACGGGCGATATCCACGTCGAAGCCGGCGGGAACGCCTTCGACAACGGCGACCAGCTCGGGACCGTGCGATTCGCCGGCAGTGAGAAAACGCAGCATCTTGAGATATGTCCTGTCAGCGGGGCAATACCCGGACAATCGATTCAATCAGACTGGCCCGTCTCGGGAAAGCCACCGTCGCGCATCCCGGACCGTGCCGGTATAAACTGCCGGTGGCGGCGCCGCGAAGCCGCCATCGGATAGGGTATCTTCCAACGCGATGCAGGCAAGGGTGGTCGTTGTCGGAGCGGTTGGCAAGGTTGACGTGCTGACCTACGCCGTTCCAGCCGCGTTCGGCGCCCAGATAGCGCCGGGCCATCGCGTGCTCGTGCCGCTGCGCTCGCGCAAGGTCACCGCCGTCGTGCTGGAAATCCTGGACGGCGCGGAGAAGGCCGGCGAACTCAAGCCGATACTTGAACTGCTCGAGCCGAAACCGCTCTTCGACCCCCCTCATCTGCAGCTTTTCGAGTTCCTGTCGAACTACTACATGGTCTCCCTCGCCGACGCCTACCGGAGCATCATCCCGGCCGCCGCGCGGGTCGAGTCGAAAACCGTCTATCAGCTTGCCCGCGCGCCCGACCCGCTTCGCGCGGCTACGATGACCGATTCGGAGCGGGCGCTGGTCGAGGCGCTCGCACGGCGCCCGATGACGGCGCGGCAACTGACGCGGCTCGACGCCAAGGGCACCGCGATGGTCGCGGCGCTGGGCGCGCTCTCGGCGGAGGGAATCGTTACGACGCGCTCCGCCACGCGCGGACGGCGTCGCGAGGTTGCCGGGATGATACGGGTGCGGCTTGGCGAGGGCGGCGATAGCCGGCCGCTTCGCGGGCCGAAACAGCGCGAGATCGTATCGCTCCTCGCCGGGGCAGGCTCGTCGGGACTGACGATGGAAGAAATCGAGCGCGCAATTCCCGGCGCGCGGCCGATAATACGGGCGCTCGCAAGCCGCGGCCTTGTCGCGCTCGATTCGTGGACGCCGCCCGCAAGCGCCGCCGACGGCGTGTTCGGCGCAGTACCCGCTCAGCCGCCCTACGCGCTTACCCCCGAGCAGGTCGAGGCGATTTCCCTTATCCGGCCGCGAATCGAGGACCGCTCGTTCCAGGCATTCCTGCTCTACGGCGTCACCGGAAGCGGAAAGACCGAAGTCTATCTCCAGCTCGCCGGCGCGACGCTCGAAACCGGACGGCAGGTCGTGGTGCTGGTTCCGGAAATCGCGCTTGCCGACGAACTGGTGCGCTCGTTTCGCGCGCGCTTCGGCTCCTTGGTCGGGGTTGCGCACAGCGCACAGACCGTCACGGAGCGATGGGCGAGCTGGATGGCGACGCTCGGCGGCGAGGCGCGAATCATGATCGGCCCGCGCTCTCTAATCTTCGCTCCGATACCCGACGCCGGGCTGGTCATCGTCGATGAAGAGCATGACGCGGCGTACAAGAGCGAGGAGGGAATCCGCTACCATGCGCGGGACCTCGCCGTGGCGCTCGGACGGTTTGCGCGATGCCCGGTCGTGCTCGGCTCGGCGACGCCGTCGGCGGAATCGTTTTTCAATGCGCGGCGCGGGCGCTACCGGATGCTCAGGCTTGCGCGCCGGGTCGCGGGGCGCCCGATGGCCGAGGTCGAGGTGATCGATCTGCGCCAGGAGATGGCCGCGGCGCGCGCGGCTTTAGTCAAACCTGATGAGCGCAAATCCGCGGCTCCCGCAGTGCCGCTTTCGCGGACGCTGGTCGCCGAGCTTCGCTCCAATCTCGAAGCGGGCGGCCAGAGTATCGTGTTTCTGAACCGCCGCGGCTATCACAATTTTCTTCAATGCCATCTGTGCGGCAACGTGATCGCGTGCCGGAGCTGCAGCGTCGCGATGACGTTCCATCTGAGCGACCGGTCGCTTCGATGCCATTATTGCGGCGAACGAATCGAGGCGCCGGAGCAATGCCCGGAATGCGGCCAGCTTGGCCTGGAGGGGCAGGGCTTCGGCACCGAGCGGCTCCAGTCCGCGCTCGGCGAGCTTCTTCCCGGCGCGCGAATAGAAAGGATGGACAGCGACACGAGCGGACGGCGCGGAGCGCGCGCGGCGATCGTCTCCGCGCTTCGGGCCGGTGAAATCGACGTGCTGGTCGGAACCCAGATGATCACCAAGGGTTTCGACTTCCCGAACGTCACGCTGGCCGCGGTAATTCTGGCCGACCTTGCGCTCAACCTGCCCGACTTTCGTTCGGCGGAACGCACTTTCCAGTTGCTGACCCAGGTCGCGGGACGCGCCGGACGCGGCGAGCGGCCCGGCCGCGTCATAATCCAGACCTTTGCGCCGCATCATTACAGTATCCGCGCCGCGCGCGAGCAGGATTACGCGCGTTTCATCCGGCGCGAGCTGGAACTGCGCCGCGAGCTTTTCTATCCGCCGTTTGCGCGGCTTGCGATGGTCCGAATCGAAGGCGAGGAGCCGCGCGCGGTCGAGCGGCTCGCCTCGGAGGCCGCGGCGACACTGGCGCGCAACGCGGGAAACGCCCCGGATACGTTTCGCGTGCTCGGGCCGGCGCCCGCGCCGATCGAGCGCATCAAGAAGCGCTACCGATGGCAGGTGATGGTGAAGTCGGAGAGTCTCGGCGCGATGCGCAGCGCGCTTGCCGCGATGCGAAGCGCGCTCGCCTCACGCGCCGACGCGCAGCGCGTTCATCTCATCGTCGATATCGACCCCGTCCGGATGCTCTGAAAGTAAAACCGCGCGCCGTCGAGGCGAGCCTTTTCTGCCGCACGGCACTTGCACGGCGGCGCCGGCGCATAAATTCTAATGCTCACGTTGCGCGATGAAGCATCTGGAAAAAGTCACACTACCGACGCCCGCGCGGGTGTTCGACGCCGTGATGGACGACGGCGCGATAATCCGCGTGAGGCAGCATGGAAACCCCGCTGGCCCGCGCCTGGTGCTCAGTCATGGCAACGGCCTTGCGATCGACGCGTACCTGCCGTTCTGGGGGCCGCTTCGCGACCGCTACGAAGTGATCCTGTTCGACATGCGCAATCACGGCGAGAATCCGCTTCACGGCGATCCCGCGCATCATCACCTGCTCCAGTTTACGCGCGACCTCGAGGGCATCTGCGTGGCTATCGATCGGGAACTTGGGGCGCGTCCGATGGCGGGGGTGTTTCATTCGCTGTCCGCGCTTGCCGCGATCCGTCACGCCGAGGCGCATCCCGAGCGATGGCGGGCGCTGGTGCTGTTCGAGCCGCCGATCTATCCGCGCGAGGGCCATCCGCTGCGCGTCGAGCAGCTCACCAACAAGGATTCGCTCGCCTCGCGGGCGCGCCGGCGCACCGAGCGGTACGCGAAGCCGGACGATTTCGCGGCGCAACTCGCGTCGATTCCGGCGTTCAAGCGATGGCGTCCCGAGGCATACGAGCTGATGGCCTGTGCGACGCTCAGGCCCGAGGATTCGACCGGAAAGTGGGTGCTCAAGTGCCCGCGCGAGTTCGAGGCGCAGGTCTTCGCCGAAACCCGCGACCAGGAGCTGTGGTACGCGGTCGGGCGGCTCAAGGTGCCGGTCAAGCTGGTCTGCGGCGACCCGAATCTCGAAGACGTGGGCGCGCCAGCGCTGATCGGGCGAGCGCTCGCCGAGGAGTTTGCGCTCGCCTACGAGGCGATCCCCGAGACGACCCATTTTCTCCAGATCGAGCGTCCCGAGGAGTGCATCCGGGCGACCGAATCATTCCTCGCAAAGCACGGGATGGCGGCGTAGGCGCCGTTTGTGACGGCCGCGGCTTGGCGGGATCGGTAGCCCGAAACCGGCTTTATGCAGTGGGGATGCTTTGATAAATTTTCGTCAAGCAGATGGCGCTTCTGAAGATAAGAAAGTTCCCGGATCCGGTTCTCAAGGAACCGGCGCGGACGGTTGAAAATATCGACGGCAAGCTCGCGGGATTTATCGACTCGATGGTGCAGACGATGTACGCGGCGCCAGGGGTCGGTCTTGCCGCGCCCCAGGTCGGCGAGTCAAGGCGCGTGATTGTTATCGACGTCGATCACGAGAATCCGGGCAAGAACCTGCTCAAGCTGATCAACCCGGAAATCGTTGAGACGCACGGCTCGATCGTGTGGGAAGAGGGATGCCTCTCGGTCGTCGATTTCACCGCCGACGTAAAGCGCGCCAAGGAAGTGCTGGTGCGGGCATGGACGCCCGAGCAGGAGGAGGTCGAAATCGAGGCGGATGACCTGCTCGCGGTCGCCCTCCAGCACGAGATCGACCATCTCGAAGGCAGGTTGTTCATCGACCGGATAAGCAGAATCAAGCGCGAGCTTTACCGGCGCAAGCTCAGGAAAATGATCCGGGACGGGGAGTTCGAGAAAGCGAAGTCCCCCTCGGTCCTTATTTAGACCCATCGACAAGCCCCTTCGAATTGTCTTTATGGGCACGCCGGAACTGGCGGCCCGAATTCTGGAGCGCCTCGTCGCGGCTTCCGGCGCGGATTTCACCGTCGTCGGCGTGGTAACGGGCCGCGACAAACCGGCCGGGCGCGGGCTTCGTCCGAAACCTTCGCCGGTTGCGCTCGTTGCCGAACGCAATTCGATTCCCACGCTCAAGCCCACGCGGATAAAGAGCGCGGAATTCCTCGAACAGCTCAAAGCGTTCGAGCCCGATTTGCTCGTGGTCGCCGCCTACGGGCGAATCCTGCCGCCCGCCGTTCTCGCGGTGCCGAAAATCATGCCGCTCAATGTCCACGCTTCGCTCCTGCCGCGCCATCGCGGGGCCGCTCCGATAGAGGGCGCTCTGCTCGCCGGCGACTTCGATACCGGCGTGACGATTATGCGCATGACCGAGGAGATGGACGCCGGCCCGACCCTCCATTGGCGCGCGATCGAGATCGAACCCGGCGATACGCAGGCCACGCTCAAGGCGAAGCTCGCCGAGCTCGGCGCCGACGCGCTGCTCGAAACGCTAAGGAAGCTTCGCGCGGGCGAAATCCCGGAAACTCCGCAGGACGAGAGCCTTGCCACGTACACCAGGCCCGTTGAAAAGAGCGACGCGATTATCGATTGGCGAAAGAGCGCGGTCGAAATCGAGCGGATGACGCGCGCCTACGATCCCTGGCCGGTCGCGCGCACGAAACTTGGCGCGGGGGAATTGCTCATCTACCGCGCCCGCGTTGTCGATGCGAACGCGAAGGAAGCCGATCCCGGCATACTGCTTGCCGTGACGCCGACTGTCGTAGTGCAATGCGGCGAGGGGACGCTCGAACTGCTCGAAGTCCAGGCGCCGGGACGCAAGCGGATGGACGCCGCGGATTTCGCGCGCGGACGCCGTCTCGCACCGGGCATGAAGCTCGGTGACTGACGAGCGCAAAACCGAGCGCCGCCCGCCGTCACGGCCGCGCATCCGGCACGAACGCGACGACGCGGGACTGGCGGTAAGGCGCGCGGCGCTGGAAATCCTTGTCCGGGTCGAGAATCGCGGCGCCTACGCCGACGTTCTGCTCGGGAACCGATTGCCCGAGTTTGCCGAAGCCGATCGCCGGCTGCTGACGCGCCTTGTGCTCGGGACGCTCGCATGGCGAGGCCGGCTCGATTACGAGATCGAGCGCCTCGCGCGCCGTCCGCTCGGCGAGATCGAGCCGGCCGTTCTCGAAATTCTCCGTCTCGGGCTTTTTCAGCTCAGGTTCCTCGACCGGATACCGAAGCACGCCGCCGTCGATACCGCCGTCACGCTGGCGCGCGAAAATCGGGCCTCGCGCGGCGCCCATGGCTTGGTCAACGCGGTGCTCAGGGCCGCCTCGCGCAGCGCAATCGCTCTTCCGCCGCGCTCGCGCGATGAGTTCGGCTATTTCGCCGTTAGATGGTCGCATCCGCGATGGCTGGTTGAGCGGATGGTCGAATGGTTCGGCGCCGACGGAGCGGAGAGCGTGATGGCGGCGAACAACGAAGCCGCGCCGACCGCAATACGGCTTAACCTCCGGCGTGGCGGGCGCGACGAAATTCTCGCGCAGCTCGAGCGTGACGGAATGGAAGTGGCATCCCTGGGCCGGCTTCCCGAAACCGTGATTCTCAAGGGTGCGCCGCGCTTCGATTCCGAAAGCTTCCGAGCCGGGTTGTTCCACGTGCAGTCGGAGGCCTCGCAGATTGTCGCGCGGTTTCTTGCGCCCGCCCGCGGTGCGACGGTTGTCGATTGCGCCGCGGCGCCGGGCGGCAAGACGACCCATCTTGCGGAACTCGCAGGTGAGCGGGGCAGGGTGGTCGGTCTTGACCGTAATCCGGCAGGTCTTAGGGCGGCGGCGTCGGTTGCGCGGCGGCTCGGCGATAGCAACGTTATGTTCGTTCAGGCCGACACGTCCTCGGCGCTACCGCTTCGCAACGAGGCCTTCAATTTCGTCCTGCTCGACGCGCCATGCACCGGGCTCGGCACGCTGCGCGAGCATCCGGAGCTCCGATGGCGCCTTCGTCCGGACGATCCTGCCAGGATGGGCCAGGTGCAGTCCGCGATTCTTTCCAATGCCGCGACGCTTGTGCGCCCGGGCGGCGCGATAGTCTATGCCGTGTGCAGTCTCGCGCCCGAGGAGGGAAGCGCGGTGGTGGCCGGGTTTCTCGAACGCAATCGCGACTTCATGCTTGACGCCGAGCCGTCGGGCGTGGCGGAAATCCGCGATCTTATCGGTCCGCCGGGCATGATTGTGCTTCGGCCGGACCGCGGCGGCTTCGACGGATTTTCCGCGGTACGGATGGTCCGCCGGCAAAAGCCGCGATGAACTCCTTGCGGCGTCTTGGCTCACCCGCCGACCAGACGCTAAGCTCGTGCCGTGGCGCTTACGGACAAAATCGCACCCTCGATCCTTTCGGCCGACTTTGCGCGACTTGGCGAAGAAGTGCGCGCGGTCGAGCGCGCCGGCGCTGACCTGATCCATTTCGACGTGATGGACGGGCATTTCGTCCCGAATATCTCGATCGGCGTTCCCGTGCTGAAATCGGTGCGCAAGGTGACCAGTCTTCCGCTCGACGCGCACCTGATGATCACCGAACCGGGAAAATACCTCGAGCCGTTCGCCAAGGCTGGCGCAAACTCGATATCCGTCCACGAGGAGGTATGCCCGGATATACCCGCGATGGCGGCGCAAATGCGCAAGCTCGGCGTGCGGGCCTCGGTCGCGATAAACCCGGAGACCGGGGTTGAGCGGGTGCTCGCCGCGGCCGAACATCTGGACATGATCCTCGTGATGAGCGTGCATCCGGGCTTCGGCGGCCAGGAGTTCATCCCGGGCGCGCTCGACAAGTTGCGCGCGATCCGGCGCGATCTCGATCGGCGCGGACTCGCGGTTGATCTCGAGGTCGATGGCGGAATCAAGGTCGAGAATATCGCCGACGTCAAGGCGGCCGGGGCGAACGTGTTTGTCTCAGGTTCCGGGATCTTCGGCCATAGCGATTACGCAAAGATAATCGCCGCGATGCGCGAGAAGGCCGCGCGTGCCTAGCAGGCCGTTGAGACCCTGCTTCCATTCAGATTGCGTCTTTGGCTTTTCTCAACAGCCTGCCGAGGAGCTCGGCTTGCCGACGCGGAACGGCGCGCACGAGCGGCAAGGCTGCTACTCGCGTGGCTCACCCGCAGATGCTATAAAATTGGTCCGTTTCATTCCCGCATGGGCGCAATCAAGTCCGGGGTGTAGCTCAGCCTGGCCAGAGCACTGCGTTCGGGACGCAGGAGTCGGAGGTTCAAATCCTCTCACCCCGACCATCCTTTTCCCGCGCGAAGGCCTTCTCGCATGACACTTCACGCTCTCATCCTGATCGCCGCCTCGTACCTGGTCGGTTCGATACCGTTCGGGGTAATCGTGGGACGGCTCCAGGGCTTCGATCCGCGGGCGGTCGGCTCGGGCAATATCGGGATGACAAACGTGGCGCGCGCGGGCGGCAAGGGCGCGGCGGCGGTGACGTTCGTCGGCGATCTTGTGAAAGGCGCGGGGCCGGTTGCGTTCGCGCGGGCGATGGATTTCGCTCCGGCGGTTATCGCGTGGGCCGGATTTGCCGCGTTCCTGGGCGCGATATGCTCGATATTCCTGCGGTTTCGCGGCGGAAAGGGAGTTTCCGCGTCGCTCGGAATATGGGCGGTTCTCGCGCCGTTGCCGCTGGTGCTCGCGCTTACGGCTTTCGTTGTCGTGTTTGCCGTCACCAGGATAATGTCGCTTGCTTCGATAAGCGCGGCGATCGTGCTCGTGCCCGCGGTCGCGGCTTTGGCGGGACCGCGTCCGTACCTGATGCTGGCGATCGCGATGAGCGCGCTGGTCCTGTTCCGTCATCATGAGAACATCCGGCGGCTTATCGCCGGCGAGGAGCCTCGGTTCCAGGCGCGCAAAGGGGACAGGGCCGCATGATGCCCGCGCCTTCATCGACCGTCCGCGAAATAGGCAGACAAGCTGCTGTTATGACCCGATTTTATGGGGCGGGGGCGGGCATTATCCTTGCGTACATTGTTCGCCGGAGAGATGTCCCCGCAGACGGGCACTGGCGGACGGTTGTCGCGGCTGCGGGCGGTCTGGGGTGCGGATATCGGCTCTATTAAGCGTCCGCGGTATTGGCGCTATACCATAACCAGGAGGCTGGCGGCCGCATTTTGGGCAGCGAAAGACCTGCGCTGAAAGGCCGGGGGTTCATATGAAGAAGGTCGAAGCGATTATCAAACCGTTCAAGCTCGACGAGGTCAAAGAAGCTCTCTCGAGTATCGGGGTGCAGGGGTTGACGGTCAGCGAGGTCAAAGGGTTCGGCCGCCAGAAAGGCCATACGGAGCTTTACCGCGGGGCCGAATACGTCGTCGATTTTCTGCCCAAGGTCAAGCTCGAGATAATCGTGTCGGACGAGCTTGCGCCGCAGGTGGTCGAGACTATTGAGCGCGCGGCGCGCACCGGACGGATCGGAGACGGCAAGATCTTCGTGATGCCGATGGAAGAGGTCGTGCGGATCAGAACCGGCGAACGCGGCGTCAACGCGCTCTAGCAGCAACCATGTGTCGCCGATGTGGTCGAACGCCTGCGAGATAACACTCCGCACGCATCAGGCACCGCGGCGCAAGCAACCATGATCACGCGCGTTGCGCGGTTGCGCGGCCCCTCAGCCGCGCCGTTGCACGCGCTCCGCAGGCGCGTCGGCGCGATTTCTTGCGGCTTCCCGCAGGAAGAGGTTGCGGGGCCGTGCGGGCGCCTGACGGGCCGCGACGGCGATTCAATCGGCCGGGGTTCTTCGCGCGATCACGTCGGTTGGACGCCGTGGCAGATGCTCGAGCTGGCGCCGCGGAGAATCCATCGCGAAGAATCGAAAGCCCCAATCCGTCAGTATCGCCTCAAGCGCGTCGAGGTCGGCGCCGAGGTGCGGATGGAGGTCGATGAGCAGCACGATTCCGGGGTTTGACGCAAGCGCGCTCCGCGCGCCGCGAAGCAGTTCGACTTCGCCGCCCTCGACATCGATCTTGAGCGCGTCGATTCGTTCCACGCCCAGTTCCACGGCGACGGAGTCAAGCCGCCGCGTCCTGACCCGCAGTTCTCCGGCTCGGCGCTCCGGCTGTCCCGGTTTGAGTGTATGGAAGCCGCTCTTGTCGCCCAGGTAAAGCGTCGCCGAGGAATCCTTGTCCGAGAGCGCGGCCTCGACAATTTCGACGTTCGAGTATCGGTTCAACGCGAGGGTTCGCCGCAGGTCGCTGAGGTTGCGCGGTTCCGGCTCCACAGCGATCACTCGGCCCTTGTCTTCGGTCGCGGCGGCGGCAAGCAGTGAAAAGTCACCCTTGTTCGCGCCGGCGTCGACGAAGACCGCGCCCGGCCTGAGTATAGATTTCAGGAATCGGCGCTTTTCCAGTTCGTAAAGTCCGAGCGCCCGCATCGCCATCATGTGCGATTCGGCCACATTCAGATAGATCACACCCCCGTCCGTCGGGTACGGCTCGGACCGGTCTGGCGCGCGACGGCTGAGCGATTCGGCCAGTTTGCGGGCGTACCGTTTGCGATGCCGCGCCGGCATCGCAAGCAGCACTGGTCTGGCGAACAGGCGGGCCGCCCTGACAAGAGTACTCATCCTACACTCGACCGCTACTCTACACGCTAATCCGGTGGGAAACGATCCTTGCCCGGCAACCCGCCGACGTCCGCGGGCACGCCGAATCGAATCCAAAAGCCGATGCGGCCGCGAGAGCACTTGACGGGCCGCGCCGATTGGTTTCAGATTCGGCTTGGGGCAGATCTTTTCATGCGATACAACTCGCTCAGCGACATCCGCGTCGTCGATCTCACGCATCATATCGCCGGTCCCTATGCGACCAGGATGCTGGCCGAGATGGGCGCCGAGGTAATCAAGATCGAACCGCCGTGGGGCGAAGGCGCAAGGCGGCGCGGCCCGACGCGAGGCGGCGCGGGCGAGGAGACCGTGGACCGCGGAGGACTGTTCGCCTTCCTCAATACCAACAAGTTTGGCGTAACGCTCGATCTTCGCCACGAGCGCGCTCGTGAGATGCTGCTCGCGATGCTCGAGCGGGCGGACCTGTTGTTTGAAAACTTCGCGCCGGGGACGCTTCAGAAGCTCGTTGGGCTTTCGCCCAACGATATCCTCGAACGCTTCCCGAGGCTCTCGATCATATCCATCTCCAACTTCGGACAGGACGGCCCCGACCGCGACGCGCCGATAAACGACCTCGTGCTGTTCGCGCGCGGCGGATGGACCTATCCGGTCGGGGAGCCGACGCGCGAGCCGCTTACGCCGCCGGGCTCGCTCGCGCAGTACATCGGCGGGCTTTTCGCGGCGATCGGCGCGATGCAGGCGCTGTATGCGCGCAACTTCGCGCTCGGGCGCGGCCAGCACGTGGACGTGTCGCTGCTCGAAGCCACGGTTGCGACGATGATCTACGAGACGGTCGCGTTCCAATACTCGGGCGTCGCGCGAGTGCGCGTGGGCAAGCGCTACCTGGTCGGGCCGTATCTGATCGTGACGCTTGCGTGCCGCGACGGATATGCGGGGCTCCATTGCGTGACCGACAAGCAGTTCGAAGGCCTGTGCGAGATGATGGGCCGTCCCGAACTCGTCCGCGACGAGCGGTTTCGCACCGCGCTTTTGCGGATGGTCAACAACGACGCGCTGCTGGCGATCGTCGAGCCGTTCTTTCGCGAGCACGACCGCGCGTTCCTGTACCGCGAGGGCCACAAGCGCAAGCTTCCGCTGGTACCGATACCGAGCATCGCCGAGGTGCTCGAATGGGAGCAGCTCAAGGCGCGCGGATACTTCGAAACCCTGCGCGATCCGGTTCTCGGCGAAATCAGAATTCCCGGCGCGCCGCTTCGCCTCTCCTCCCATCGACCGGAACCGACCCGTCCCGCGCCGCGCCTCGGCGAGCATAACGGCCTGATCTTCGGCGAACGGTTCGGACTTGACGACGCGGAGCTTTCGCGGCTTCGCCAGGCGGGGATGATATGAGCACGGCGACGCATGAAAGACTGCGCGTGGTCGATCTTTCGATGGGATGGGCGGGGCCGCTGGTCGGTGCGATGCTCACCGAGATGGGCGCGGAGGTTATCAAAATAGAGGACACGCGCCACTTCGACTGGTGGCGCGGCTCGCTCTCGATGGGCCCGCCGGAGGAGCATCCGATCGAACGCTCCGCGGTCTTCAACACGGTGAACCGGGGCAAGCTCGGTGTCACGCTGAATCTTGCCGACCCGCGCGGCGTCGAGGTGCTCAAGCGGCTTGCCGTCACGGCCGACGTTCTGATCGAGAACTACAGCGCGGGCGTCATGGAGCGGCTTGGACTTTCCTACCGGGTGCTGTCGGAGCTCAATCCGCGCCTGGTGATGATCTCGATGCCGTCGTTCGGCGCCGAAGGCCCGGAGCGCGACGCCCGCGGATACGGAAACACCGTCGAAGCGATGGCGGGAGTGACTGGGCTCACGGGCTATCATGACGGCGGACAGCCGTACACGCTCAGCAACGCGCTCGGCGACCCGGTCGGCGGGCTCAACGGGATGTTCGCCGTGATGGTTGCGCTGCATGAGCGCGAGCGCACCGGGCGCGGGCAGTGGATCGAGCTCGCTCAGGTCGAGGCGGCGATTCCGCTGATGGCCGAGGCGCTCCTCGACTATCAGCTAAACGGAAAAATTCCGCCGCCGCGCGGAAACCGCCATCCGAGGTACGCTCCGCACGGAATTTACCGATGCGCCGGCGAGGACAACTGGATTGCGGTCGGCGTTGAGAGCGAGGCCCAGTGGCGGGCGCTGCTCGGCGCGCTCGGACTCGAGGAGCTGGCCGCCGACCCGCGATTTGCGACCGCCGAAGCGCGAAAACGCAACGAGGACGCGCTCGACGATGCGCTTTCCCGTGCGTTTGGGTCAAGGGAAGTGGAGGAAATCGCGCGCCGGCTTATCGGGGCGGGCGTGCCGGCCGGTCAAGTGAACTCGGCGCCGGCGGTAATGGCCGACGAGCAGATCCAGGCGCGCGGATTTTTCGTGCCGGTCGAGCGCGCGGTCGTTGGGACCCATCTTTATCCCGGCGCGGTCGCGCGCTTCTCGCAGACCCCACTCGAAACCGACCGGCCCGCGCCGCTCCTCGGCGAGCATAACGAGACGGTCCTGCGTGAAGTCCTCGGGATGAGCGATGCGGAGATAGAAGCGCTGGAACGCGCGGGAATAATCGGGACGCGCCCGCTCGAATAGGACGATTCGGCGCGACTCGATGTCTCCTCGGCCATGCCGGTGCGCTTTGGCCGCCCGCTAGTCGAGACTATTCTTCGGTACGAAGCCCTTGAGTCCCAGATGCGGCCCCTTGAGCACCTGGATAATCGCGCCTTTGTTATCGCTGCTCAGGACTTTGACCGGAGTCCTGTCGTCCACCCGCACCGCGGTAAAGTTCTGGCCGATTCCGCCGAGCATCCCGGCCATCCCGCCCTCTTTCTTCAAGTGCTGTAGCTTCAGATAGGTGGCTTCATCCGGATAGACCGCGACCGTCTGTTCGCCGGGCGCGGCGATCAGCTTGTGACCGCATCCCGCGGCAACTATCGAGAGCGCCATTGTCGCGGCGACAAGAACAAATCTGGGTTTCAACATGGCAGGGTTCCTCCTCCGAACCGCACGGGCCTGGCGCGAGAGCGTCCGCGGACAGGTTGCGCCGCCTAGGATGACCCAGCGAAAGCGCGCGGTTCAAGGGCGGAAGGCCGGCGATACGCCGGGACGCTCGCGAAGCCATAACGCGCGAACGCGGGGGATCGCCCGTGTACGGCCAGGGTCTCCCGCGGACGCCGCATGGGAATGAATGGGGCGCAAATTGCTGGGGATTCCGCCGCATGGTAACGTTAAAAGCTCGCGTTCCGTAACCGCCTTACGGATTGCATCGCGATGCGCATCGGGATCATTTCCGACACACACATACCGGAAGCCTGCGAGCATCTGCCGCCGGCGGTGTTCGAGGCGTTTCGCGGCATCGACCTGGTGATGCACGCGGGCGACGTTTACGTCAACCGGGTGCTCGACGAGTTGGCGCGGCTTGCGCCGGTTATCGCGGCGCTCGGCAACGGCGACGAGGGCCTTGACGGCCATCGCTTCAAGCTCGAACCCGACGAACGGGTGCGCGAGGCCCATCTGCTGGAGATCGAGGGTGTGCGGGTCGGACTGGTCCATGCGATACCGACGCCTGATGAAACGTCGGAAGAGGTGTTTCGAAACGCGATGGACTCGCACTTCGGCGGCCCGGTGGACGTGGTCGTACAGGGCCACAGCCACGTCGAGGGTGTTGTGCGCTTCGGCGACACGCTGGTCGTCAACCCGGGCAGCGCCACCTTGCCGCACAACCTCGTCGGAGTGCCCGGCACGGTCGCTATCCTTGAAATCGCAAGCGGCAGCGTCTCAGCCGAAATTATCAGGCTCGGCTAGGAATGGAGCGCAAGGCTTAATCGTCCGTTCAGGAGGAATTCTTGTCCGCATCACAACCCAAGGAGGAGACTGCCGGCGACAAGCGCTCGGTTACGATGGAGAAAATCGTCAACCTGTGCAAGCGCCGCGGCATCATCTTTCCCTCAAGCGACATTTACGGCGGGCTCGGCTCGACCTACGACTACGGGCCGCTCGGCGTCGAACTCAAGCGCAACGTCAAGGAAGCCTGGTGGCGCGAGATGGTCCAGGTGCGTTCCGACGTGATCGGCCTCGACAGCGCCATCCTGCAGCATCCCCGGGTCTGGGAAGCGTCGGGCCATCTGCAGAATTTCACCGACCCGCTGGTCGATTGCAAAAGCTGCAAGCAGCGCTTTCGCGCGACCGACCTGAGCGAGGCGCGATGCCCGGCGTGCGGCGGCGAGATAACCGAATCGCGCCAGTTCAACCTGATGTTCAAGACCTTCATGGGCCCGGTCGAGGACACCGCCAGCACCGTCTATCTACGGCCCGAGACCGCGCAGGGAATCTTCACGAACTTCGAGAACCTGGTCGACACCCAGCGCGTCAAGCTGCCGTTCGGCGTTGCGCAAATCGGCAAATCGTTTCGCAACGAAATCACGCCCGGCAACTTCATCTTCCGCACCCGCGAGTTCGAGCAGATGGAGATGGAGTTCTTCGTCAAGCCCGACCCGGCCGAGGAGGAGCGATGGTTCCACTACTGGGTCGAGCAGCGCTTCAACTGGTTCACCAAGTACGGAATTGCGCCCGAGCATCTGCGGCTTCGCGAGCATAGCCAGGAGGAACTGGCCCATTACTCGCGCGGCACCACCGATATCGAGTATCGCTACCCGTTCGGATGGGGCGAACTGGAGGGTATCGCGCGGCGTGGCAGCTACGACCTTGACCAGCATGCGAAGTTCAGCGGCCGCGACCTGACGTACTTCGACGAGGAGGCCAAGGCGCGTTATCGCCCGTGGGTAATCGAGCCCGCAGTCGGAGTCGATCGTCCGCTGCTCGCCTTTCTGATCGACGCCTACGACGAGGACGTGGTCGAGGGCGAAGAGCGAATCGTGCTCCGGCTCGATCCGCGCCTTGCGCCGATGAAGGTCGCCGTTTTTCCGCTGCTTCGAAAGGGCGGGCAGCCCGAGAAGGCGCAGGAGGTGGCGCGGATGCTCAAGCGGCGCTTCATGGTTGCGTACGATCAGGCGGGCTCGATCGGGAGGCGCTATCGGCGTCAGGACGAAATCGGCACGCCGTTCGGCGTCACCATCGACCATCAGACGATGGAGGACGACACGGTCACGCTGCGCGACCGCGACTCGACCAGCCAGGATCGGATTGCGATCAACGCGCTGGTTGAAGAATTGACCAGGCGAATCGGATGGGAGCGCTAGTATCGCGCGGCTTCCGCATGTGGCGGCAAAGCGGCGTCTCCCCGCGGAGCGGATTGGCGAGGATGCGCCTTATCTGAAAATGACTGTTACTCTGTGCGCATAATACAAGGGACGGGAGATTTGGCTTCGATGGCTCGTGTTCATCCGGAGATTTATTTTTTTGGTGGCGGAATGGCCGAAGGTCGCTCGGGGATGCGCGA